>CAKUEI010000071.1 GCA_934646175.1 uncultured Oscillospiraceae bacterium
CAGGAAATGCGCCCCGGTTGCCCGCCGGGGCGCTTTCCTGTTCTTGCGCAGGTCAAAACGCCCCGGCCGGGAACCCAGCCGGGGCGTTTTTTCAGGAAGCAGAGGCGGGGACGTATTCCCGCTGCTGCAGCTGCTCCTCCGTAAGGCCGAAACCGTCCGACGCGGTAACGTCCACCGTCACAGCCCCGTCGCCCCAATCCACCGTATTCCAGAAATAGGTGCTGCCCCGGCGCGTTCCCTCCACCACGGTGCAGGAAACGCCGCACATATTGCACAGCAGTTCAAAGGCAAGAGCCATGCCTTCGCTGCTGGCGGAGCCTTTGACCAGCGCCGCATAAGCGGTGCCCACCCCGTCTGACTGAAGGACCGCGTTCTCCCGCACCATGGCAAAAGCGGTGCGGGCCGCCTCCTGCCCGGAAAGGTCCTGCAGCATGGTGTCCATGGTGACAAGGCGGCGGCGCAGCTCATCCTGCTTTTCCTTCATCTGCTGGGTGTCTCCGGAATAGGTAAGCAGCACCTCCACCACCCGCTGGCGAGAGGTGGACTTCTCGGGATAATAGGCAAAGGTGACCTTCGGCATCCCAAAGGCGGCGGCAGGGGTGGCATAGTATGCCTCTCGCGCCAGCTGCTGAATGTCAACGGAACTCTCGTCAAAAGACCCGATGCGCAAAACCAGTTCGGGAGAGAACTGCTCCATGGCCTCGCTCAGCTCCGAACGGATAGCGCTGACACCGGTAACCGAGACCACGCCGGCGATCTGTTCCCGGGTGCGGCGGTAGGTGATGTGGACGGTGGCCTCGTCATAGGCCACGATGGACTTTACGTCGTATTTAATGTAGTCCACGGCGTAGGCGCCCAGAGGATCCTCCTGCACCACCTCCAAGCAGGCGTTTTCCAAGTCGCTTTCCACGTCGCGGGAGTAGTTATAAAAGCGGATGACACCGGCAGACTCCCCGGCGTTCACATAATAGAGCACGGCGCTGACCAGTTCCTGATAGGTCTCCACCCGCAGGGCGGAGCCGCCGTCGGACACCGGGTTTTCGTTATGATCTTCCACCGAGACATAGCTGCGCTGCAGCATGGCACTACAGCCGGAAAGCAGCAGCACAGGAATGAGGCACAAGGCCAGCAGGCTGCGTTTGAACACTGGGTTCCCTCCCCTCGTTACAGGTCGTCCTTCTGATAGGTGCGGAAACCGTCGCCCAAAACCTCGTGCGCCTCGCAGACGATGAGGAAGGCGGCTGGATCCAGTTCTTTCACGGTCTGCTTGAGCTCGACGATCTGCCGCTGCTTGAAGGCGACCATGAGCACCTGTTTCTCTTTCCCCGACCAGCCGCCGCGGCCGTTCAAGATGGTGACACCGCGGTCCATGTCATGGATGATGGCGGCGGTGATGGCCTCGTACGCGTCGCTGATGATATAGGCCACCTTGACGTTATCCATGCCGTAAAGCACCTGATCCATGACGAAGGACGAAATGAACAGCGCCACCAGTCCGTAAAGGGCGCTGTAGAGATTCCGGAAGGTCACGGCCACGGCCACGATGACCACCAGGTCGATCATCATCAGCAGCCGTCCCATGGGAAGCCAGGCAACCCGCAGCTTCAAAAGCCGGGCCAGCAGGTCGGTGCCACCGGTGGTGGCCCCTTGCAGGAATACTATGCCCAGGGAGCCGCCCATGATCACCCCGCCGAAAATGCAGCCCAGAATGGGCTCCATGGGCCGGAAGGTGAACAGCAAGTGGAAAAGGTCGATAAACAGGGAAGACACGAACATGGCGTACAGGGAGGACACCAGAAGATGCCCGCCCAGCAGCTTCCACCCCAGCAAAAACAGAGGGATATTGAGGATAATGACTACGGCGCCGATAGGCGCCCAGGGCAGAAGATAGTTGATGATCTGCCCCACGCCTGTGATGCCGCCGAAGCCGATCAGGTTCGGCTCATAGCACCAGTTGAAGCCCAGCGCATAAATGGCGGAGGCGACGGTGATCCAGAGATAGGGGACCACATACCGCTTTACCTGTTTCATGTTTCCCTCCTCTGTTCTCAATCCAGCAAGGTCATCTGCACCTCGCCGCGGTCCTCTTCCCGCAGGAGGGCCCCGGCGATGGGAAGGCTGCGTGCCCGGTAGCGGGAGGAATTCTGAATGGTGGTCTCCTGCAAGGGCAGGGCCTTTTCCACCTTATATTTCGGTTTCAGGGTCATGACGTTGACGCCCTGAGTGGTGCGGGTCGTCTTGGGCGTCAGCGCGGCAGTGTGGAAAATCATGCAGCGGCTTTCGGTGGAAAACACCGCCATTTCCATCTCTTCCTCCAGCAGATAGGCATTGACGAGAGGCGATTTATCGCTGTAAGCACCGGTCAGTTTTTTCCGGCGGGTCTGGGTCTGATAGGCGGACAGGGCCACCCGGGCCACCTTGCCATTTTCGAAGAAGAAGAGCAGCTGGGCGGAATAATCCCCGGGGCAGCAGGCCCACAGCACCCGCTCGCCCTCATCCATGCCCAGCTTGGCGGGCAGGTAGTCGCCCAGAACGCTCGCCTTGGAGTCGTCGAACTCGGAAAGGCGGGTCTTGTAACACTGCTGCCGATCGGTGAACACCAGCAGCTCATCCTTATTGCTGCCTTCCCAATGGAGGAAGGGGCCGTCCCCTTCCTTATACTTTTGCTCGCTGTTCATGCGCAGGGACTGGGGAGTGATCTTCTTCCAGTATCCCTCCTTGGAGAGGAAGACATGCACCGGGTAATCGGGCACTTCCTCTTCCTCAGGCAGGGTGGGAGCCTCGTGGCTGTACATCAGCTCCGTGCGGCGGGGGACGGCGTAGGTCTCCTTCACGTGCCGCAGTTCGTCCTTCATGATGGCGCGCACCCGCTCGGGTCGGTCCACGGTGTCCTGCAGGTCGGCGATCTCGTCCTCCAGCTGCTTGATCTCGTCCGTGCGCTTGAGGATGTACTCCTTGTTTAAGTTGCGCAGGCGGATCTCCGCCACAAACTCCGCCTGAATGCGGTCGATGCCGAAGCCGATCATCAGGTTGGGGATGACCTCGGCGTCCTCCTCCGTTTCGCGGACGATCTTGATGGCCTTGTCGATATCCAGCAAAATCTTCCGCAGGCCCTTCAGAAGGTGCAGCTTCTCCTTCTTCTTGTTCATGGAGAAATAGGCCCGGCGGCGAACACCGTCCGCCCGCCAGGAGCACCACTCATCCAAAATCCCCCGCACACCCATGACCCGGGGCATCCCGGCAATGAGGATGTTGAAGTTGCAGGCGAAGGAATCCTGCAGCGGGGCGGCACGGAACAGCTTCTGCATCAGCTTGTCCGGGTCGGTGCCCCGCTTGAGGTCGATGGTGAGCTTCAAGCCGGAAAGGTCGGTCTCGTCCCGCATGTCGGCGATCTCCTTGATCTTGCCCGCCTTGATGAGCTCGGCCACTTTGTCCATAATGGCTTCCGCCGTAGTGGTATAGGGAATTTCAAAAATCTCGATGAGGTTCTGCTCTTTCACGTAGCGCCACTTGGCCCGCACCTGGAAGGAACCGCGGCCGCTGCGGTATATTTCGCCCAATGCGGCAGGGTCATACAGCAAAACGCCGCCGGTGGGGAAATCGGGGGCCTTCAGGGTCTCCAGAAGGTCGCACTCCGGGTCGTCGAGGTAGGCAATGGTGGCGTCGCACACTTCCCCCAGGTTAAAGCCGCACAGGTTGGAGGCCATGCCCACGGCGATGCCCTGATTGGCGGACACCAGCACATTGGGGAAGGTGGTGGGCAGCAGGGCCGGCTCTTTCATGGTGCCGTCATAGTTGTCCACAAAGTCCACGGTATCCTGGGTGATGTCGCGGAACAGCTCGGCGCAGATGGGGTCCAGCCGCGCTTCGGTATAACGGCTGGCAGCCCAGGCCATGTCCCGGGAGTACACCTTGCCGAAGTTGCCCTTGGAGTCCACAAAGGGGTGCAGCAGGGCGTCGTACCCCTTGGAAAGGCGCACCATGGTGTCGTAAATGGCGGCATCGCCGTGGGGGTTGAGCTTCATGGTCTGACCCACGATGTTGGCCGACTTGGTGCGGCTCCCCCCCAGCAGCTTCATCTGATACATGGTGTAAAGCAACTTGCGGTGGGAGGGCTTGAAGCCGTCGATCTCCGGAATGGCGCGGGAGACGATGACGCTCATGGCGTAGGGCATATAGTTGAGTTCCAGCGTCTGGGTGATGGGCTGCTCCAGTACCTCGGCCGAAAGGCCGCGGACGCGGGAGGTGTCCAGCTCCTTCGCCGGCTGGTCAGTTTTCTTTTTTCTTGGCATGCTATCTCGTCCTCATTTTTTCAGAATACGTTCTTTCCCGCGCGGTCAGGAAATATCCGCAAGTTCCAGATACTTATACCCCTCGTTGGCAATGTGGTCCTTTCGTCCGGCAAGGTTGTCGCCCAGCAGAAGGTCGAACATCTGCGCCGTGCGCTCCACATCCTCCGGCAGCACCTTGATGAGCCGTCGGGTGGAAGGGTTCATGGTGGTGAGGGCCATCATCTCCGGGTCGTTCTCGCCCAGGCCTTTGGAGCGCTGAAGGCTGTACTTCTTCTCGGCAAGCTCGCCGGAGAGAATATCGTTTTTCTCCTTGTCCGAGTAGGCAAACCAGGTCATTTCCTTGCCCTTTTCCTGATAGGTGATCTCGTAAAGAGGGGTTTCGGCGATGTAGACGTACCCCTCCCGGATGAGGGTGGGGGTCAGGCGGTACAGCATGGTGAGGATCAGGGTGCGGATCTGGAAGCCGTCCACGTCGGCATCGGTGCAGATAACGATCTTGTTCCACCGGAGATTGGACAGGGAAAAAGAGGACAGGTCTTTCACGTGTTTGTTCTGCACTTCCACGCCGCAGCCCATGACCTTCACAAGGTCGGTGATGATCTCGCTTTTAAAGATTTTGGCAAAATCCGCCTTCAGGCAGTTGAGAATCTTGCCGCGAACGGGCATGATACCCTGAAATTCCGCATCCCGGGAAAGCTTGACGCTGCCCAATGCCGAGTCGCCCTCTACGATATAGAGTTCCCGCTTTTCCACATCTTTGGAGCGGCAGTCCACAAATTTCTGCACCCGGTTTGAGATGTCCACGCTGCCAGACAGTTTCTTTTTGATATTCAGCCGAGCCTTTTCCGCTGTCTCGCGGCTGCGTTTGTTCACCAGCACCTGCTCGGCAATTTTCTCCGCATCGAAGCGGTTCTCGATGAAATAGACCTCCAGCTGGCTGCGGAGAAAGTCGGTCATGGCCTCCTGCACGAACTTGTTGTTGATGGCCTTTTTCGTCTGGTTTTCATAGCTGGTCTGGGTGGAGAAGTTATTGCTCACCAGCACAAGGCAATCCTGAATATCGTTCCAGGTAACCTTGCTCTCGTTCTTCTGATATTTGTTCTGGCCCTTCAGATATCCGTCAATAGCGGAGACGAAAGCAGACTTCATGGCCTTTTCCGGGCTTCCGCCGTGCTCCAGCCAGGAGGAGTTATGGTAGTGCTCGATGACCTGCACCGTGTTGGAAAAGCAGAAGGCCACGGAGAGCTTTACCTTATAATCGGGCTTGTCCGCCCGGTCGCGGCCCCGGCGCTCGGTCTGCCAGAACACCGGAGCGGTGAGGCTCTTCTCCCCCGCCAACTCGGTAACATAGTCTAAAATGCCGTTTTCATACTTGAAATCCACAGGCTTTTCGCCCACGTCCTGAAAGCGGAAGGTCACCCCGGCATTCACCACCGCCTGCCGCTTCATCACATCAGCAAAGTAATCGGCCGGAATATCGGTGTCAGTAAACACATCCAAATCAGGCTTCCAGCGAATGCGGGTGCCTGTTTTTCTGCCCCGGTCGGTGGGTTCTTCCGTAAGGCCGCCCACGTTTTCGCCCTTTTCAAAGTGCAGGCTGTACTTCTTTCCATCCCGCCAGACGGTGACATCCATATAGGCGCTGGCGTACTGGGTGGCGCAGGAGCCGAGGCCGTTGAGGCCCAGAGAGTACTCATAGTTGTCCCCGTCGCCGTTTTTATACTTGCCGCCGGCGTACAGTTCACAGAAGACCAGCTCCCAGTTATATTTCTGTTCCTTCTCGTTCCACGCCACGGGGCAGCCGCGGCCCTGATCCTCCACCTGAATGGACCCGTCTGCGAACCGGGTGACGGTGATCAGGCTGCCGTGTCCCTCTCTCGCTTCGTCGATGGCATTGGAAAGGATCTCGAACACGGCGTGTTCGCAGCCCTCCAGCCCATCGGAGCCGAAGATGACGCCGGGGCGCTTGCGCACCCGGTCGGCGCCCTTCAGCGCTGCAATGGAATCGTTTCCGTATTGTCTGCTGCCTGTTGCTGCCATTCGCTTCTCCTCACAAATCAAAGCCCTGTCCGGAAAGAGGACAGCGGCGGAATCATACATATTTATTATTGTATCCCAAAATCCAGGAAGGTGTCAAGAAAAGGGCGCGGGAGAAAGGTCCCCGAAATGGGCTGCAGACCTTGACTTTTCGCCGTTTCCTGCATAAAATAGAAGACACTTTTGATTCAAAGAGAGGGTTTTTAGCATGGCGAAGGAGAAAAAGCAGGTCGAACAGATCACCGATATGGAGGTGGACTTCGCCCAGTGGTTCACGGATGTGTGCATCAAGGCCGAGCTGGTGGATTATTCCGGCGTAAAAGGCCTTTTCATTATGCGTCCCTATGGCTATGCCATCTGGGAGAACATCATGGGCTATCTGGACAAGCGATTCAAGGAGCTGGGGCACGAGAACGTGTCCATGCCTCTGCTGATCCCGGAGTCTCTGCTGCAGAAGGAGAAGGACCATGTGGAGGGCTTCGCCCCCGAGTGCGCGTGGGTCACCCTGGGCGGCAGCGAGCCGCTGGACGAAAAGCTCTGCATCCGCCCCACCAGCGAGACGCTGTTCTGTGACCACTGGAGCCATGTGGTGCACTCCTGGCGCGACCTTCCCATGAAATATAACCAGTGGTGCAGCGTGCTGCGCTGGGAAAAGACCACCCGTCCCTTCCTGCGCGGCCGCGAATTCCTGTGGCAGGAGGGGCACACCATCCACGCCACGGCGGAAGAGGCCATTGAAGAGACCGAGCAGATGCTGGAGGTCTACGCCGACTGCCTGGAAAACCTGCTGGCCATGCCCGTCATCCGCGGCAACAAGACCGACAAGGAAAAGTTTGCCGGCGCCGAGCGCACCTACACCGTGGAATGCATGATGCACGACCACAAGGCTCTTCAGTCCGGCACCAGCCACTATTTCGGCGACGGGTTCTGTCGTGCCTTCAGCATCACCTTTGCCGACAAGGAAAACCATCAGTCCTACCCTCACCAGACCAGTTGGGGGCTTTCCACCCGCACCATCGGCGGTCTGATCATGACCCACGGCGACAACAACGGCCTGGTCCTGCCTCCCCATGTGGCGCCGGTGCAAGTGATCATCGTCCCCGTGGCCCAGCACAAGGAAGGCGTACTGGAAAAGGCGGGCGAGCTGTACAGCACCCTGAAGGCCGCCGGGATCCGGGTGAAGATGGACGACAGCGACCAGTCCCTGGGCTGGAAGTGCGCCCAGTACGAGATGAAGGGCGTGCCCCTGCGCATCGAGATCGGCCCCCGCGACATGGAGCAGAACCAGTGCGTGGCCGTCCGCCGCGATAACTTTGAGAAGGTCACCGTCTCTCTGGACGAGCTTGCCGTCCGCGTTCCCCAGCTGCTGGAGGACGTGCAGCAGGGTCTGTTCCAGAAGGCAAAGGCCAACCTGGACAGCCACATTTTCGCCGCCTCCTCTCTGGAAGAAGCCAAGGAGCTGCAGGAGAAAAACGGCGGTTTCATCAAGACCATGTGGTGCGGCAGCCTGGAGTGCGAGCTGGCCATGAAGGAAAAGGCCGGTATGTCCTCCCGCTGCATTCCCTTCCAGCAGGAGCATCTGGGCGACACCTGCGCCATCTGCGGCAAGCCCGCCAAGAAGATGATCTACTGGGGCGTTGCCTACTAAAACTTCATTTTTCAAACGGTGCGAAAAAACACTGCATTTCTCTTTTCTGCCGCGGTCCCAAAGGGCCGCGGCAGTTTTTCGCGGAATTCTCCCATTTTTCGTGCAAAAAAGGACTTGCCGTTTTTTTCAGTTTTTGCTATGATAAATAAAAATATGGTGCTTTCTGTCAAAAGCACTTCATTCAGAAAGGGATCTACATGGATATAC
>CAKUEI010000072.1 GCA_934646175.1 uncultured Oscillospiraceae bacterium
ACCCGGGCCTGCTCCTGCCAGTTCTCATTGGAGGCATCAATGACGTGCAGCAGCAGGTCGGCGTAGGAAAGCTCCTCCAGCGTGGCCTTGAAGGCGTCCACCAGATGATGGGGCAGCTTGCGGATAAAGCCCACGGTGTCGCTCATCAGCACCTTGCAGGTGTCCGAGATCTCCAGCATCCGTGTGGTGGTGTCCAGGGTGTCGAAAAGCCGGTCGTTGGCCGGGATACCTGCATCGGTCAGGGCATTTAACAGGGTGGATTTGCCCGCGTTGGTGTAGCCCACAATGGCCACCACGGGGATCTCGTTTTTGATGCGCTTTTCCCGCTGCACGCCGCGCACCCGGCGCACCTCTTCCAGCTCCTCCCGCAGCTTGGCGATCTTGCGGTGGATGTGCCGCCGGTCGGTCTCCAGCTGGGTCTCGCCCGGGCCCTTGGAGCCGATGGGCCGCCCGCTGGTGCCCGCCTGTCGTTCCAGATGGGTCCACATACCGATCAGCCGGGGCAGCAGGTACTGATACTGGGCCAGTTCCACCTGAAGACGTCCTTCTTTCGTCCGGGCCCGCTGGGCGAAAATATCCAAAATCAGCGCGCTGCGGTCCAATACCTGCACCCCCAGCACCTCGGTCAGCACCCGCTGCTGGGAGGGGGACAGGGCATTATCAAAGATCACCATGTTGGCGCCGGTGTTCTGCACCAGTTCCTTCACCTCGGCGGCTTTTCCCTCGCCGATGAAGGTGCGGGGGTCCGGTGTGTCCTTATTCTGCAGCACTACCCCCGCACACTCGCCCCCCGCCGTTTCCAGCAGGGCGGCAAGCTCCGCGAGGGTCTCGTCGCTGGCGTTATCGTCCTCCGGCAGGCAGTAGGCGTTCAGTCCCACCAGCACCGCACGGTCCTTTTTCTCTTCCGTCTGGGCCTCGCTCATATGCTCCTCCTCAGGCCTTTTTCAGGGCCTCCACGATCTCGCCGATATACATCCGATGATAGTCCTTCCCGGGGTAGCAGGCATGGTCGATATCCTTGTCGATAAACCGCGCTGGGTCAATGTCCTGGCTGTAGAGCTTGCGGCACACCAGCACCAGCTCCGCCTGCGCAAGATAGGGCGCACCGCATTCGGCCCGTTCAGCGGTCAGGCCGCAGGCCGCCATTTTGTCCATGTCCCGGCCGCTTTTGGTGCCGCAGAGGTTCAGGATGTCCCGGTTCCCCTCGGGCAGCACGTTGAGGGCGAAGGTGTCGCTTGCCTCCACCAGTCCGTAGGTGAACCGCTGGGGACGCACATAAATGGTGGCCACGTTTTTCCCCCAGAGAACGCCCAATCCGCCCCAGCTGGCAGTCATGGGGTTGCACTGCCCCTCTTTCCCCGCCGTAATCAGCAGCCAGCGGTCGCCGATCATGGAGAACACGTTTTCCTTTACGGATTTCACATCGATCTTCTGAAGCATTCCGACTCCTCCTTTTTCCTGTGCCGATATTCTATGCGCTTTTCCTCCGTCCGGAACCGTGCGGAGGGGAAAAGCCGAAAAAACGCCGCATCGATCCCGATGCGGCGTTTTCCAAACCGTTCGATTACTTGTCCAGGCCGAACTTCTTGTTGAAGCGGCTGACACGCCCGCCGGTGTCCACCATCTTCTGCTTGCCGGTGAAGAAGGGGTGACACTTGGAGCAAACTTCCACCTTGATATCCTGCTTGGTGGAGCCAGTCTCGATCACATTGCCGCAGGCGCAGCGAATGGTGGTCTGCTCATAGTTGGGATGGATCCCTGCCTTCATTTGTGTTCACCTCTTTCGTATCAAATTATAAATGCTATCAAATCAGCATTGGTCATTGTACCATGTTCTTTTTCAAAAAGCAAGTCTTTTACCCGATTTTTTTCTTATTTTTCCGCACTCTCCAGCGTGACCGCCCGACTCAGGGAGAAAAACCACAGTACCCGGTTCCGGACCGGTTTTCCGGTCATTCGCTGCAGGGCCGTGCAGTAGGTCTCCACCTGGGGGCGGTACTCCTCCGCCCGGGCGGATACCGTTTTTTCGCTCACCCGGTCGGTCTTGAAATCCAGCACCGTGATGCCGTCCTCGTCCTCGAACCAGCAGTCGATGACGCCCTGCAGCAGCACCTCCTCCCCCGCAAGGGCCGGGCCGTAATATTCCGCCGCATCCGCCAAAAGGGAGAACTTGAATTCCCGGTGCAGTTCCTTGGCATTCTTCAGTTTCCGCCCGATGTCCGATCGGAAGAAGGCCAGCAGCTGCTCCGGCTGCACCGCCTCCGCCTGCTCGTCGGTGAGGAAGCGCTTTCGCCGCAGCCGCTCGATCTCCGCCCGGATTGCGTCCGGGCTGTCCGTTTGGTCAAAATCCAGAAACTGCATGGCCAGATGCTGGGCCGTGCCCTTCTGGGCGGCAGTCAGGCCCAGCTCTTCCTCCGCAAACCGCGGCCGGCGGAACAGGTCGCTCCGCGTTTCCGCGGACATGGGCGGGCGTACGGCCTCCTCGGCACTCTCTTCGTCCTTTTCCCGGCCCTTCAGCTGGGTGGCCGTCAGCTTGGAGGGGGTGTCCGCCGCCGCTTCATGGCTGTATTGCCAACGAAAGCGAGCCGCCAGTGTCTCCTCCTCGGGGAGTGTGCTGCCGCGCTGCGCCTCCGCCGTTTCCGCCTTCTGCCCCTTCGGAGCCTGTTCCAGCGGCGTGCCGTCTACCACCTCGATGCGCCATTCCGGGCCGAAGGGCACTGCGCTTTCCGCACGGATGTCCCCACAGCCGGCAGCCTCCCGCAGAGCCTCGCCGTCCGGGCGGCACAAGGCCGCCCGCAGTACCCACTGCCCCACGGACTCGCAGTTCATCAGTGTCCGGGGGGACACCGGAAGCCGCCATTCGTCCGTCAGGGTGGAAAGGGCCTGCACCCCCCGCCCCGGCGCCGCCGTCAGGATCAGCTTGTCCTGGGCCCGGGTCATGGCCACATATAAAAGCCGCAGCTCCTCCGCCATCATCTCCCGCTCCAGCTGCAGGGCCACCGCCGTCCGGGCGATGGTAGGGGACTGGAGCATCCGCGCCCGGTCCAGTCGCTTCGGCCCCACGCCCAGCTTGGGGTGGAACAAAATCGGCTTCTGCATATCCTCCCGGTTCATGCGCTTGGCCAGGCCGCACAGCAGCACTACGGGAAATTCCAGTCCCTTGGAGCGGTGGATGCTCATAATGGTCACACCTTCGCTTTTCCCCTGCCGCAGGCCGGGCAGGGTGCCCCCCGCCTTCCGCATCCGGTCGAGATAGGTGAGGAAGCTGAACAGGCCGCCGTTCCCGCTCTCCTCGCAGCTGCGGGCCAGTTCATATAAGGCGGTCAAGTTCTCCTTCCTCCGCCGCCCGTCCCCCAGCGCGGCGCACAGGCCCACCAGGTTGGTCTCCTCATAAATGCGCCACAAAAGCTCGTGGGTCTTCCGCTCGCCGCAGTCCCGCCGCAGAGCGGTAAGCTCCTCCAAAAACCTGCGGCATTCTGTGTCGCCTTCCTCCGCGGCCCGCTCCACGGCGGAGTAGAAGTCGCCCTTCTTTTCCCCCGCCCGCAGCAGAGCCAGCCGGTCCGCAGAAAAGCCGTACACCGGTGAGCGAAGGGCCGCGATCAGCGGCACGTCCTGCCGGGGATTATCTACGATCTGCAAAAGTGACAGGGCGGTGCTCACCTCGGTAGAGCCGAAGAAGTCCTCCCCCTGCTCCGCCCGCCACGGGATGCCCTGTTCGTCCAGCGCCCGGGTAAAATAGGGCAGCACCACCGACGGTGAGCGCAGCAGGATGGCCGCGTCCGAGGGGCGCATGGCCCGCAAGGCGCCGCCCTCCCGCACCCGGAAGCCCTCGTCCAGTAGCGCGCGGATGCGCCCGGCGGCAAACCGCGCCTCCGCGAGGCTTTTGTCCGGCCGCTCCTCGTCGCCATCCGCTTCCTTTTTCTCCCGGTCCAGCAGGTAAAGCTCCGTCCGCACGTCGTCCCCCTCGGGGAATTCCCCGCCAGGGTACAGGGCGTCCTCATCGGTGTACTCCATCTCCCCCATCTCTTCCGACATGAGGCACCGCAGAAGAAAATTGGCCGCCTCCAGCACCTCGGGGCGGGAACGGAAGTTCCGGGACAGCACCATCCGCCGCGGCTCCCCCTCCCCCGCCTTCTCCGCCGGGGGGAAGCTGCGGTATTTTTTGAGAAAGATGGTGGGGTCGGCCAGCCGGAACCGGTAAATGGACTGCTTCACATCCCCCACCATAAACAGCTTTTCCCCCCGATGGCTCAGGGCATAAAAGATGGCGTTCTGCACCTCGTTGGTATCCTGATATTCGTCCACCATCACCTCCCGCCAGCGCAGGGAGATCTCATCCGCCAGGGCGTTGGGGTGATGGTCCTCCCCTTCCGTCAAAAGGTGCACCGTCTCGTGCTCCAAATCGGAAAAATCCATCATGCCCCGGCGGGTCTTTTCCTTCCGGTAGGCCGCGCCGAATTCCCGCACCAGCCGGAAAAGCCCCTTCACCGCGGGGTATACCGCCCGCAGGTCGTCCATCAGCTCTTCGCTGCCCGCGTCAAAGCGTTCGCCCAGCTTGTCCAGCTGCTTTTTGCACAGATTGCGGACAGATTTCACCTGCTCCGCCGCTTCCTCGTCCTCCACACCGCGCTTTCTCCCCGCCGTGGGGAAGGGAATGGGCAGCGCCTCCCGCGCTTTGTCCCAGCTTTCCCCTGCGGCGTTTTTTAATCGCCGCAGACCGTCCGCCGTCTCTTCCAGGCTGGGGCCGTAGTTTGCCTCCAGCACCGCGTCCCGCCCGGCAATCGTTCGGGATGCGTTGATGCGCTCCAGCCAGTATTCCGCGGTCTTTTCGGCATCGCGCAGCAGGAAAGCGCCCCACGCCGTCTCTTCGGCATCCGCCCCCTCCGGGTGGAAGAAGGCTCGCTCCTGCTCGTCCATCCACCGCGCCGGATCCGGATGGCTCTGCACCTTATCATAAATGTCGAACACGATCTCCAGAAGCCGCCGGTCATCCCGGCCCGCCCCCATAGTATCCACTACGGCGGTCAACTCCGCATCGGTCTCAATGTCCTCATAGCGCGCTTCCAGCAGGTCGTTTAAGACCTGCATCCGCAGCACCGCCGCTTCGTCCTCCGTACACATGCGGAAGTCGGCGTCCAGTCCGATGCGGTAGCCGAACTCCCGCAGAAGCTGGCCGCACAGAGCGTGGATGGTGGAGATATTCGCGCCGTAAAGCCGCGTCATCTGGCGGCGCAGATGGCCATTGCCCGGCTGTTGCGCCACCCGGGCGGAAAGCTCGGCGCCAATGCGGCTGCGCAGCTCCGCCGCCGCCGCCCGGGTATAGGTAATGACGGGGAAGGCGTCGATATTCTCCCCTTCCCCGTCCACATAGGTGAGCAGACGTTCTACCAGCACCCGTGTCTTTCCGCTGCCTGCCGCAGCGGATACCAGCAGGCTGCCGCCCCGGTTCTCCACCGCGCCGCGCTGTTCATCCGTCAAGGGAAATGGCATCGTCCCCGTCTCCTTTCTCCTCCAGCTTGGCCCAGAAGGCACCGGCATCCACTTTGGGCAGCCAGCGCTTCTGATCGCCGCCACGCCCTTCTTCAAAGTGGCAGGCTTCTGCATAGTCACAGTATTGGCAGGCGTTTTTCTCCGCCCCCCGCCAGAAGGGGTCTGCCGCGATGCTGCCCGCCGCCAGCTCCCGGCAGATGTCGTCCAGGATCCACCGAATATGCCGTTCCAGCCGCCCCAGCTGCCCGGCAGATACCAAACTGTCACCGCTCACCTTCCCGGTCTTTGCGCTCACCTTGACGGGGAGGAAGCGGACGCTTCCCTCCTCCGGGCGCTCCATAGCCTCCAGCACATCGGATTCGTCCAGCAGCAGGCCCTTTCGTTTCAGCTCTTCGTCCACCTTTTTCTGCCGGGCCTCTTCACTCATGTTTCTCCGACCGTTCACCACCACTTCCCGGGCGGGGAGGTACAAGACCCCCGCGGGCACGACCTCTTTCCGGAACCGCTTTTCCCCCTCTTTTCCCAGGGTGAAGAGGTACAGCAGCATCTGCAGCCCCAGTCCGTTCCAAATCTCTGTCAGGTCAAAGTTCTTTTTTCCGGTCTTATAGTCCATCACCCGCAGGTAGAGCTTTCCGTCCTTCACCCAGCCATCCACCCGGTCCACAAATCCGGTGACGCTGATGGTCACGCCGTCCTTCGTCAGCTCCACCGGCGGAAGCTCCTTGCCGGTCCCGAAGCCCAGCTCGAAGGCAATGGGCTGAAAGTCCGACCGCCGCAGTTCCTCTGCCATATTGCGCACCACCGCCCGCACGCTGTCCGTCAGTCTGCGGAACAGATAGCGAAACCGCGGCGTCTCATCCAATAGGCCACCCAGCTCCACCCGGACATAGTCGCTGATCGCCTCGTCCGTCAGCTTTTTCACGTCCTCATCGGAAAGGGTCTTTACGCCCCCCATCTCGCCCGCCGTACGGAACACCCGCTCCAGCACCGCGTGGACAAAGGTGCCGTATTCCGGTACCTGAAAGCCCGCGCCCCGCCGGGCTTTGGCATTGAGGCCGTACTGCATAAAGAAGGAAAAATGGCACTGCTTATATTTGTCCATGCGGGAGGCGGACATGGGCACCCGTTTGCCGTAAAGCCGGTCCACCGCGCCCCGGCTCAGGTGCCCCCGGTCCCAGTTCCGTGCCTTTTCCACCCGGCGGGCCGACGCCTGCCACCGCTCGGTATGAAGAAGTGCACGATAGACTCTCTCTTCCTCCGCCGCAGCAGTAAGTGCAGGCCCCGGCGCGGCAAGGAGGATCTCCTCCCGCTCGGCCTCCTCCTCCCGCAGCGCAAGGTCGGAGAAGAGAAGCCGCAGCCGTTCCACCAGAAAACAGGGCTGCTTTTCCCCGCCGTCGCTTCCCTGCCCAGTCCAGCTCACGGCCAGCAGCTCCTGCGGCCCGGCGCAGGCCTGATAGAGGATGTTCATCTCTCGTTCCAGCCGCTCGTCCAGCCGGTTGGCGCTTTCCATGCCGAGAGAGGCCAGCAGCGTCCGATCCTCGTCGGACAAAAGCCCTCCCGCCGAAGCGACCTGGGGGATGCTGCCGCTGTCCGCGCCCAGCAGGAACAGCGCCTTTCGCCCGTGTCCGGTTACCCGCGTCATATCTCCCGCTGTCACCCGGTCCAGGGAAACGGGGATGTTCCCGATTTCGTACTGGGACAGCACCAGTTGGAAGAGGGACGCAAATTCCGAAAGCTCCATGGGTGTATCATCCAGCAGCACGGCGCACTGCTCCAGCGCCGTGACAAAAATATCCCACAGCTGACGGTATTCCTCCGCACGGTTGAGGTCCCCCTCTTCCCGCCATTCCTTCGCCCGCTCCGAAAGCCGCCGTGGAAGTTCGATCTCCTCCAGGAAACGATAGAGCACCATGGCCTGTTCCCGGCCGGTCTTCGCGCCGCTTTTCCGCAGCTTTTCCAAGGGCGCGATGGCCGTTCTGCGCAGGCGGTCCAGCTCCTCCACCTGCTGCCGCTCCTCTTCGGTCATGTTCCGGCCGTAACCCTCCGGGTGCCAGCTCCAGGGCTTTTTCTGGGTCCAGCGGCTCCCCCGAATGTCCCAGGTCAGCACATAATTTTCCAGCTTGTCGCATTCCTCCATCGTCAACGGCGTCAGGCCGGTCTTCAGATAGCGGAACATGTCGTCATAGCGGTACCCCTCCGCCGCCGCAGAAAGGGCCGCTGTCACCAGCTTCAGCACCGGTTTTTCCAGCACCGGCGTGCACACCGCCCGGAAGAGCGGCACGCCGTATTGCCGGAACACTGCCTCCACCACATCGCCGCAGCTTTCAAAGCTGCGTGAAGCCACGCCGATGTCCCGGAATCGGTATTCTTTCTCCCGCACCAGACGCAAAATTTCGCTGGCCGCCCATTCCGCCTCGCCATGGATGCTGCCCGCCCGGAAAAGCTGAATGTGGCCCTGCTGTTCCAGTCCCGTCTCCGGTTTCACGGCAAAAAGGTTTGCCTCCAGTTTTTCCATGGGGTCTTCCCGCCCGGTTTCCCGGGCAAAAAGGGTCTCCTCCCAGGGGCAGGACGTTTCTTCCGCCAGTTTTTTCAGCTGCCGCGCCGTTTTCCGGTTTGATGTATTCCGATGAAACATAGCACAAATCGTCGTCTTCCGGCGTGTCAAA
>CAKUEI010000073.1 GCA_934646175.1 uncultured Oscillospiraceae bacterium
GGCTGCGGCTTTCACCGCGGAGCACGGCGCGGAAGCGGAACTTTGCGGTGCAGACGAGCATGTGGTGTTCCTTGCTTCCGGGGAGCGGGTCTTCCCGCCGCGGCCTGGCTGGTCCCTTTCCGTGCTGGCTTTTTCCGACCGGTGCGAAGGGGTGTCTATTCAGGGAGCCAAATATGAGCTGAAGGACGCCCGGGTGAGCAATACCTTCCCCATCGGCGTCAGCAACGAATGGAATGGCCCGGTGACCGTCCGGGTGAAACAGGGGATTTTGATGGTCATATCTTCCCGAATGCCAGAAAAGGAGCTGGAGGAACAATGAAATTTATGGACGAAGTGATCGCCTACTCAAAGGAGGCGTGGGACGATGCCGCCAATGAGCGCTTTCTGAACGAAATGGCGGACGGCACCCTTTCCCGGGAAAAGTTCCGGGACTATATGGTGCAGGACAGCATTTACCTGCGGGATTATCTGAAGGCCTTTGCCTATGCCATGGCGAAAAGCCGCTCCTGGAAGGAAATGCAGTTGTTTTACTCCATGCTGGGCTACGTGACAGACGGCGAAAACGCCACTCGCCTTACCTATTTGGCGGAGTGGGGCCTGACGGACGCCGACATCGACAAGATCGAAAAGCGCCCGCAGTGCCGGGACTATACTTCGTTTCTGATCGAGACCGGGAAAAACGGGACCGTGGAGGAAATCCTCATGGCCGTTCTGCCCTGCATGTTGGGCTATTACGATGTATTCATGCGCCTGAAGGCCCGGGCACCTCAGGTGGCGGAAGGGTACTTTGCCCCACTGGTGGCGGACTACACCTCCGAGGGCTACGGCGAATGCTGCGCCTACTGGACGGAGCTTGCCAACGAAATGTGTGGCGGCTTTGATAAGACGACCAAAGAACACCTGAAGGAGATTTTTTATCTGGCCAGTATGCATGAGCTGCACTTCTGGCAGATGGCCGGGGAGGAAAGAAGATGAGTTTTGCAGAAGCCTTTCGACGTGTGCGGGAGAACGCACCGCTGATCCATAACATTACAAACTATGTTACCGTAAACGACTGCGCCAACATGCTGCTGGCCTGCGGGGCGTCCCCCATCATGGCGGACGATCAGGAGGAGGTGGAGGAGATCACCTCCATCTGCGCCGGCCTGAATCTCAACATCGGAACCCTGAATCAGCGGACCATCCCTGCCATGCTTCTGGCGGGGAAGAAGGCGAACGAAGTGGGGCACCCCGTACTCCTTGACCCGGTGGGCGCGGGAGCGTCGGCCCTGCGGACCAAAACGGCGAAGCGGATTGTAAAGGAAATTCGCCTTTCAGTCATTCGCGGCAATATTTCTGAGATCAAGGTGCTTGCCCTGGGCAGTGGGCAGACCAACGGCGTGGATGCCTCCCTGGCAGACCGGGTGACGGAGGAGAACTTGCCGGAAGCGGCGGCCTTCATCGAGAGATTTGCAAAGGAAACGGGCGCTGTGGTAGCCGTTACCGGCGCCATTGACCTTGTGACGGACGGAACGATGACCTACTGCATCCGCAATGGTCACCCGGATATGGGGAAGATCACGGGGACGGGCTGCCAGCTCTCCGCGCTGACCACAGCCTTTGTGGCCGCAAATCCGGAAAATCAGGTGGAAGCCGTGGCTGCGGCGGTCTGTGCCATGGGCCTTTGCGGCGAGATCGCCCACGCAAGAATGAGCAAGTTAGATGGAAATTCCTCTTACCGGAATTACATCATTGACGCCATGTGCCGCCTAACGCCGGAGGAGCTGGAGCAGGGGGCAAAGTATGAAGTTCGATAAGGACGATCTGCTGCTTTACGGGGTGACGGACCGCAGCTGGCTGGGCGAAAAGTCCCTTGTGCAGGCGGTGGAAGAGGCCATCCGCGGCGGGGTCACCTGTATCCAACTGCGGGAGAAGGCTATGGAGCAGTCCGCGTTTTTAGAAGAGGCGCGGGCCGTCTGCGCCCTCTGCCGGGAGAAGAAGGTGCCCTTTCTGGTGAACGACGACATTGAGGTGGCGCTGCAGAGCGATGCAGACGGGGTCCACGTGGGCCAGCACGATCTGGATGCGGCCCGGGTGCGCACCTTGATCGGGCCGGACAAAATTCTGGGCGTTTCTGCCCAGACGGTGGAACAGGCGCGGAAGGCGGAGGCCGACGGCGCGGATTATCTGGGTGTGGGAGCGGTGTTTCCCACGGATACCAAGCAGGACGCCGATGCCGTCTCATATGAGATGCTGCGGGAAATCTGCCATGCGGTAAAAATTCCCGTGGTGGCCATCGGCGGCATCCATCTTGAGAACCTCCTGACTTTGCGGGGAAGCGGCATCGCCGGTGTGGCGCTGGTCTCGGCCATTTTTGCCTCCGCCAAGATCGAAGTGGACTGTAAGGCCCTGCGCGCAGCAGCAGAAGAGGCGGTGCAGCCATGCTGAAAGGCGCGATTTTTGATCTGGACGGCACCCTGCTGGACTCCATGGGTCTCTGGAACACCTTGGGAGAGCGGTACCTGAACCACCGGGGAATGACAGCGGAGCCGGGCCTCAACGAAATTCTGGTGCGGATGAGCCTCCCTCAGGGGGCAGCCTATCTGAAGGAGCATTACCCGCTGACAGTAAGTGAGCAGGAGATCATGAGCGAGGTCAACGACCTTCTGCGGGAAGACTATGCCAAGCGAGTGCAGTTAAAGCCGGGGGCAAAAGCCTTTCTCCTTCGCTTGAAAGAGCATGGCGTGAAGCTGTGCGTTGCCACTGCTACCGACCTTTCCCTGACGGAGTCGGCGCTGAAGCGTCTTGGGATCCGGGAATGGTTCGACGGGGTGCTGACCTGCAGAATGGTGGGCCACGGGAAGGATGAGCCGGTGATCTATGAGCGGGCGCTTGCACTTCTGGGGACACCGAAGGAGCAGACCGCAGTGTTTGAAGATGCCGTCCACGCAGCAAAAACAGCGAAACAGGCGGGCTTTCCGCTGGTGGGGGTGTTCGACGCCTATGAACCAAAGACCGCAGAGGTAAAGGCGCTGGCCGACTGCTATACGGAGGAGTACCGCGGACTGGAGGGACTGTTCTCATGAAAAAAGTGCTGACCATCGCCGGTTCGGACAGTAGCGGTGGGGCCGGGATCCAGGCGGACATCAAGACCATCACGGCCCACAAAATGTACGCCATGTCGGCCATTACGGCCTTGACTGCCCAGAATACAACCGGCGTTTTCGCCATTCAGGAGGCGTCGCCGGAATTCGTGGCGGCCCAGCTGGACGCGATCTTTACGGATATCCGGCCGGACAGTGTGAAGATCGGCATGGTATCCAACAGCGGGATCATTGAAGTCATCGCCGAAAAGCTGCGCTTTTACAAGGCGAAGAACATTGTGGTGGACCCAGTCATGGTCGCCACCAGCGGCAGCCGCCTGCTGTCCGAGGACGCCATGGACGCCGTGCGGCAGCTTTTGATCCCGTTGGGGAGCATCATCACCCCCAACATTCCGGAGACTGAGGTCTTATGCGGCTTCCCGGTGCGGGAGGAAAAAGACATGCTGCGGGCGGCGGAGCAGGTCGGCCGAACCTATTCCGGCGCGATTCTGATAAAGGGCGGGCATCTGGTCCACGACGCCGTGGACCTTCTGTGGAAGGACGGAAAGGCGCAGTGGTTTTTCTCCGAGCGCATCGAGACCGCCAATACCCATGGGACGGGCTGCACTCTGTCTTCCGCCATTGCCTGCCGGTTGGCGGAGGAGCACAGTCTGGAGGAGAGCATCCGCCTTGCAAAGGCGTATCTCACCGGCGCGCTGGCGGCCGGACTGGACCTGGGCCATGGCTCCGGCCCCATGGATCACACCTACGTGATCAAAAATTGGACGGAATAACGGAGAGCGCGCATGATACCCATGCGCGCTCATTCACAAATTGTTCACAAATGCTTCACAGATTGTTCTTCCATTTCCGGGGGAGTCTGCTATAATACAATCAGATTACAAGAAAGGAGATGAAGAAAATGACCATGATGTATGAACGCGATATCGACGATATCATCTTTGGCGAGGATAATCAGGGCCACGTCAGCACCCGGTAATGTTTGATTACCACGGATTTCCCAGGGCAGCGGCTGGCCCTGGTATTTTTTTATCCATTTTTGCTTTGGCATTCTGAGACGAAAAAGAGCGGATTGACAAAAAAGAGCCGCTATGGTATAGTAAGCAAAAGTCAATACTGCCGTGAGGGAGTAGTAAGCGCACGGTTGCGTGCGGGGCAAGTCAACATCCTGGCTGCGGAGCGAGAGCGCAGTCTGGCTTGTCTGAAATGACGAGACTCATGTATAACTGTCTGGCTATGCATGGGATTCATCGGAAATGGTTACCATGTTCATGCCGACGGGCGGGACATGGTTTTTTGTTGTCTGTAAGGGGGCAGGAAACGGTATGAATGCATTTATGGAACTTGCGAAGGAAACTCTGCGCAGGCTGGGCAGCAATGGGATGTCCGGCCTAACGGAAGAACAGGTCACGCAGCACAGGGAGAAGTACGGACGCAACGCTTTTACGCGGGAAAAGCCGCCGTCGCTTGCAAAGCGTATTCTGGAAGCAGTTTGTGAGCCGATGCTGCTGCTGCTTTTGGCAGCGGCGGTTATCACGCTAGCGGTCAACTTTGTGAGATTGTTTGCCGGTGCGGAGACGGACTTTATCGAGTGCGTGGGCATTTTCGTGGCCATTGGACTGTCCGTAGGCATTTCGGTAGCCATGGAGGGGAGAAGCGCCAAAGCCTTTGAAGCCCTCAACAAAATGAACGAGGACATTCTGGTGAAGGTCATCCGGGGCGGACAGGCGAAGCGGATCCCCCAGAATGAAATCGTGGTGGGGGATATTCTCTGTGTGGAAACAGGGGACAAACTCCCCGCCGACGCCCGCCTTTTGGAGTGCAAGGGCCTGGTGGCGGACGAGTCGGCCCTGACCGGTGAAAGCATGCCGGTGCGCAAGGACGCAGAGATCCGCTTTGATGCGGAAAAAACGCCGGTGGCGGAGCGCTGCAACATGCTTTACTCCGGCTGCTTCATCACCGGGGGAAGCGGCCGGGCCGTGGTGACCGAGGTGGGCGATCATACTGAATTCGGAAAAATCGCCCGGGAGCTTTCCAGCGTCGACAACAGCACGACACCTTTGCAGGAGAAAATGGCCAAGTTGGGCAAGCGGATCACCGTGCTTGGTTCCGTAACGGCTGGTGTGGTGTTCGTGATCCAGCTGGTGCAGACCCTGCTTGCGGGCAATGCATCCCTGGTGGGCATCTCTGAGGCATTCATCAGCAGTATACTGCTGATCGTGGCCGCCGTTCCGGAGGGATTGCCGACCATCATGGCGGTCTCTCTGGCACTCAATATCATCAAAATGTCCCGCCAGAATGCGCTGGTGAAAAAGATGATCGCCTGCGAAACCGTGGGATGCGTCAATGTGATCTGCTCGGACAAAACGGGCACTCTGACGGAAAACCGCATGACGGTGACCGATGTCTATGAGGACGGAACACTCTGCAAACCACAGGCTGTAAAGGAAAAACACCTGTTGGAGAATTTCTGCGGCAACGGAACGGCCAACGTATCCTTTGAAGGGGACAAGCCCTCTTTTGTGGGCAATCCCACCGAATGTGCCCTGATCACCGCCGCCCACAAGGCGGGCTGGGACTACCAGACTGTGCGGAATGAGTGGGACGTGGCGCATGTGTACTCCTTCAGCTCAGAAACGAAAAACATGACCACCGTCATCCGCACGGAAGAGGGCTTCCTTGCCTACACCAAGGGCAGCCCGGAAAAGATCCTCTCCCTCTGCGCCATTTCGGATGAAGAGCGTGAAAAGGCGGAAGCGCAGATCACGCAGTTTCAGGAAAATGCCTGCCGTGTGATCGGGTTTGCCCACAAGGCGATGACGGAAGCGGTGGATTTCGAGCACCAGCGGGCAGCGGTGGAGTGCGGCATGACCTTTGACGGGTTCGTGGCCATCAGCGACCCCTTACGCGCGGATGTTTACGACGCGGTGACCCGGTGCCGAAGCGCTGGCATCGAGCTGAAAATGCTGACCGGCGACAATATCGTGACGGCGTCCGCCATTGCGCGGGAGTTGGGCGTGCTGGACGACGACCATGTGGCCGT
This sequence comes from uncultured Oscillospiraceae bacterium, assembly GCA_934646175.1. Classification (GTDB taxonomy): domain Bacteria; phylum Bacillota; class Clostridia; order Oscillospirales; family Oscillospiraceae; genus CAKUEI01. The sequence goes on from CAKUEI010000073.1 coordinate 6,127, forward strand.
AGAGGCTAAGGATGTCATCGATCTCAGCGATGAAGAGCTGAAGCAGCGCCTTCCCTATATCCGCGTGATCGCCCGCAGTACGCCGGTGGTCAAAATGCGGGTGGTCAACGCCCTGAAGGCCACCGGGAATGTGGTGGCCGTGACCGGCGACGGCATCAACGACGCCCCAGCCATCAAAAATGCCGATGTGGGCATTGCCATGGGCATTTCCGGCACTGAGGTGTCCAAGGAGGCAAGCGACATCGTCCTGCTGGACGATTCCTTCGCCACCATTGTTAAAGCGGTGCAGTGGGGTCGCGGCATTTACGAGAATTTCCAGCGGTTTATTCAGTTCCAGTTGACGGTGAACCTGTCTGCCATGCTGGTGGTGCTGATCTCCACTTTGGCGGGTCTTGCCTCGCCCTTCAGCGCGCTGGAACTGCTGTGGATCAATCTGGTGATGGACGGCCCTCCGGCGTTGACTCTGGGTCTGGAACCCATCCGCGGCGACCTGATGAAACGCAAGCCTACCAGGCGCGATGCCAGCATCGTCACCGGCGGGATGATGCGGCGCATCGTGGTGAACGGTCTGTTTGTGACGGTGATCTTCTTCCTCCAGCGCTTCACCAATTTCCTCGGCGGCACGGCGGAGCAGCAGGGGACGATCCTGTTCACTCTGTTTATCGTGTTCCAGATGTTCAACGCATTCAACAGCCGGGAGCTGGGCAGCACCAGCCTCTTCCGCAATCTGCTCAACAATCGGCCCATGCTGGGGGTGATGGCGTTGGTTTTCTGCCTGCAGGTCCTCATCACACAGTTTGGCGGTGCAGTGTTCCGCACGGTGCCCCTGCCCCTGATTTTGTGGCTGAAGATCGTGGCCCTTGCGTTCAGCATCGTGGTGCTGGCCGAGGTGATCCGCTTCTTCCAGCGCTTGTTGGAGCGGCGGAAGGCATAAAGAGACAAAGAAACGCGGCAGGTCCCGAAAGGGGCCTGCCGCGTATTGATTTTTCACTTAGTTCTGGTGCTCCTCGTCGTCGTCCTCTACCACGTAGCCGGTGGTCTCAACACCGTGGACGGCATCCTCAAACTTCTGGGCGGCGTCCTTCAGATGATGCCGTACGGTCCGCAGGGTCCACAGGTCGGAAAAACCGTTGACCAGCAGTCCGATGCCGATGAACATCAGCAGGGCAGACGCGGCGGCGAAGGGATTTGCGAGGATGACAATGCCGAAAATACCGGTGGCGACGGCCAGCAGCAGCACGACCCACCAATGGGATTCATGCATTCGCACCAGATCAAATGCCTTCTGCAGACGGAGGAAGCTGTCCGCCAGTAATGCCAGACCCAGCACGGCGGGGAGGACGCTCATCAGGATCTGCGGCCGCAGGAAGAGGTAAATGCCCACCAGCAGGCAGACGATGCCGATGGCCAGATCATGGCGAAAAATGTTGGCCGAAAGGTCCCGGACGAAGTAGAGGACCACATGCAGTGCACCGAACAGAATAAGGGCAAGGGCGCAGATGCGGCAGATGATCAGTCCGGACGTATTGGGGAAGAAAAGCAACAGGATGCCCAGCACCAGACTGGCGACGGAGAGAATGGTAAGGTCGCGGATGGAATCGGATACAAGCTTTTTCATGGAAAATCACAACTCCTTTTGTTCCACAAGCAGGCCGAAGGCCACTTCGGTGTCCAACTGGGTGAGGGCGGACAGCTTGGCCTGATCTTTTGCAGATGTTTTGTAGTAATACGGGGTCATTTTGAAGAGCGCGTCGATCATTCCGAGGTCGGACAGGTGAAGGTCCCATTTTAATTCTTCCCGTTTCAAAAGGCGAAATCCGGGCAGGGCAGAGATTTCTTCCGTTTCGGGGTTTTCGTAAGGTATATCGTAGACTGCCGCCTTCAGCCCGAACAGGTGCCGCCGCAGGGGAACCACCCGGAGCAGCAG
>CAKUEI010000074.1 GCA_934646175.1 uncultured Oscillospiraceae bacterium
ACCGTGGAGAGTGGCTGCACGTGGAACCTCACCGGAAACTGCACCCTTACGAGCCTTACCAACAACGGCGCCATCAATTTTAACGGCTATACCATTACCCTGGCCGACGGTACCGTTTTGAAATAAATTTTCTTCTCTTCCTTTCATCTCTTTGCGCGGCAAAAAGGGGCCGGGCGGCAGATCTGCCGCCCGGCCCCCGCGCTTTTCAGGAAAGGGTGAAGCTCCTCGCCATGACGCGCATGGCGAGTTTTTCGTTTTCCGCAATGCTTTCCATGCTGTAGTAGTCGCTGGGCTGCGTGCACTTGATCACGTTCCAGCTGCGGGTGATGATATAGCATCCGCCCTCCGGGTTCTCCACCAGATCGATGGCGAATTCCTCCCCAGTATCCTCATGGCCGATACGCCACGCGCCGTCCATGTCCTGCAGGAATCCGCCGTCGCGGTAGAATTCCTCCATGGCCTGCACGCTGTCCGCACTTTTATCCACGCGGATGGTGCAGCCGGTGTCGTAGGGGCTGCTCCACTCGTCCTCTGTGTCACTGGTGCGGCGCAGCATGATGCTGACATACAGGTAGAAGCCGTCGCCGTCATAGCGGTATCCCGCGGCGCTTTCGTCGGTCATAGGGGTATTTTCGGTGATCAGCTTGCTGCTGTCCAGAAATTCCGAAACATAGTACTTCGGCACATCCAGCTTTTCGTGGTCCACCCAAAAGTCGTAAAGATATTCCTCCGGGTACTCGTTATACCAGCTGTTCAGCAGCCCGTCGTTGGTGGTGTCATCCTGCAGGATCTCGCATCCGTCCTCTTTGTGGAGAACTGTGACCAGATGATAGTACCCGTCGGAAATATATCCGTCGTCGTCAATGCTGTTTCCGCCCACCCAGAGGAAGCGGTCCGGCAAGGCCCCGGCTCGGTCTACAGGCTTCACCGCAAAGGAAAAGCTCCACAGCTCCAGCGTCCCCTCGGAGGAGAAGGCCTCATTTTTGGCGATGCACTTCGGGTTCTCGATGCGCACATCCTCTGCCGGTTCCGTCACCTCGATGGAATTTCCGGCTTCGTTCTGACCGTCCCTGTAAATATAATAGGTATATCCGTCCTCCTGCTTCAGCTTTTCCGCTTCGGATCGGATATAAGCGTCCACACTGGACCAGAGGCCGTTGGTCTGAGCGGGGGGCTCTTTCTGTCCCGTGAAGGTGCAAGCGGCGGTCAAGGCCGCGATCAGCACCACGGAGATCACGGTAAAAACGGCGGGCTTCGGCTTCTTTACCAACAAAGTGATCCTCTCCTTCAATCCTTTTCCGCTGTCGGTCATCATGGTGGCGGTCACCAGCAGAGCGGGCCGCTGCTCACAGGTCATGCGGATGAGAGTGCGGCCGTAGGACGCTCGTTCCCCCTCCCCCAGCTGCCGGACGGTGTCTTCATCGCAGGCCAGCTCCGCATCCCGGCGGGACAGCTCCGCCGCCCACCAAACCAGAGGGTTATACCAGTGCAGAGCCAGGCATGCGCCCCGCAGCACCGCCCAGAGATGGTCCCCATGGCGATAATGGGTGCATTCATGGGTCAGGGCACAGCGCAGCGCCTCTCCGTCCGCCAGAACGGACGGTGTGAGGTAGACCGCCGGGTGGAACAGTCCGAACAGGCACGGCGTCTCCGTCTCCCCGGTCACATAGACCGGAAGGGGGCATTCCCCCGCATCCACTTTTCTGCGGGAGCAGCGAAGCTTGGCATCAAAATGCAGATTGACGGCCAGAAACACCGTTCCCACCGCCGCCGCGCCCAGCAGCCACACCGCCATGGCGATCTTCCCCCAGGGGACGGTTTTGGCCCCAGGGGCCTCGGGCACCGCCGGCTGCACATTCACCGTCAGGTCCGGCGGCGTAACCTCCGCCGGATCCTGGGCAGGCTGGGCGGAGTCCGTCCGGGGCAGCTGCCCCGTGGGCTGCCGGTCCGCGTCCGAGATCACTGTCTGCGTCTGCCGGGGGACGGCGTTCATAACGCTGATGGCGCTATTCCCCACGCTGACCGGGATCAGCAGCCGCACCAGCACCAGCGTCCAGAGGGCGTACTGCATCCGCAGCCGGATCTTCCCCCGCAGAAAGTACCTTAGGGTGATCACCACGACGATCAAAACACTGGACGAAACGATCCATTCAATCATGTTCCTTCTCCTCCATCTGTTTCAGCAGCTCGTAAAGCTCGTCGATCTCTTCCTGCGGCAGGGCCTGCCGGCGGGTTAGAGCGCTCACCATCATGCTCAGGCTGCCCTGATACACCCGGTCCAGAAAGGTCTCGGTCTCCTGCAGGGCGGCGTCCTCCCGCTGGACGGCGGGGAAAAAGGTATTTTTCGTCCCGCCGGTGCTGCAGAGGACGATCTTCTTGTCCACCAGGCGCTTCAACAGCGTCAGGGTGGTGCTGCGGCTCCATCCCATGGTCTCCGCCATGCTTTCCGCAAGCTCGCGGCCGGTCTGGGGCGCCTTTTCCCACAGGCACTCCATGATGTTCCACTCCGCCGGGGTCAGGTTGATCTGCTCCATGTTCCGCCTCCTTTCTTCGTTCTGTCTACATCTGTCATCAAAATATCATATCTGTTTACATTTGTCAACAGACTTTTTGTAAAAAATCCGCTCCAACAGGGAAGCCTTGCCGGAGCGGATTTTACGGTCTTATTCTTCTTCCTGCGGGTCGAACTCCTCAAAACAGCGGAGCAGCTCCTCCCGCTTTTTCACATCGACCTTCTGGAAAATGTTGTGAACATGGGTCTTCACCGTGCCGATAGACACCACCAACTCCTCGCTGATCTGTTGATTGTTCCGGTTTTCCAGCAGCAGCTTCAGAATTTCGCTTTCCCGCACGGTCAGGTGCAGCTTTTTCGCGTACAGCAGGATCTTATAGTCCCGGCTGGACAGCTGGGGCGGCGATTCCTCCTCCGCAGGCTCCGGTTCTGGGGCCGCCTCTATCGGCCGGGCGGTGGCAGGCCGGCTGCGGGGCGCAGGCGGCGCCTCCGGTGCCGTTTCCGCCCCGTCCCCCGAAAGGTCTGCGCGCACGGCGCGGGATAGGGCCGTTTTTTCGGTGGAGAAGCGGCGGCTGAACAGGTGGATCCACGTGATGGAGTAGAGGATGCGCAGCACATCCTCGCAGTGATTGCGCTGATAAATGCTCACCGCAAGGCTGCTGTAATCGTCCACAAAGAAAATGACAAAGAAATCCTCAAGGGCGATGAGGACGGAAAAAATCATGGTGGTGACCAGCAGGAAGTGAAAATGCCGGTTGGCGGCCTGCTGCCCCTCCGGCATGGGGTTCTTTTTCATATATTGCATGCCGTACAGGGAGAAAAAGAAGGTGAAGATCTGGAACGGCAGGTAAAAAAGCCACATTTTGGTCGCGCCGTGGGGCAGCATGGGAACAAACATCAGCCAGAGGCCGAACACGATCAGGATCACGCCGTTCGCGGCGGTGAACGGCTTCCGGAACAGGGCGTTCTGAATCAGGATCATGAACACCGCCATGCCAATATAGATCACCGTTTTCACCGACGGTGATGACATGAACAGTTCGTTATACTTGCTTCCGAACAGATCCAGCGCTTCCGTCATATAAATCACAAGTTCGTCCACAATATAAAGGGCAAAGATGCCGATCACGTAAAGGTAAAGCCGGTTCCGTTTCAGCTGGTAGAACACCCAGGCATGGGCCCCCACCACGGCAAACAGAACGATCAGGCACAAATTGAACGCAACATCAATGGCATTGACCATGTTTTCCTCCCTTCCGGGTACCGCGATTTCCTTATCCCCTCCCGCTCACGGAAGGGGATTCTCCTCTCTTTTTTCCGCGCAGGCACACAAATAGCCTACAGTTTAGGTTGGCATAACAAAGTTTAGGATATATTGCATAAAAAGTCAAGTTCATTTTGCAGTATTTTGTTAGTTTGGTTGGATAAACTTCTATCTTGGTTGAGCGGTTCAGTTGATTGTGAACCCCGGCTAAACCATGGTAAATTTAAGCCACGAAATCGGTACGGCGCACAAACGGTCAGCCGTCCGGCAGCCGGAATTTGTATTACCTATACAAAGCCGGCCGGTTCGAAACACTCCCTTATCCATCTACCCGCCCCCGCAAACCAAAAACAACAAAAAAACAAATGAATCAAGGAGGAACCAATTATGTACAAGAAAGACTTCATCGACACCGCGGACTTCACCAAGGAAGAGCTGCTGGACATCATCGACCTGTCCCTGGCCATTAAAAAAGCCATCAAGGCCGGCTACAATCCTCCTCTGCTGAAGGATGTGACGCTGGGCATGATCTTCCAGCAGTCCTCCACCCGTACCCGCGTCTCCTTTGAAACTGCCATGACTCAGCTGGGCGGCCACGCTCAGTATCTCGGGCCCGGCATGATTCAGCTGGGCGGCCATGAGACCATCGGCGACACCGGTAAGGTGCTCTCCAATCTGATCGACATCGTCATGGCCCGCGTGATTGAGCACAAGAGTGTTGTGGAGCTGGCCGAGTCCTGCACCATCCCCGTGATCAACGGCATGTCCGATTACAACCACCCCACTCAGGAGATCGGCGACATGTGCACCATCGTGGAGAACCTGCCGAAGGGCAAGAAGCTGGAAGACTGCAAGGTGGTCTTCGTGGGCGATGCCACTCAGGTCTGCGCCTCCCTCGCCATGATCACCACCAAGCTGGGCATGCACTTCACCCACTACGGCCCCAAGGGTCACCTGCTGCCGGACAGCCCCAGCGCTGACTGCATGAAGGCCATTGAAGAGAACTGCAAGCTGTACGGCGGCACCTTCGCCGAGGGCGACGACCGTGAGCTGGTCCGCGGCGCCGACTTCATCTACACCGATGTGTGGTACGGTCTTTACGAGAACGAGATGCCCAAGGAAGAGCGTGTCCGCGTGTTCCATGACTATCAGGTCAACCGCGAACTGATGCAGCTGGGCAACATCGGCTGCAAGTTCATGCACTGCCTGCCCGCCACCCGTGGCGAGGACGTGACCGACGAAGTGGCCGACTCCGATGCTTCCCTGTGCTGGGAAGAGGCCGGCAACCGCCTGACCGCCATGCGCGGCCTGCTGGTGTACTTCACCCGCAACCGCAAGAAGCCCACCGAGCTGCAGCTGGCTGCCGCGAAGGAAGAGCTGGACACCTTCCTGGCCGAGCGCATCGGCATCACCGAGTAATCTAACTGTCCCTTCCGTAAAAAATCCTATGCGGCGTCCCCTGACGCTCTCCCTCTGCCGAGGGGGACGCCGCCATCCAAAGGAGTGAGCAAAGGATGCCTGGAAAAAAGAAATTTAAAATGGTAGACGCGATCCTGACGGTCATCTGCGTGGTCTTCGTTGCAGAAGCGGCGGCCCCTGTGGCGTCCATCGGCAACTCACAGTATTTCTGGTGGATCTTCATGATCATCGCCTTCCTGCTGCCCTACGGACTCATTTCGTCCGAGCTGGGCACCAGCTACAACGGTGACGGCGGTCTTTACGACTGGATCCGCACCGCCTACCCCAAGAGCCGCATCGCAGGCCGCGTTTCGTGGTACTACTGGATCAACTTCCCCCTGTGGATGGCCTCTCTGGCCGTCATGTGCCCCGGTCTGATCTCCATCATCACCGGCCGCGAGATCGGCACCGCTGCTTCCCTGATCATTCAGCTGATCTTCATCTGGGTCATCGTCCTGATCAGCTTCTATCCCGTCAGCGACAGCGTCTGGATCCTGAAGGGCTGTGCCTTCATCAAGGTCCTGCTGGCCGTAGTCATGGGTGCGCTGGGCATTTACGCCGCAGTCACCACCGGCCTTGCAAATGAGTATACCCCCTCTTCTCTGCTTCCCTCGTTCGATTTGAACAGCCTCTCTTATATCTCTGTCATTCTCTTTAACTTCCTGGGCTTCGAGGTCATCTGCACCTTTGCCGATGAAATGGAGAATCCCAAGAAGCAGATCCCGAAAGCGATCATCATCGGCGGTCTCGTGATTGCCGCTATCTATATCTTCTGCGCCTTCGGCATCGGCGCCGCCATCCCCACCGACCAGATCAGCAGTGACTCCGGCCTGATCGACGCCATGATGCTCATCACCGGCAAGACCGGCGGTGCCTTCATCGCCATTATGGCCCTGCTCTTCATGATCACCCTGTTCGGCAACATGATCTCCTGGTCCCTGGGCGTCAACAGCGTGGCGGCCTATGCCTCCGACAAGGGCGATATGCCCAAGGTCTTCGGCATCCTCAGCAAGAAGAATGACATGCCCATCGGCTCCGCGGTGATGAACGGCGTCGTGGCCTCCATCGTGGTGGTCATCGGCACCTTCCTTCCCAATTCCGATCTGTTCTGGAGCTTCTTCGCCCTGAACCTGGTCATGTTCCTGCTGTCCTATCTGCCCATCTTCCCGGCGTTCCTGAAGCTGCGCAAGGTCGATCCCGACCACGAGCGTCCCTTCAAGGTCCCCGGCGGCCCGGTCTTCCTGAAGGTCCTGGCCATTGTCCCCATGATCCTGATCGTCATCGCGCTGATCTTCACCGCGATCCCCCTGTCGCTGGATCCCGATACTCTTTCCAGCACACTGCCCATCACCATCGGTTCCGTGATCTTCATCCTCCTGGGCGAGGTCGTGATCCGGGTAAACCGCGGCAAGAAGTCATCCTGACCCTATAAACCGTACTTGTAAAAGACATTAAAAATTTTGAACGGAGGTTTTTCATCATGGCAAAACGTATTGTTGGTACCACCCCGAAGCAGGACGGGTTCCGTATGCCCGGCGAATTTGAAAAGCAGACTGGTGTCTGGATGATTTGGCCCGAGCGCAACGACAACTGGCGCAACGGCGGCAAGCCCGCCCAGGAGGCATTTGCCAATGTGGCCAAGGCAATTTCTGAATTTGAACCTATCACAGTAATCGCTTCTGCTTCTCAATATCAGAACGCCCGGGCACGGCTGCCGGAGAACATCCGTGTCGTGGAAATGTCTAACGACGATGCCTGGGTCCGTGACTGCGGTCCCACCTTCGTCATCAACGACAAGGGCGACCTGCGCGCCGTGGACTGGGAATTCAACGCCTGGGGCGGCCTGGTGGATGGTCTGTACTTCCCCTGGGCCAACGATGACCAGATCGCCCAGAAAGTCTGTGAAATCGAAGGCGTGGACTCCTATCGCACCGAAGGCTTCGTGCTGGAAGGCGGCTCCATCCACGTGGACGGCGAAGGCACCCTGCTGACTACCGAAATGTGCCTGCTGTCCGAGGGCCGCAACCCCCATATGACCAAGGAAGAGATCGAAAACCAGCTGAAAGAATACCTGAACCTGGAGAAGGTCATCTGGATCAAGGACGGCATCGACCCCGACGAGACCAACGGTCATATCGACGATGTGGCCTGCTATGTCGCCCCCGGCGAAGTGGCCTGCATCTGGACCGAAGACAAGAACCATCCCTTCTATGAGCAGGCTCAGGCCGCTTACAAGACCCTGAGCGAGGCAACCGACGCCAAGGGCCGCAAGCTGAAGGTCCACAAGCTCTGTCTGACCAAGAACCCCGTCCTGCTGCAGGGCGCCGACACCATCGACGCCGTGGAGGGCACCCTCCCCCGCGAGGACGGCGAGGTCTGCATCGCCTCCTATATGAACTTCCTGATCGTCAACGGCGGCGTGATCGTGCCCCAGTATGACGACGAGAACGACGCTCTGGCTCTGGAGCAGGTGCAGGCCATGTTCCCCGACCGCAAGGTCGTGGGCGTGCGCACCAAGGAAGTTGTCTATGGCGGCGGCAACATCCACTGCATCACCCAGCAGCAGCCCGACCCCCGCAAGTGATCTGACTGAGATACACTGATACTCTCCCTCTTCCTCTCTTATAAAACTTTGAGCCGGTCGGAGCACGTCCGTTCTCCGACCGGCCCTTCCAATTGACCTTATTTTTACAGGAGGTGCT
>CAKUEI010000075.1 GCA_934646175.1 uncultured Oscillospiraceae bacterium
GTCCTCCGCGCCCTGAACCGCCGGTACGGGGAACCTTTGAGCGAAAACGCCCTGTCCGACGTAGGGGAGAAGGTGGGCTCCGACGTGCCCTTCTGCCTGCTGGGCGGGACCGCGCTGGCTGAAGGGAAGGGGGAACGGCTCACACCGCTGCCCGCCCTGCCGGAGTGCGCCATCGTGCTGTGCAAGCCGGACTTTTCCGTCTCTACGCCGGAGCTGTTTGCAAGGATCCAGTGCTCGAAGATACGGAAGCGGCCCGATATTGACGGGATGATCGCGGGACTGAAGAGCGGGAGCCTTTCGGAAGCAGCGCGGAGGATGTACAACGTCTTTGAGGATTCCATGGGCGAACGAAGCGCCGCTGTGGTGCGTGAGCTGAAAAGTACCATGATCCAGTCCGGGGCTCTGGGTGCGGTCATGACCGGGACCGGCCCCACCGTGTTCGGCCTTTTTGAAAATCAGGATGACGCCGGGAAGGCATATCGTGTGCTGAAAGAGCGGTATCCGGACACTTTTTTGACTGAGCCGGTATAAAATGCAAAATCACCGTCCAAACTGGTGGAAAACCTGTTTGGACGGTGATTTTTATGTATCATGGGAAATACCTACGCCTGGCGGAGGCGGCACTGCTGTGCGGCGTGGCCTTTGCTATGCTGTTCGGGTTTTACTTAGACGGGCAGCAGGCATCTCTGCGGGAGAAGACCCTGCGCCTGCATGTCCTTGCCAATTCCGATTCCGAGGAAGATCAGGCCCTGAAGCTGAAGGTGCGGGACCGGGTGCTGCAGTTGGCGGAATCTTACTACGAGCCGGGCGATGACCGTGCGGCGGCGGAAGAAAAGCTGCAAGCCCATCTTTTGGATCTCTCCGAAGCAGGGGAAACGGTGGTGCGGGAGAACGGTTATTCCTACCCGGTCTCCGCCGAGATTGAGGACACCTGGTTCCCCAGCAAGACCTATACGGATTTTGCCCTCCCTGCCGGGGAATACCGAGCGCTGCGGGTGATCATCGGCGAGGGAGATGGGCAGAACTGGTGGTGCGTCCTCTTTCCGCCCCTGTGCCTTTCCTCTGTGACGGAGGAAACGGCGGAGACCGCCATGGGTGCCGGTTTTTCCGAGGAGGAGACCGCACTGATCACCGGAGAGAGCGGGGAATACATCATCCGCTTCAAATGTGTGGAGCTTTGGGAACAATGGAAGCACATCATCAGTCGATGATGATCTCAAACGAGACCCGCTCCGCTGGGCTCTCGTTTGAAAAGGCTGCGGCCCGCTGCAGCACACTTATGGTACGCCTTTTGGCGTACCATTTGCACGTTTGAGGGCCAAGAAGAGTTTTCGGCAACGTACACGCCGCCGCCGAAAATAGATCGAACCTAATTTGCGCCTGCGGACGCAAACTCTGTGAGGCTTTCGCCTGTGCTTTTAGAAAAAGAACCGCCGGGCCAGCTTCTGTTTCAGAATATGGCTGCGCTCGGTGAAATAGAGCAGGATAGCCAGCGCGATCCCCAGCAGGAAGGGGAACACAGACCAGAGGAAAGAGCCGCGCAGGTGGAAGACCGCGTTGATGCGCCATTCCAGAAGAAGGCAGTATAGCCCGGCGGAAAAACAGGAGATCGCGGCGATATAAAGCCCGGGAAGGCCGGTTTTCCGGCGCAGCAGGATGAGCAGCAGCGCGGAGGCGAAGGGGTACAGTGCAGCGGGGAACGCGAAGGGCCAGAACCAGTCCCCCTGCAGGACCAGCGCGGAAAAGTAAAGGGCCGCCTCTGTACAGCAAAGGTCCAGAATCAGCTGAAAGACCGGGCGGGTGCGGAGGGTGGCGGGAATGACGATGATCACATAGGCAAGCAGCAGCGCGGCTGCCGTCAGCTTGGCACAGTCGATATGCCCGTGAAGGTCATAGTCGCCGAAGAAGGTGAAGATGATCGGAAGGGCAAACAAAACCGACAGCAGGGGGAGAAATCTGGCCCTGTTGATGCGCGGGGGGAACGGCTTTGCCTCCGGCGGGCAGACAAAGGCCGCAGGGGTGGCCGGACCTTCGGCCGTTTCGCTGACCGGGCCGCCGCACAGGGGACAGCGCGGCTCGGAATCGGCCAGTTCTACGCCGCATCTTATGCAGTACGACATGCTTCTATCCTGCTCCTTTGATTACTTTCGATTTTTACATGAAGCCCAAGCCGGTGCAGTGTGGTGAAGAAATTGCGCTCCAGCCGGGGCTCTTTAATATTGCGGATAAAGGAAATGTGCAGCTCGTCGCCGTAGGAGACGATGCCGCAGTTGTTGGGCGTGGTGGCCTGAACGGTGAGGATAAAGTGAAATTTTTCGATGTAGGGACGCATGACCTCCGGCACCTTGACCGCGCCGAGGTTGGACATGGTGATGCACGTCCTGCTTTCGCCGATCTGGTCATACACCATCTTCATGCCGAGGTTTTTGAGGAACAGGGGCGTCAGCTTTAGAGCAAGGGACTGCTCGAACTTGGTGTTGCTCACGATGCGGGAGCCCATCTGCTTATCCGTGATCTCCTGCCCCATCTGGTGGTGGATGCTTTTGATGATCTCCTCCAGCGTGTAATTGCCCAGCCGGGGGTCGATCCCCGGGGAGATGTTCAGGACGAAGTTCCGCAGGGAACTGCCGCCGAAGAGCTTCCGCAGGTTGACGGGGATCAGGATCTTCACCGGGCGCTGATTTTTTTTCCGCAGCACCTGCTCGTTTTGAATGGCCATGATGGAATAGATCATGACCGAGGCAAGCAGGGTGGTGATGGTCACGCCGTAGGAATGGGCAAGGGCCAAAACCTCCTTAACATCCAGTGTGCCGATGATCAGATTGTGGAACCCGGAAAGCTCCGGCGTTCCGCTCAGGTGAAAGGCGGCAGATTCCATCCGACTATGGCTCACCGTGCCGGAATATTTGAGAAAGCTGTCCTCCAGCTCCTCCGGCTTGGGCGCCTCGGAAAGGTCCAGTACGCCGTTTTCGCAGGGAATGGTAAGACCGAATTTCAGCGTCAGATATTGGGCGAGCAGAGTCTTCAGAAAGATGATGCCGCCGTTTCCGTCGGTGAGGGCGTGAAAAAACTCCACCGAAACGCGCTTATTGTAGTAAAGCACCCGGAACGCGCACTGCCGGATGTCGGAAAATTTCATTTTAGTCAGGGGATCTTTGCCGTCCAGCTGAATGAGGGGCGCACTGGGGATCTGCTCCAGATAGTACCAGAACACGCCCCGGCGCAGGCGGACGGCGATGGAGGGGAACCGGCGCACCACCCTGTTCAGTGCCTGCTGCAGCACCTCGGGGTCGACGGGGTCTGCCAGATGGGCGGTCAGACGGAACACATTGCTCCAATCCTTCCGCTTTGCGGCGGGATAGATCTTCCCGACGTTGTCAAGGCGCATCCAGCGCAGGTCTTCATTGGGGATAGGTTCCATTTTGAATCGCTCCTACGAATTTGACGATTTTGCCCATGGCCTCCTTGCCTTCGGGAAGGCCGAACAGGGGATAGACATGCCACATGCCGGGGGCGATGGTAAGGTGAGAGCGGCATCCGTTTTGGCACAGAATCTCGTGCAGCTTGACGGCATCGTCCAGCATGACCTCGTCCCCGCCCACAAAAATCAGGGATGGGGGCATTTCAGTGAGGTCGCCGAACAGAGGGGAGACCAACGGCTCGTCCAGAGACGTGCCGCCAATGGTGTAAAGGGAAGCGTAATACTGAAGCCGCTCCCGGGACATGGAGGGGTCGACATCGCGGTTTAAGTCGTAAAACCGGCCGGAGCTGGTCAGGTCGGTCCACGGGGAAATGGCGATCAGCCCACCGGGAAGAGGCATCCCCAGCTGCTTCAGCTTCAGGGTCAGGGCGTAGATCAGCCCGCCGCCGGCGGATTCCCCGCAGAGTAGGATCTTTTCCGGTGGATAGCCCAGGTAGAGCAGATAGCGGTAGGCCGAGAGCGCATCCTCCAGCGCCGCCGGGAAGGGATGCTCCGGCGCAAGGCGGTAGGCGGCGCAGAACACCCGGATTTTGTTCAGTACTGCAAGGGTGGAACCGTAGCCCTTGGCATATTCCAAGTTGCCCGCCACATAGCCGCCGCCGTGGAGGTAGAGGATCACCCCGTCGTATTTCCGTTCGTTCGGCGTGATCCAGGCACAGTTGAACTCCGGAAAGGTCTGGGGCGTATAGCGGACCTGAAACCGCCAGGGGGCGGCCATCAGACGGCCTGTCATCTTGTGTGTAAAGCGAATTGCCTCCACAGAGCTGTTCTCCATGAATGGCTTGAAGGTCATGATCTGCGAACGCAGAAGGCGGCTGGAAAGTGCCATGGAACGATCCTCACTTTGCGGCTGTGTTGGAGCCGTTCTGTGTGGGAGCGGCTCCCATAAACGTATTTTACCACATTTTCATGGCAAAAGCTATGTCAAATTCGGCGGAAGTGCCGATGCTGTCCTCCGTGCCTTGACCGTAGGGGTGAATTGGGGTAAAATCAACCGTATCGTCGAAATTTGAGAGGACAGGTGAGCATATGCTGGAACAGAATGAGCAGCTTCGCTTCTGCAAGGCACGCCGCGCGGCCATCGCCCTGCATTTTCAGCGGCTGAACCCGGAGCAGCAGAAGGCCGCTCTTGCCACGGAGGGACCGCTGCTGCTGCTGGCCGGCGCCGGCAGCGGAAAGACCACGGTGCTGATCAACCGGATCGCGAACCTGATCGAATTCGGAAGAGGGTCCGACAGCGACGAGGTGCCCGAATGGGTCACGGAAGGGGACCTTGCCTTTCTGGAGGCGTATGTGAAGTCGCCCGGCGAGGAAGGTGCCCTTCGCGCCCGGCAGCTGTGCCGTCTGGCCCCCGCCGTGCCGTGGAGCATCATCGCCATCACCTTCACCAACAAGGCAGCAGGGGAGCTGAAGGAGCGGCTGGAGCGGATGCTGGGCCCGGACGCCAATGATGTATGGGCCTCCACCTTCCACTCTGCTTGTGTCCGCATTCTGCGGCGGGACATCGATAAGTTGGGCTTTCCCAATCAGTTTACCATCTACGATTCCGCCGACTCCGAACGGGTCATAAAGGACATCCTGAAGGCGCAGAACATTGACGACAAGGCGTTCCCCGCCCGGATGATCCTCGGCCATATTTCCCGGGCAAAGGACGCCATGAAGCTGGCCGGTGACTTTGAGGAGGAGTGCCGGAAAAGCGGCGACTTCCGTATGCAGAAGATCGCAAAGGTCTACTCCGAATATCAGCGTCGGCTGTGGGAGTCCGGCGCCCTGGACTTTGACGACATCATTCTACACACCGTCCGCCTGTTGCAGCAGGACGAGAATGTGCGGAATTATTATCAGAACAAGTTCCGCTATGTCCTCATTGACGAGTATCAGGACACCAATAACCTTCAGTACCTGTTGGCGTCCCTTTTAGCGGGAAAATGGAAAAACATCTGCGTGGTGGGAGACGACGACCAGTCCATCTACCGCTTTCGCGGTGCGACCATCGAGAATATCCTCTCCTTCGAACAGCAGTACCGCGGTGCGCGGGTGATCCGGCTGGAGCAGAATTACCGTTCCACCAAAAATATTCTGGAGGCCAGCAACGCGGTGATTCGCAACAATCAGGGCCGGAAGGGGAAAGAACTCTGGACCGAGCACGATGCCGGGAAAAAGGTGCAGCTTTACAGCGCTATGAACGAAAACGACGAGGCA
This sequence comes from uncultured Oscillospiraceae bacterium, assembly GCA_934646175.1. Classification (GTDB taxonomy): domain Bacteria; phylum Bacillota; class Clostridia; order Oscillospirales; family Oscillospiraceae; genus CAKUEI01. Next base: position 5,684 of record CAKUEI010000075.1, read on the forward strand.
CAGTATGTGGCGGGCAAGGTACTGGCAGGGGTCTCCGCTGGGCGGCACTGGAATGACCATGCCGTCCTGTACCGCATGAACGCCCAGTCCAACCAGTTGGAATATGCCATGAAGCGGAACGGCATCCCGTACCGCATCATCGGCGGTACCCGGTTCTTCGACCGGGCTGAAGTCAAGGATATGCTGGCCTACCTCTGCGTGCTGAACAATCCGGAAGACGACCTGCGCCTGCAGCGGATCATCAACGTGCCTGCACGGGGCATCGGGGAGCGGACGGTGGACACTGCCCAGCGTCTGGCGCAGGAGAACGGCACCAGCCTTTATGAGGTGGTGCTGCACGCAAGGCAGTACCCCGACCTTCAGAAGGCGGCGGCGAAGCTGAAAAGCTTCGCAGACATGATGGAAGAACTGCGGGCCAAGGTCGGTGAACTGCCCCTGCCGCAGCTTTACGAAGAAGTGGTGGCCAAAACGGGGTATATCATTGCCCTGGAGGCAAAAAACAGCGTGGAAAATCGCACCCGTATCGAAAACGTACAGGAGCTGCAGTCCTCCATCCAGGGGTATCTGGAAAACGCGGAGGATGCCTCGCTGGCCGGATTTTTGGACGAGATCGCCCTCTACACCGATCTGGACAGTCACGATTCCGGTGAGGACTGCGTGGTCATGATGACCATGCACTCGGCCAAGGGATTGGAATTCCCTGTGGTCTTTGTGGTGGGTATGGAAGAGGGCATTTTCCCCGGCCTTCGCTCCATCGGCGAACCGGAGGAGATGGAGGAGGAGCGCCGCCTTTGCTACGTTGCCATGACGCGGGCTAAGGAAGAACTGTACCTCACCTGTGCGGGGCAGCGGATGCTGTTCGGCAGAACGTCCTCCAACCGCCCGTCTCGCTTTACGGACGAGATTCCGGAGGCGTACATAGAAAAAAGCGGCCGCAATTTCCTCTCCCGGCCGGAGGGCGGGGAAGAGCGGTTTGCGGGAGGGTACTTTGCCGCTCGGCGTCCGGCAGCTTCTGCCGGAGAGCGGTATGGTGCTTCCGGCGGGACGGCGGGCCGTGCACCGGCCGCCGCGGGAAGCCGCAGCGTGGGGACTACCGGGAAACATGCAAGTCTGCCGGAGTTCCGCAAGGGCGAAATGGTGCGGCATAAGGCCTTCGGCCGGGGCATGGTCTTGTCAGTGCAGCCCATGGGCGGCGACGCGCTGATCGAGATCGCCTTTGACGACGTGGGAACCAAGCGCCTGATGCTGAAATCTGCAGCCCAGCACATGACGAAAGAAAGTTGACGGGCCTGCGCAGCTATGCTGCACAGGCCCATAAATGGAGTTTATTTTGCGGGAATCAGTTCACGGAAATCCTGGATGAAGCGCCCGCCCGCCAGGGCGGTGAGTTCGTCGACCCGATCCTTAAAGTAGTCATCGAACACGGCGGTGCCGCGCATTCCGGCGGAAAGAAGCCCCTGAAAGGACGAGGGGGAGTCCTCAAACACCATGACGTCCCCTGGGACACTGCCGCTGCGCTCAGCGGCCAGCAGCCAAATGTCCGGCTCCCGCTTGATCTTGCCTACTTCGGTGCTGTATGCGCAGAAATCGAAGAAGGGGGCAATGCCGTGCTGGGTGAGGGCAAGCCGGCAAAGCTCCGGAATGGCGGAGGTGACGATGGCCATAGGCTCCCCCTGACCGGCCAGATACTCCAGATAGGCTTTGGCCCCGGGCTTTAAGGGCGCGGTGTTGGCGTAAATATCCCGGGCAAGTTCCATCCACTCGTTCATAATGGCGTCCGTGCTTTCGGGAAGGTGAAACAGGTCCTTCGTGTACTGCGCAGCGATGGGGAAGATGGAGTGGACCACGGTCTCCTGATATTCCGGTGTGTGGGGAAGGCCCCGCCGCCTTAAAAATTCCCGGTCTACATCGATCCAAGCCCCGTTGGTGTCAATGAGGGTGCCGTCCAGATCAAAAAAAGTCATACATAAAACCTCCAGGGGAACGCGGCAGCCTCTTCCGCGTAGTCGATGCCGATGCGGGTTCCGCTTTTGACGTTCGGGAACATGACCCCGTCTGCGATCAATAAGCCGGACGCCGTCATATCCATTTGATTGCAGTGCTTGTCAATGGAAAAACCTTTGCAGACTTTGCCGGGCCCGTTGAGGAAAGTTTTCCGCTGATATGCAG
>CAKUEI010000076.1 GCA_934646175.1 uncultured Oscillospiraceae bacterium
ACTCTCGCGTAACCGTATTCCATAAAATCAGCCTCCTTCATAGGTCCACAATGAACCTATTGTAAGGCCGTCACCAAGGCCGGCTCCGCATAAAAAACATGCGGTTTTGCCTGCGCCTTTTCGGCTGAAATACGACCGACCAAGCCCGTATGCGCTTTTATTTCAGAGAAAAAAACAGCGGAGTATGGGCTGGAATGGCCCGTGCTGTTATTGGGCGCTTACGCTTTTTCGACAGATAGACATAAAATCAGAGGGAGTCGGAACATGCGTTCCGGCTCCCTCTGGGTTTACGGTATGTATGGCAGAATCAGTGCAGAATCAAACCACCGGTGACATTGATGCCCTGACCGGTCATATTGTCTGCAAAATCGGAGGAGAGATACAGAAACATCCGGGCAATGTCCTCCTCCGTCTGGGGGCGCTTCAGGGGAATGCCGGAGATGCGCTCGTTCCAGTAAGCATCGGGATCGCCGCCGGCTTCTTTCACATCGGAGAGCAGCTTGTCCCAGATGCGGGTGTGTACGATGCCGGGGCAGACGCAGTTCACATTGATGTTGTAGGGGGCGGCGTACTTGGCAATGGCCTGCGTCATGCCGGTGACAGCAAATTTGGAGGCTGTATAGGCGATATTGGTGGGATAGCCTTCCTTGCCGGACATGGAGGACATATTAACGATCTTGCCGGCCTTGTTGGGGATCATGACCCGCAGGACCGCCTGATCGACGAGGAAGGTACCTTTGGCATTGACGTCCATCATGAAATCATAGATATCCTCGGACATTTCAAGAAAATCAACCTTGGTGCTGGCACCGGCGATGTTGTTCAGAATATCAATGCGGCCAAAGGTATGCAGAGCGACTTCCACCATGGCATCCACATCAGCCTTGACAGTCACATTGCATTTGCAGGAAGCGGTCTTGACGCCGTACTTTTCCGCAATGTCGGCAGCAGTCTTGGCAGCGGCGGCTTCGTCCATATCCGCCACCAGCACATTGGCGCCGGCCTCGGCCAGAAGCATAGACGTAGTGCGGCCCATGCCGCCTGCGCCTCCGGTGACGACTGCATTTTTACCCTTCAGAGAAATTTCAACACTCATTGTCAATCGCTCCTTTTTGAAAACTTGAGATATTTGATAAATCATTCCATAGAGAGCCTGTATTCACTAATGTAACACATGAGCGGAAAAAATCCATTCTCTATTTGACAGGGAAGGTTTCAAATCAGAAACGGATTCTTTATTTGCCGAAGGTGTTCAGCTGCCGCCGGTACTCTTCCGGGCTGATGCCGACGGCTTTCTTGAAGGCCTTATAGAAGTTGCTGTAGTTGTGATAGCCTACCCGCTCGGCGATCTCCGTGATCTCCAGATCCTCATACATCAGCTGCCGGGCGCGGGCAATGCGCTTTTCAATGATGTAACTGACCAGGGAGGACCCGGTGACATTTTTGAACAGCTTGCTGATGTACGTTACGCTGTAATTGTATTTTTCTGCAATGTCCTGCAGGAAAAGCTTTTCAGACAGGTTCTGCTCCACATAATGCAGGATGGAGCCGACCAGATGGATGTGCTGGAAAGAAGCGGTGTCAGGGGAATCCTCCAAATGCAGGTCGCAGTACAGGCAGCCCAGGATCCGATGGACAATGGCGCTGGATATGATCTGTTCGCCCGGTGTGCTGTCCAACTGACGCAGTTCTTCGATCATGCGGAGATATTTTTGCAGCTGCATCGTATCCGCATGCATAATGGGATAATAGGGGTTCTGCGGAGAGAACATCTGGTACAGATTTGCACTCTTTTTGGAATAACTCCATAAGATCTGCGGCTCAATGCCGATGGAGAAGCGGGCATGTCCGTCGTTTTTTTGAAAATCCATGATATGGCTTTCAAACATGCAGCAGAAAACAATGTCGCCCTTATGGAGGGGATAAACCGTTTTGCCGCACTGATAAACGCTGTCCTCATCTCCCAGATAGAAATTGATCTCGTAATAGTCATGATGATGGCGGTAGTGGCGGGAGTTATCTCCATGTGCGTGCATCTGTATGTGAAAATCATTTTCCGGAATCAACAGAGAGAGCTTGGACAACAGCATAGAATCGTGTTCCTGCAAGGTGAGCACCTCCGTTCGGCTTGGAATTTACTAGAATTATATATCAGAACCCCGGTTCAGTCAAAGATAAATGGCCTTTTTAGGAGAATAAAAGGGAAAAATGCATGATGAATGCAAAAAAGACCGGAAACGAATCCGTTAGTGATTTCAAAGACACAAGCTGACGCCGTGGCCCGCAGGAGGCGGACAGCAAACGCTGGCTGTCTCCTGTATGCTTTTCATTTTCTGTTATGCGTAAAGAATTCGTTAATGTTTACACGTGCCAATTTTGCTTCCGTATGTTTGAGTTTTCAAGTTGTAAATTATTTATATACGAATTAAAAGAACTTCGCACTTACTTAAATGGCCAATTTATCTGTTTTTCCGGGGAAAATTCGCGAACAAAGTAAATATATTGCAGATTTAAGGGAGTACAGAATATGAAATCTTAAAGTCTGATTTTGATATTGCGAAGTATGCAAAGAATGATTATAATAATTATTACCAAAAAACGTTGCCTGACAAGCATGTTTTTTTGGCATTACATAGACAAAATGTATGCAGGAAAGGAATACATATATTTTGTGTTGTAAACTTACGCTGTTCGTGTTTTACAGGAGGTGCTTCCATGGCTCAATTTGTCCTCGCAATCGTCATTTCCATCGCTGTCCTCGTCGTGCTGATTGTCAAGTTCAATGTGCACCCGGTCATTTCTCTGTTTGCGTCCGGTATGCTCGCGGGAACGATTCTCGGCAACGACCTGGTTACGTCCATTACCGCCATTGCCAGCGGTTTCGGTTCCACGCTGACCAGCATCGGCATGACCATCATCTTCGGTGCCATCATCGCATGCGCAGTGCGCGACTCCGGCGCCGCAAAATCCATGGTCAACTTTTTCATTCGTCTCTTCCGCGGAAAGAACCTTGAACTTTCCACCGGTCTCGCCGCTTACATCATGTCCATCCCCGTGTTCGGCGATGTCACCATGGTCCTGATTTCCCCCCTGACCGCCATCATCAGCAAGCGTCAGAACAAGCCCATGGGCCTGATGTCTTCCATGACGATCCTTTCGCTGAACCTCACCCACTCTATGGTTCCCCCTACGCCCGGCATTCTGGCTGTTGCCGTTCTGCTTGGCGCAGACCTGGGCTGGGTCATTGTCTGGGGCATTGTCTGCTCCTTCATTGCCTACATACTCACTTGGCTGCTCATGCGCAAGTGGGCTGCCAAGGATGCTTTTGAGCCGAAGCCCGAATATGTTGAGGGCATCGAAGAGGTCAACAGCAACGATTATCGCGATTTCCTCATCAAAGAAGATAATCTGCCCAGTGTTCTCTTTGCTATGTCCCCGATCCTTGCTCCTGTTATTCTGATTGCGCTTTCTTCCTTTGCGAGCATGGCTCTCGCGGAAGGAAACGCCGTTCGTTCCCTGCTGGAAGTGATCGGCAACCGCAACATTTCCATGTTTATCGGCGTGATCTTCAGCTGGCTGCTGGGTGCGACCCGCAAGGAAAAGACCCTTGCCAGCTATAACCTTGTTACCAAAAAGAACGAGACCAGCATCTTCAACTGCATGTTCAACGGCTGGGTAGCCGAGGCTCTTGAGGTTGCGCTTGTTCCCCTGATCGTCACCGGTTTCGGCGGCGGCTTTGCACAGATCATCAAGAATGCTCCCGCTGCGGCTGAGCTGGGCGATGTCATTGCTGCTTCCAACTTCCCCGGCATGCTTGTGCCGTTCATCATCGGTGCCGTTATGGAATGCGCCGTTGGCTCCCGTACCACTGCCGGCATGACTGCCGCCGGTCTCTGCCTGCCGATGCTCGGCTCTCTGGGCATCACGCCTGTTGCTTGTGCCGTTATGATCGGCGCCGGCACCATGATCGTGTCCCACGTCAACGACTCCGGCTGGTGGGTCAGCCAGTCCATGTTCAACATGGATATGAAGCGCACCTTCAAGTATAACACGCTTGTCGGCGGCGTGGCCGGTGTGATCGCTGGTATTGCCGGTATTGTGTTCATCCTTATTGGTGTAATGTAATCTTCCGCAGATTACCGGGTTGTCCTTTCCAACAAGGTAATTGATAAGTAAAAAGCCTGGAGCCATCGTTGATGCCGTTTCGGCAGCGGCGGTGGCTCCGTGTTTGTATCCGTAACTGCAAACGACGCAAACATCAAAAGGGTGATAAAAGTTACGAAAATTAATGAAGAAAACGCGTTAAAATCATGTTCCTTTTCATTGCATTTGCAGCAGCTTTTGTCGTATGATATGGATGCATACATTGAGGTCGTACTGCATTCATTCGTTAAACCAACGTGTATAAAGGAGTATTTTTATGAATCAGAAAAGCGCACCGAACAGAAAATTCTGGGCACAGTTTGACGCTCTGGACATGGGCACCGGCTGGGATGACACGGATATTGTCAAGCCGCAGATCATGATTGAGAGCGTTTACGGCGACTCTCATCCCGGCAGCTATCACCTCAACCAGATGGTCGAGCAGGCCGTTTACGGTGTTTATGAAATGGGCGGCAAGCCGGCCAAGTACTACGCCACGGATATCTGCGACGGCTGCACGCAGGGCTATGACGGCATGAACTATGTGCTCGCTTCCCGCGAGGCCATTGCCAACATGGTGGAGATCCATGGCTGCGCCGTTCCCTGGGACGGCATGATTCTCGCCTCCAGCTGCGACAAATCCATCCCGGCGCATCTGAAGGCCATGGCCCGTCTGAATGTTCCCGCAATCTTCATGCCCGGCGGATCCATGCGTCCCGGCCCGCATATGACCACATCCATCGTAGCCGGTGATATTTCTCTGCGTGAGAAGCGCGACGGCGCCATCACCCCGCAGGAGGTCCGCGACTTCAAGCTGACCGGCTGCCCCTCCGTCGGCGCCTGCAGCTTCCTCGGTACCGCCTCCACTATGCAGTGCATTGCCGAGGCGCTGGGTCTGACGCTGCCCGGTGCGGCTCTTGTTCCCGCCACCATGCGCGATCTGCTTCAGTATTCCCGCTATGCCGGCCGCAAGATCATGGAGCTTGCCGAAAAGAATATTACGCCGGATAAGATCCTGACTCCCGCTGCTTTCCGCAACGCGATCATTGTGCACAGTGCCATCGGCGGCTCCACGAACGCCACGCTGCACCTGCCCTCCGTCGCCCGCGAGCTCGGCTACGAGCTGCCTATCGAACTGTTCGATGAGATCAACCACCAGGTTCCCCACATCGGCAACATCTACCCCTCCGGCACGCAGATCACCGAAAGCTTCTGGTTCGCCGGCGGCGTGCCGATGGTCGAATGGATGCTGCGCGATATGCTGGATCTGGACGTCATGACCGTTACCGGCAAGACGCTCGGCGAGAACCTTGAGGATCTTTGGAAGGACAACTGGTTCGACCGTAATCTCGGCTATCTGGACAACTATGGCCTGAAGCGGGAAGATGTGATCTTCCCCGTTGAAAAAGCGCATGAAAAAGGCTCTGTGGCCATTCTCAAGGGCAACATTGCTCCCGAAGGCAGTGTCGTAAAATACGCCGCCTGCGCCGAGGATCAGCGTGAAGTTGTCAATGCAACCGCACGTGTATTCAACTGTGAAGAGGATGCATACGACGCCGTTGTCAAAAAGATTCTCAATCCGGGCGATGTTGTCATCGTTCGCTACGAGGGTCCCCGCGGCTGCGGCATGCCGGAAATGGTTGCCACAACGGAAGCTATCTGCTGCGACGATAGAATCAACGGCTCTGTGGCCCTCATCACCGATGGCCGCTTCTCCGGCGCTACCCGCGGTGCCGCCATCGGCCACGTCTCTCCCGAAGCTGCTGCCGGTGGCCCCATCGCTTTCGTTGAGGAGGGCGATCTGATCTCCTACAGCGTGAAGAACCGCACGATCAACCTGACCGGTATACACGGTGTGCCGTGCACGGTAGAAGAAGCCACGGCAGAACTTGCCAAGCGCGCCGAAAAGGGCATTATTCCCCGTGAGCCGCGCAAGGGCTTCTATAAGCACTACACCAGCCATGCTGCGTCTGCCATGAAGGGCGCGGGCCTGGAATAATTTTTGTGGGGGATTAGAAATTAATGAAAGCATCTTTCTATTGCCCGGCCATTACTCTCTTTCATGAGGACGGCTCTCTGGATCTGGAGAGTCAGGGCAAACTCTTTGATAACCTTATTGAAAAGGGTATTGACGGTATTCTTGTAGAAGGGAGTTCCAGTGAGTTTTTCGCACTTTCCATGGAGCGCCGCCGCAAAATGGCAAATTTCGCCATTGAAAAGGTTGCCCACCGCGTAAAGCTCATCATCGGCACCAGCAGTATGGTTGCAGACGAAATCGTTGATTTCTCCAACTACTGCCTGGATCAGGGGGCGGACGCCGTTATGATCCTGCCGCCCTACTACTTCCGCTTCGGTTCTGAGGCGCTTCTACAGTATTACGACCGGCTGGCAAACATGATTCATGGGCCCATTTACATCTATAATTTCCCGACAAACACCGGAACTTCTGTTTCCCCGGAAACCGTACTGCAGCTGGCAACTATGCACCCCAACATTGTCGGCATCAAGGATACCATGGTGGAAATGAGCCATACGCGTGAGCTGATTAAAACCGTAAAATCCAAGATCCCCACGTTCGAGGTCTATTCCGGCTTTGACGACAATTTTGCTTCCAACGTTCTGGCCGGCGGCGACGGCTGCATTGCTGCACTGAGCAACGTCGTTCCGGAAGTTTGCGCGGCATGGGCGCAGGCTTTCCGCGACAATGACCTGGAAGGCATTTCAAAGGGGCAGAAAACCATTAACCGCTTAATGGATCTTTATGCCATTCGTGATCCGTTCCTTCCTGTGCTGAAAGAAGCATGCAAGCTGCGCGGAATTGCCTCCTCCAGTGTCGGCACCTTCCCCATGCCGAACGCAACCGTTGAAGACGACGCCAAGATTTCCCTGCTTCTCTCCGCAGAAGGCATCCGCTGATTTTCTGCATTATGAAAAGGCATAGCCGATGAAAATCGGCTATGCCTTTTGCTTTGTTGAAAACAGGCAACCACGGGCTATGCCCGTGGAATAAAAAAGGCTGAGCCTATGCTGGTGAGTATCCCACCCCAATACAGTGTATAGCTGTCAAACAGATGATGATCGTTCGTCACGCGGAATACATTTTCATATAGCCATCCAGAAAACGGCTTACTCGCCGAAACATGTGGCTTTATTCTCGCCGATGCGTGGAGTGCATCAATCCCCATTCACACATGAACAGAGGAAAGCCGGAGGAAGCGGATGTACACCTATGGCATACATCCGCTTCCTTCGGTATCTCAGCCCCGCTGGGCTGCGGGGTCTGTTCTTTGGCGGCAGCGCGGTTATTTTTGCACCGCCATCTCTCCATTTACAAAAGGGCTTTCAGGGTGCTGCCAATATCCGCATCTATGCAGATAGACCGTTTTTTGATTTCCTGCGGACACACCGCCTGCCCTTGGTTGATACAGGCGTAGATTGCGTTTGGATTCTTCGCCGTCATCTGCCAGAA
>CAKUEI010000077.1 GCA_934646175.1 uncultured Oscillospiraceae bacterium
GGCGGCGTGCCCATCTTCTGTACTGCGCTCCCGAAACAGCATGGAAATGCACCAGATGGCCGCCAGCCCCACAAGACCATAGATCAGGCGGCTGAGAACGCCGGTGGAGCCGCCGCCGATCAAAGCGACCAGATCGAACTGGAACAGTGCGATGCTGCCCCAGTTCAGACCGCCGATAATGGTCAAAATCAGGGCAATTCGATCCAGCAACATGGCAGATTACCTCCTACTCATTGAGCATGGAGGAAGTATGCCCAGGAATGCAAAATTTATGCGTTACAGCATGGTAAGGTCCTTGGGACCGAATCCGTGGGGAAGCAGATCCGCCAGCGGGAGGGTGACGAATTTCCCGTCGCCCCGTGCCACCAGAACTGTGAGGTCCGGCGCGAATTCGTACAGCATCTGCCGGCAGGAGCCGCAGGGCCAGCAGTAGTCCACGCTGCGCCCAACGATGGCGATGCGCTTCAAATCGTCCCGGTGGCCTTCGGACACCGCCTTGACCAGAGCGGTGCGCTCCGCACAGATGGTGGAGCCATAGGCGGCATTTTCGATGTTGCAGCCGGTGAAAACGGTGCCGTCGGCGCATTCGATGGCCGCACCTACAGGAAATTTGGAGTAGGGGACATAGGAGCGCTCCAACATCTGGAACGCAAGATCGACCAGGGCTTGATCCGTCATGGTAAAAACCTCACTTTACTTAAATTGGGTGGAAACTTCAGTGAATTTTGCAGGGATGCGATGGACCAGCAGAAGGGAAAGAAGGCCGGTGACCACGCCGGTGACCAGCGCGAGCAGCAATAGCGGCGGGAGATAGAGCAGGGGTGCCATAGACCGGAACCGCAGCATGGCAGCCAGGATCTGACCGGTGCTGTGGGCGGCCGCACCGCCCATGCAGACGCCGATCAGGGAAAGACCGGGGCAGCGGGAGAGAAGCGCCATCACAAGCAGCGCCAGCAGCCCCCCGGAAAGGGAGAAGAGCAGCCCCGAGACCGTGCCCCCGCAAATGGCGGCAAGTAGGCACCGTGCGATCAAGATTCCCAGCGAATCCCGGGCGGAGAGCCGGCAGAGGGCAAAAACGGTAATGACATTGGAAAGCCCGATACGGAACCCGGGAATGGGGATGAACAGAGTAAACGGCAGAAGCCGCTCCGCCAGAGAAAGAGCCAGCGCCATGGCGGTGAGGACGGCATCCAGCGTCAAGCGATAAGAATGTGTGTGCATGGGGAAAATACCTCGTATCTGCGGAACTTTTTACCGGGTCACTGCGTCATATTCTGGTGTAGCATCGCCCGACAGGGTGATAACCGTGCGGTTGGGAAGACAGACCAGCTGCCCCGGTGTCCCGGCGGTCAGGGCGCGTTTGGCACAGTCGCCGTTGGGGCAGGTATGCCGGATGACCTTTGCGCCCTGCGCGCTCAGCTGCACCGTGAGGGGGAAGGGACCGTCCACCTCCACCGCAGCAGGCTCTGTGAATTGGGAGAGGCGGTAGGTGCCCAGCTGCGCGCCGTCCTGCGAGATGGTGACCGTGTCCGTCGCACCCGCAGTTCCGGGCCGGTAGAGGAAAACACCGAGGAGCAGGGCGCATGCGGCAAGCCCTGCGGCCAGAAGTCCGTCCCAACGTGTGGGGCTGCGGTGCTCAGCGGCGGACCGTTTCACAGGTATACCCCTTCCCTTCACCTTGGAATTGCAGGATATCGGCAAGACCAGCAGTGACCGAGACCGTCCCGTCCGTTTCCACCAGAATGCACTCGAAATCGTCGCTTTCCCGCCACAGCTCCAGTGACTTCTCCTTGCCGAGAACGAACAGCGCGGTGGACAGTCCGTCGGCGGTGACGGGATCCTCGCAGACTACGGTGACGGAAAGAAGTCCGTTCTCTACAGGATGTCCGGTCTCCGGATCCAGAATGTGCGAATAGCGAACGCCGTTTTCTTCAAAATAGCGCTCATAGCTTCCGGAGGTGGAAGCGGAACGGTCCCGCAGGGGCAGAATGCAGAGGTAGGAATTTTCGTCCTGCGGGTCCTGCACGGCGATCTGCCAGCTGTCCCCGTTCTTTTTCGTGCCGAGGGCGGTGATGTTCCCGCCCAGATCCAGAAGGGCGGAGGTGACGCCTCGTTCCAGAAGGAGCTCGGTGACGTTCTTTGCCGCATAGCCCTTCCCGATGCCGCCCAGATCGAGGCCCATGCCGCTTTGGTCAAAAAGAATGCCCCAGCCCTCCGGCGTTTCCGTGCAGAATACATGCTCCCAGCCGGTCGCGCTCAGGGCGGCGTCGACGGCGTCCTGAGCGGGCACCGCAGGGTGATCCCCGGAAAAGCCCCAGAGGTCGATGAGGGGGGCGAGGGTGGGGTCAAAGGCACCGCCGGTGCGTTTGGCGATCGAAAGGGCGGTGGAGACCGCTTCGCCGAGATCGTCGGGCACCGCGGTCAAGGTCCCGGCCCCAGCGCGGTTCACGGCGGAGAGGGGACTATGCTCCCCGCTGCGGGTCAGTGCAGCGTCCAGGGTGTTGACCAGTTGGACCGCGGCGGTCAGGTCGTCCTCCGTGCCGTCCGTCAGGGAGATAGTCATGACGGTATCCATGGCGAAAAAATTCTGCGACGGACCGGCATCCCCCACGGTGGGGGCGCCGCAGGCGGCAAGCAGGGTGAGCGCCGCGGCGCAGAAGAGTGTGAAAAGTCGTTTCGGCAAGGTGTTTGCTCCTTTGCTGCGATATTGCTTTCATGATAGCACAAAGTGGGATACTTGGGAAGAGCGAAGCGCAGTGGAGGCATGGAACGGAAGAAATCGGGTTTTCGGCTTGCAATTATCCCTGTTTTCTGATAAACTAATAAAGATTGTACGGCGCAGATGATTCTCACGCGCCGCCGATGAGGAGATGAGCCCATTCATGCGTAAAGAAGAAAAGATGGCCCAGAACCGGAAAGAGGATGCCGTGCTCAACAAGGTGTTCTTGTGGTTCTTTGCCGCTGTCATTCTTGAATTTTTGCTGTTTCTGGTCAACCGTTTTTATATCAATGTCCGGGTTGCCACCGACTGGGGCGTTCCGGTGATGAATGCCTTTTATCAGGTCATCCGGGTGCTGCCCTTTGTGGGCGTGATCGCGGCGGCGCTGTTTGCCATCCGTGCGGTGACGTGGAAGAAGCAGGGGAAGCCGGCGGGGAAGCTGGCTACGGCCTGCGTCCTTTCACTGGTGGTTGCCCTGTGTGCGCTGATCATCTGGAGATTTTATGATACGGGCGTCAAGTTCCTTTATGTGTTCATTCCGGTGGTGGCCGTGCTGGCCCTGCTTTATTATCTCTATCAGCGGGAGTTTTTCTTCTCGGCCCTGATCTGCGCCATGAGCGGAAGCGGCCTGTGGGCGGTGCGCAAGGGCGGCATGACGGGGCACGCCGTGCTGATGTACGTGGGCCTTGCGGTCACGGTGGCTGTGGCGATCTTGCTGATCATTGCGGCCAACAGCGCCAGAAAAAATAAGGGCATGGTGAAGGCCAAGGGGAAAGAACAGAAGGTCTTCTCCGGCAAGACGAATTACCTGCTGCTGGTGCTTTCCAGTGTGATTGCCTGCGCGTTCTTTGCACTGGGCCTGTTTTTGGGCAGCGCGGTAGCCTATTATCTGCTGATCGTGTTGGCGGCGTGGCTGGTGATCCTTCTGGTGTACCACACCGTGAAGATGATGTAAAAAAGAAACAAAAACCCCCGGCAGACTAAAGGTCTGCCGGGGGTTTTTGTTTTGCTTTAGTGAACGGCGGCAGGCTCCTGCGCCGGGGCGGCGGGGGAGGAGGCGGTCTCCGCCTCCTGCGCCTTGGCAAGCTGCTTCGCGTTAGCCAGCATCAGTTTGATGCGGTTTTCCTGGTTGATCTTGGTGGCACCGGGGTCATAATCGATGGCCACGATGTTGGAATTGGGATAATCGTCCTTCAAGCGACGGATCATGCCCTTGCCCACAATGTGGTTGGGCAGGCAGCCGAAGGGCTGGGCACAGACGATATTGGGCACGCCGGAGTGGATGAGCTCCAGCATTTCACCGGTGAGCAGCCAGCCCTCGCCCATCTTGTTGCCGTCGCCCAGATAGCCGTGGACCAGCTTGTGCATGTCTTCGAAGGGACCGGGGCAGCGGAACCGGGTGTTGGAGATGGCGGCGATCATGTCCCGCTGGCAGGTTTCGATATACCCCATGAACATCTGGCAGAGCTTCTTTTTCATCAGAGAGCCGCCGTAGATGTCCACATCCACCACGCGGTTGTAGATCTTGAAGATCATGAAGTCCGCAAGACCGGGGACGACGACCTCTGCACCCTCGCTGAGCAGAAAATCCTCCAGGTTGTTGTTGCCAAGGGAGGAGAATTTCACATAGATCTCGCCCACCACACCAACGCGGACCTTTTCCGTATGGTTGACGGGGATGGCGGCGAAGTCCCGGCAGATGCCGTCAAAGGCAGCGCGCATCTGCTTGCGGTTCATGCCCTTGCCCTGCTGAAAGCCCTCGATGAGCCGATTCTGCCAGTGGTCGGTCATCCGGTCGGCATCGCCGGGGTTGACCTCATAGGGCCGGACTTGGTTTGCAAGCCAGACGATGAGATCGCCGTACATCATGCCGTAAATGAGCTTGCGGATCAGGCTGATGGTGAGGTTGAAACCGGGGTTTTTCTCCAGCCCGAAGGACACGGAGATGACCGGGACATAGTCCATGCCCGCCTTGGCCAACGCCTTGCGCAGCAGGTGGATGTAGTTGGATGCACGGCAGCCGCCGCCGGTTTGGGTGATGAACAGGGCCACCTTGTGAGGGTCATAGCCCCCGTGCTTGATGGCGTCCATGAACTGGCCGATGACCAGCAGGGCGGGATAGCAGGTGTCGTTGTGGACATATTTCAGCCCTTCATCCACCACCGCACGGCCCGCGTTGTTGAGCTGCACCACCCGGTAGCCCTCCAGCTCCAGCAGCTGGCGGAACATGCCAAAGTGGACGGGGAGCATCTGGGGCATAAGGATGGTGTATTCCTTTTTCATCTCTTTGGTAAAGAGCAGACGGCCATCCTCGTTATATACTAATTCAGCCATGGTTAAGAACTCCTTCCGAGAGATCTGAGATCATGCGGACGCACTGCCGGAACAGGCAGCACGGCAGTTGCGCTCTTCAATGGCGGCCATCAGGGAGCGGATGCGGATCTTGACGGCACCCAGATTGCTGATGTCGTCGATTTTCAGCTGAGTATACAGCTTGCCGCTGCCCTCCAGAATGGAACGCACCTCGTCGCCGGTGATGGCGTCGGTGCCGCAGCCGAAGCTGACCAGCTGGATGAGCTCCATATCCGGCTGCTCACAGACGTACCGGGCGGCATTATACATCCGGGCCTGGAACGTCCACTGGTTGAGCACCTTCCGGGGGGCGTATCCTTCATGATAGGCCACGGCGTCCTCGCTGACGATGACAAAGCCGAAGGAGGTAATGAGGTCGTTGATGCCGTGGTTGATC
Source organism: uncultured Oscillospiraceae bacterium (assembly GCA_934646175.1). Lineage (GTDB taxonomy): Bacteria > Bacillota > Clostridia > Oscillospirales > Oscillospiraceae > CAKUEI01. Next base: position 5,469 of record CAKUEI010000077.1, read on the forward strand.
TCCGGGTCGATGTGGTAGGGCCGTCCGGCCAGTACGATGATGGGGCGGCCCTCTTTCCGGGCCTGTTCAATGTAGGCAGCACCGGTGGCGCGGATATCCTCTTTATAAGCATCGTAAGCCTGATAGGCGGCCCGGATGGCGGCGACCGTCTCTTTTTTGGCAATGCCGAAGGTTTCCTCAAACCACTTGGAGCCGATCTTTTCGTAGTCCTTCGGCCGATGCAGGCCCACGTAGGGGTCGAGGAACCGGACGTTCTTCAGCTCCGGCACGTTGGCGGCCAGCAGCTCGGGGTAATAGGCCACCACCGGGCAGTTATAGTGGTTATCCGAGGTTTTCTCGTTGAAGTTGTAGGACATGCAGGGGTAGAAAATGGTATTCACGCCCATTTCCACCAGCGCCTCCACATGGCCGTGCAGCAGCTTGGCGGGATAGCACACCGTATCGGAGGGAATGGTGCGCTGGCCCTTGAGGTACAGCTTCCGGGAGGATTCAGGGGAGAGTACCACCTCGAAATTCAGCCGGGTGAACAGCTCGAACCAGAAGGAAAGGTTTTCGTACATATTCAGGCCGAAGGGAATGCCGATTTTTCCCCGGGAGCCGTTGCCGGTCCCGCAGCCTTCCATGGCCCGGAGCTTTTTATATTTGTAGTTATAAAGGTCGGGCATTTCCGCCTTGGCCTTGCCCAGGGGACGGGAGCAGCGGTTGCCGGAGATGAAGCGGCGTCCGCCGTCAAAGGTGTTCACCGTGAGGGAACAGTGATTGGTGCAGAGACCGCAGGTGGTCGGCTTTGCCGTATGGGAGAAATGCTCCAGCGCCTGCATATCCAGCAGCGCGGACTGCTGCAGGTGGGCATCCCGGGCGAAGAGGGCCGCGCCGAAAGCGCCCATGAGGCCAGAGATGGTGGGCCGGGTGACGTTGCGGCCCAGCTCCTGTTCGAAGGCGCGCAGAACGGCATCGTTCAGGAAGGTGCCGCCCTGCACCACGATGTGCTGGCCGAGGTCGTCGGCCGAGGCGGCGCGGATGACCTTGTAGATGGCGTTCTTGACGATGGAGATGGACAGCCCGGCGGAAATATCCTCCACCGTTGCGCCGTCTTTCTGCGCCTGCTTGACCGAGGAGTTCATGAACACGGTGCAGCGGGAGCCAAGGTTCACCGGGTGCTTGGCGAACAGGCCGAGCTTGGCGAAATCCGCGATGGTGTAGCCCAGAGCCTTGGCAAAGGTTTCGATAAAGGAACCGCAGCCGGAGGAGCAGGCTTCGTTCAGCATGATGGAGTCCACCGTGCCGTTCCGGATCTTGAAGCATTTCATGTCCTGCCCGCCGATGTCAATGATGAAATCCACGTCTGGCTCAAAATGGCTGGCAGCTTTATAGTGAGCCACCGTTTCTACCAGCCCCAGGTCGCAGGAAAAGGCGTTTTTGATCAGATCCTCGCCATAGCCGGTCACGGCGGAGCCCTTGATCTGAATGCGGTTGCCGCAGCGGCGGTAGATCTCTTTCAGCTGCTCCAGCACGATGGCCACGGGATTTCCCTCATTGGAGTGATAATAGGTGTACAGAAGACCGCCGTTGGGGTCGATCAGGGTAATCTTCGTGGTGGTAGAACCGGCGTCGATGCCCAGATACGCGTCCCCCGTGTAAGTGCTGATGTCGGCCTCGGGGGGGTGCTTTGCGTTGTGACGGGTGAGAAATTCGGTGTACTCCACCTCCGTGTCGAAAAGCGGGGGCCTGGTGTCCGAAATGGTCTTGCTCTCCACCGATGCCTCCAGCTTGTGCATGATCTGGTCGAAGGGCTGCTCGGCGTA
>CAKUEI010000078.1 GCA_934646175.1 uncultured Oscillospiraceae bacterium
TTATAATAGTGCCGTCAATGCGGCTGGAAAAGGCAAATCCGCCTCAAGCGGTTGCGAATCCCGGCCCATGGAGGACATATTATGGTAAAAGCGATCGTAGGCGCCAACTGGGGCGATGAAGGCAAGGGAAAAATCACCGATTTGCTGGCAGAGACCTCTGACGTGGTCATCCGCTTCCAGGGCGGTGCCAACGCGGGCCACACCATCATCAATGATTACGGCCGGTTCGCCCTGCACATTCTTCCCTCCGGCACCTTCTATCCGCACATCACCAACATCATCGGCAACGGCGTTGCGCTGGATATCCGCCGCCTGGTGGACGAGCTGCACAGCATCACGGAGCAGGGCGTTCCCGCCCCCAACCTGATCATTTCCGAGCGTTGTCAGATCCTCATGCCCTATCATCAGCTGCAGGATGCCTATGAGGAAGAGCGCCTCGGCGGCCATGCTTTCGGTTCCACCAAGTCCGGCATCTCCCCCTTCTACTCCGATAAATATGCCAAGATCGGCATTCAGATCTGCGACCTGTTTGATGAGGAACGGCTCCGCGCCCGTCTGCACCATGCGGTAGAGATCAAGAACATCCTCTTTGAGCACATGTATCATAAGCCCAAATTGGATGAGGATGCACTCTTCCATGAACTTCTCTCCCTGCGGGAGGAGATCCGCCCCTATGTGGGCGACGCCGTCACCTTTGTCCATGAGGCCCTTGCTCAGGGCAAGACCCTGCTGATGGAAGGCCAGCTGGGCGCTATGAAGGATCCTGATTTGGGCATCGTTCCCATGACTACCTCTTCCCACACGCTGGCTGGATTCGGCTGCGTGGGGGCCGCCGTGCCTCCCACCGCCGTGGAAGAGATCATCTGCGTCACCAAGGCATACTCCTCCTCCGTCGGCTCCAATACTGAGCCGTTCGTCAGCGAACTGCTGGGGGATGAGGGCAACGAGCTGCGCCGCCGCGGCGGCGATAAGGGTGAATTCGGCGCCACCACCGGCCGTCCCCGCCGGGTGGGCTGGTTCGACACCGTCGCCACCAAGTACGGCTGCATGGTTCAGGGCGCGACCTGCGCGGCCCTCACCTGTCTGGACGTGCTGGGCTATCTGGACGAGATCAAGGTCTGCACCGGCTACGAGATCGATGGGCAGGTGACCGACAAATTCCCCACGCCTCCCCTGCTGGCCAAGGCAAAGCCTGTGTTCACCACTCTCCCCGGCTGGAAGTGCGACATTCGCGGCATCACCGATTACGAAAAGCTCCCCGCTGAGGCAAAGGCTTATGTGGAATTCCTGGAATCCAAGATCGGCGTTCCCATCAAGCTGGTCTCCACCGGCCCCAAGCGCCACGAAATTATTTCCCGCTGAACCTTCCAAAAAGGCGGATGAACCTGAGTTCATCCGCCTTTCTTCTTATTTTTGCTTCAGGAGGCAGCCATGAAAAAATTCACACTGCGCATTCTCTCCCTCGTGCTCGTTCTGGCCCTGCTCCCCCTTCCCTTCGCCGCCGCCCTCACCCCGCAGGAGGCGCTGGACCTGCTGGAGCAGTACTACATTGACGAGCTGCCCGATTCCGTCCGCAATGCCTCTACAGTGGAGGACATGCTTTCCGCCCTGGGGGACCGATACACCCAGTACATGACCGCCGAGGAGTACGCCGCCTTTCTGGACTCTATGAACGATACCTCCACGGTGGGCATCGGTGTCTCCCTCCGGGTGGAGGACGCGGGGGCCCGCATCCTCACCGTCTACCCCTACACTCCTGCCTCCGAAGCGGGGCTTCAGTCCGGCGACCTCATCACGCAGGCGGACGGTGTCGATCTGGCCGGAGTGACCGACGTCAGTCAGTACATCGCCGGGGCGGCGGGGACGCAGGTGGCCCTCACTGTACACCGCGGGGACTACATGACCATGCACCTTACCCTTACCCGCCGTCAGGTGGACATTATTCAGACCCTCGGAGCCCTGGTGGACGGGCACGTGGGCTTTATCACCTGCAATTCCTTCAGCGACACCACCGCATCCCACTTTGACAACATCCTCACCCGCTACGAAAATGCCGCCAACGTCTGGATCGTGGACCTGCGCCAGAACGGCGGCGGCCTGACCCAAGGGGCCGCCGATGCCGCCGCCCGCTTTGCCGGGAATTCCATCATGGCCTATTTCCGCGATAGTTCCGGCCGCGCCACCGTCAGCATTCCGAAGGCCGACGATCACCCCGTCACCGCAAAGCCTGCCATTCTTCTGGTAGGTGAAAGCACCGCCAGCGCGGCGGAGCTGTTCTCCGGGGCCCTCCGGGACTACGGCCGCGCCATCATCATCGGCAGCCGCACCTACGGGAAGGGTGTCGCCCAGGTCCTTCTCAATCAGGACACCCACCCGGAGCTGTTTTCCGGCGACGCGTTCAAGATCACCGCTTACCGGTTCTACGCCCCCTATTGCGGCACCAATGACCGTCTCGGCGTCCTCCCCACTCTGCTGGTGGACGACGACCTGGCCGAGGATGTGGCCCTGCTCCTTTCTGAGAAAATGCCGAATGACTCCCGGGGTTATTTCCGGCTTGACCTCTGCGGCATGACCTTTTACATCGACGGGAAAAAGGCCGCTTCCAAGGAGCATGTGGCCGCTTTCCGCGAATTGCTCTACGCCATTCCCCCCATCGCGGTCTTTTACCGGGGCACCGGCGGGAACACCTGGATGACTGCATCTCCGGAAGACACCGCTCTGCTGGAGACCGGATCCCTTACCCCCCGCACCTTCGGGGATGTTCAGTCCTCTCCTCATCGCACCGCCATCCAGACTCTTGCGGTCTACGGCATTGCCCGGTCCGTCAGCGGCGACTCTTTCTATCCCAACGACGCCATCACCCGGGGGGATCTGAGCCTGATGCTTGCCCGCCTGCTCCGCTCCGCCTCTTCCGGAACGGCACGTTCCTTCCCGGATGTACCCGCGGAAAGCGAGCTTGCCTCCGCAGTCAGCACCCTCACCCGGCTCGGCATACTTCAGGGTTACGGTGACGGTTACTTCCGTCCGGACGCTCCCGTCACCCAGCAGGAGCTGACCGTCATCCTCGCCCGCACCGCCTTCTGCATGGAGCTGAACGCCAACTATTATTTTAGCCTTGCCGACGGGGACCTTCCCCTTACTGACAAATCCTTCGCTCCCTTCGACGGCTGGGCAAAAAAAAGCGTTTGGCTGGATGGCTACCTTGGCATTCTCTGGGACGATGTCTCCGTCCTTCGTCCAGCCGCTTCCGCCACCCGGGAGCAGGCCGCCGCATCCCTGTATGCCCTCATGCGCTTCTGCGGTCTGGTGCCCCTTTCCGCCTGACTTAAAGCCAGTCCTCGATGATGTCCCGCAGGGAAAGTGGCGTTACGCCGCCCCTCCAAATCATGCGGAACAGGGCCTCGATCCGTTCCCGGCTTGCGGTGATATCGCGCAGCTCGGCACATTCGCCGTCTGCCTTCTCGACCCGGACCCCATAGGCGCCCCATTCTTCTACGATCGTATAGCGTAAATACAGTTCTTCTCCGTCTTTTCGTACCAGCGTCCGCGATCGCACCTTCGTCTCCCTCATGCGGGACCATCCTTTCTTTTCTATTTAATGCCATTATTATACTGGTATTTTTTACCTATGCAAAGAATTTTTCTTCGACACGATTCGACAAATTTCCCGCTCTTTCGACCGTTTTTTCCTTTTTTCCGCCGCATTTTCCCCTTTCCGCGGCCTGCGGCGGAACATTTTCTTCCTTTTGCACAAAAATCCCCACCGTTTCTTTAAGAACAGTGGGGATTTTCACTCGCTTTCATGCATTATTTGCCGCTCAGCTGCTCAATGCCTTTCTGAATGCGCTTCAGGCTTTCGTCCTTCCCCAGGATCTGGCACAGCTCCACTGCGCCGCCGGGAGTCACGGCTTTGCCGGACAGAGCCGTGCGCACCGGCCACATGATGCGTCCGTTTTTCAGCTCCAGCTTCTGGGCAAGGCCGATCAGCGCATCGTGGATGGCCTCATAGCTCCAGTCCGTCAGACCCTCCAGCACCGGCGTCACCTGCTCCAGCGCTTCTTTGGAATTGACCTCGTCGGTCTTCATCTTCTTGTGGCAGTAAAGCTCGTTGGAATACTCCGGCAGCTCGTCAAAGAAATCCACCTGCGGTGCGATGTCCAGCAGGGTGTCGCACCGGCCCTGCACCAGCGGGGCCACCAGCTTCAGGTCGATATTCTCCTTGTGAATGGCTTCTTTCAGGTAAGGCTCTGCCGCCTTGTAAAAGTCCTCCGGCGCCATTTCCCGCAGGTAGTGGGCGTTAAAATAGCGCAGCTTTTCCAAATCGAAGATGGCGGGAGACTTGGAGATGCCGTTGATGTCAAAAGTCCGGCACAGCTCATCGAGATCAAAAAATTCCCGTTCGCTGTCCTCCCCCTTGGGACTCCACCCCAGCAGGGCCACATAGTTCACCACCGCCTCGGACAAAAAGCCCATGGCGATCAGGTCCTCATAAGAGGGGTCCCCGTGGCGCTTGGACATCTTGTTGTGTGCATCCCGCATCACCGGCGCGCAGTGGACGTAAGTGGGGATCTCCCAGCCGAAGGCCTCGTACAGCAGGTTGTACTTGGGCGCGGAAGAGAGGTACTCGCTGCCCCGCACCACGTGGGTGATACCCATCATGTGATCGTCGATCACGTTGGCAAAGTTATAGGTGGGCAGTCCGTCGGACTTGATCAGCACCTGATCGTCCAGGGTGCTGTTCTCCACCGTAATGTCGCCGAAAACCACGTCGTGGAAGGTGGTCGTCCCCTCGTGGGGGATCTTCTGCCGGATGACGTAGGGCACCCCCGTCGCCAGCTTTTCGTCGATTTCCTCCTGTGAGAGATGGCGGCAGTGGCCGTCATAACCGCCCACGCCGTTCTCGCCGTGCAGGCTGTCCAGCCGCTCTTTATCGCAGAAACAGCGATAGGCCATACCCTTTTCCAGCAGCAGTTGGGCGTACTTCCCATAGGTGTCCCGCCGTTGGGTCTGAATATACGGGCCCACGGGGCCGCCCACGTCGGGGCCTTCATCCCAGGTAAGGCCGCACTTCTTCAGCGTGCTGTAAATGATTTCCGTCGCGCCTTCCACCAGTCGGCCCTGATCGGTGTCCTCAATGCGCAGAAGGAACTTGCCGCCCTTCCCCCGGGCGATCAGGTAGGTGTACAGCGCCGTTCTCAGGTTGCCCACATGCATATATCCCGTGGGGCTGGGTGCAAAACGAGTGCGCACCTCACCCTTGGGGATCCGTGCTTCCATCTCGTCAAACCATGTCATATCCATCGTTTTCCAAAGCCTCCTTATGTGTCTTTCTATTGTATCTTTCCACGGTTGTTCTTGTCAAGTGATAGCGAATATGGTATGATGTATTTTGTATCAAAATCTTTGAAAGAAGAGGCGGCTATACAATGAACGAAACCAGAAAGTCCATCCTCAGCGGCATTCAGCCCAGCGGGGAGTTGACCCTCGGTTCCTACCTCGGCGCCATCAAAAACTGGGGTGCCCGGGCCGAGGAATATGACTGCTACTACTTCATGGCAGACCTGCACACCATCACCGTCCGTCAGAATCCGGCCGATCTCCGCCGCCGCACCCTGACCCAGCTTGCGGCCTATATTGCCTGCGGCCTTGATCCGGATAAAAATGTGCTGTTCATCCAGTCCCATGTGCCTGCCCATGCGCAGCTTGCCTGGGTGCTGAATTGCTACACCATGTTCGGCGAGCTGTCCCGCATGACCCAGTTCAAGGACAAGTCCGCCAAGAACGCCGACAACATCAACGCCGGGCTTTTCACCTATCCCGCCCTCATGGCTGCCGACATTCTGCTTTATCAGGCCGACCTTGTCCCCGTGGGCGAGGATCAGAAGCAGCATGTGGAGATCTGCCGCGACATCGCCACCCGGTTCAACAACCTTTACGGCGAGACCTTCAAGCTTCCGGAGCCCTACATTCCCAAGACCGGTGCCCGGGTCATGTCCCTCACCTCGCCGGATCATAAAATGTCCAAGTCTGACCATGACCAGAACGGCTGCGTCTATCTGCTGGAAAAGCCGGAGGACATTCTGCGCAAGTTCAAGAAGGCCGTTACCGATTCCGACGCCTGCGTCCGTTACGCGCCGAAGGAAAAGCCCGGCGTCTCCAATCTGATGCAGATCTATTCTGCCTGCACCGGCAAGAACTTTGAGGACATTGAGGCGGAGTTTGCCGGCCGCGGCTACGGCGACTTCAAGATGGCCGTGGGCGAAGCGGTGGTGGAGACCGTCCGCCCCATTCAGGAAGAGACGGCGCGCTTGCTCGCCGACAAGGCCTATTTAGAATCCGTTTACCGTTCCGGGGCCGAGCGTGCCTCCTACATCGCCAACAAGACCCTGCGCAAGGTCTATAAAAAGGTCGGCTTCATCGCCCCCTGATCTGCGCGCCTCCGTATACAAAGAAAAAGGAGCTTTCGAAATCTATGCCTAATCTTGAGCTTCGTCTGATCGCGACCGTGGCGGTCGCCCTGGTCGCCGCCGCCATCATTTCCCTGATTGCCACCCCCGTGGTGCGCAATCTCGCCCATAAGGTGGGCGCTATGGACGTGCCGAAGGACAGCCGCAGAATGCACAAGGTCCCCATCCCTCGCATGGGCGGCCTTGCCATCTTCTTCGGCTTTCTCCTCTCCGTCCTTATTTTCGTTCCCCTCACCACCTCTATCCGCTTCATGTTGCTGGGCTCGGTCATCATTGTCATTCTGGGCATTTTTGATGATATTTACGCCCTGCCCGCCAAGCCGAAATTCCTTGTACAGATCGTGGCGGCGCTGGTGGCCGTGGCCGGAGGGAACGTAATCGACACCCTGTCTAACCCCAACATTTTCAGCGCCAACCCTTACTGGCACCTGGGCATTCTCTCCATTCCCTTTACCGTGCTCTGGATCGTGGCCATCACCAACTCCGTCAACCTCATCGACGGGCTGGACGGCCTCGCTTGCGGCGTTTCCACCATCAGCTCCCTCTCCATGCTGGTCATAGCCCTGGCGGCGGCGGAGCCTTCCGTGGCCCTGCTCATGGC
>CAKUEI010000079.1 GCA_934646175.1 uncultured Oscillospiraceae bacterium
GTGGTAGTTTCCTCCGGCCTTGTCAGGTCGGACGTCTCCTCCGGCAGAGTGCCGGTCTCGGTAGCCTCCGGCATCTTCGTTTCCTCGGGGATGGCCGCCGTATCCCGGTGGAACAGGCTCATCAGCGCGCTTCTCAGTCCGGCGTCTCCGTCCAGCGGTATGCTCAAGCGCAGGCCGCCGTCCGGCTGCTCGGCCACTGTGGCATTCTTGCCCGGCTTCATACCGATCTGGCTGCTGTCATAAATGACGCTGCCGTCCGCCTCCGTCACTTCGCGGTAGAACTGAATGCTCACCGTATAGTTGTTGACCGTCACACCCTCCGGCAGCTCGGCAAAGGTGGGGGCAAAGTCCATCTGGTAGTTCGTCGCGTTCATTTTTTCCAGCTGAGTCGGAATGATCTTGCTGCTTTCTGTGATGAAGTCGATGGTGCCGTCCGCGGCGGTATATTGGGCGGTCACACTCCACATCATGTGAGTGATGTAAGCCTGATTGACCGGGCTGTCCAGCTGGACAGTGAAGGTCTTTCCGCTTCTCAGCACGGTGACTTCACCGGCCGAGGTCTCGGCGGAGACAAAGGTGACCTCACGGCTGATGAGCAGCTCGCTGGTGCCCCTGTCCACAGGCACCGCGTCCTGCGTGGGCAGCACGCTGCCACCCACCGCACGGCCCTGCAGAATGGCGCTCCGGTCCACACTGCCGCTGACGCCCATGGTGTTCGTCTGGTTCAGGTTGTCCCGGATGCCGTAGAGGTAGCAGGTGTAAACGTCCCCCTCGCGGAAGGCGTCCTCGCCGGTGATCGGGTCGGTCAGGTAAATGCGGCTGGTGGTGTCGGCGTTAAAGGTATCCTGGCTCAGGTCCCGGCCGTCCGCCCCGAAGGTGGCCAGATGGGTGACGTCCGTCTGCTCCATCTCGCCCGTGGCATCGTTCAGGCGGCTGCGCACCACCATGATTGCGACAACGTTGCCGCGGATCACGTCCGCCCTGCGGACGAAGGTGGGGGTAAAGGTGATGGTGGGCTCGCTCTCGCCCTCGCTGTTCAGGCGCAGCTCGAACACGCCGGTCATCTGCATGTCGTCCTGTTGGTTTTTCACCGTGATGGAGTGCAGGGTGCCGGTCACGCCGTTTGCAAGGTCGTCCAGCTCGGTCCCGCCGTAGGCCGGTCCCTTACCGATGTCGTATACCCGCACCCGGATCAGGTACTGCGCCCCGAAGGACAGCTTCAGCTGCTCCGTCCCGGCGATCAGCTCGTGGGTATCCTGATCAAACTGCGATGATTTGTACACCCGGCCGCGGTAAACGGCGTCCTGGGTGGTGGTGTCCGCCGGCGTAACACTCTGGCCCACGTCATAAACGTTGATCCTGCTGTTGGTGGCGCTGTTCGGGCCACCGCAGTCCAGATAGGTCAGGAATTCACCCTGACTGTTGCAAAGCTCCAGCGTGTAGTAGTAGTTGGAAACGTTGGACACCGCAACCCGGGCCGCAATGTACTTCTTTGCGTAGCTGTAGGCGTTATAGGAGGTGCTCAGGTGCACCGTTGGCTGGTTGAAGGTCTGCACCAGCAGGTAGTTGGTCAGCTCGACGCCGGAGTTATTGTACATGTTCAGCTTTTTGTAGGCCCCGTCTTCCTGATAGACCGCGGTCAGGCGGTAACGGGTGTTGCCGTCCAAGGCGTTAAACCGGTAGCCGGTGCCGCTCACCTCGTTCAGGACGCTTGCGTCGGGGTTATCGTAGGTAGCACCCGCCGGCGCGTTCTCCCAAAGGCCGGTGGAGGCATCCTGCCGGATGAGCTGCCAGGAGCCGTCCACGTATTTCTCCACCATCAGCCAAATCTTCGTGCCCGCCGGGGAAACGGTGAAGGTACCCTCCGCGGAGTTTGCGTTGGCCTGAGGGCTGCCATAGCTGATGATGGGCACTGCGGTGGGGATGCGGAAGTCGTTTGCGTGCAGATCGCCGTAGACCGGCTCCCCGTTTTGGTCATAGCCCGTGATCTCCTGAATGGTCAGGCTGAGGGCGGGAGTTTCCTTCAGCTTGCAGGGCACCACACTCAGAAGGCCGGAGGCCGCACCCAGGCCCTGTCCCGGGTCAAAGTTCAGTGTGCCGGTACGATCCAGGAAGCTGCTGTGCCGGGTACTGTTCAGGATCAGCTTTCCGGTCAGAGTGCCGTTTTCCGCGGTGGTCAGGGTCATCTCCGTGTCCGGGTCGTCAAAGCGGAAGAAGCTGCCCATCCGCGGCAGGTCCGCCGCGTTCTCCAGCAGGTTGCCCAGGCTGCCCTGTGCATTGAAGCGGTACCGGCCGCTGGGGATCAGCACCGCGCCGAAAGCGGTGTCCGTCTGGCTGGAATAGGTGCGGATGGACACCGTCGCCCCCGGCTGGATGTAGGCAAATCCCTCTTCCCCGGTCTCGTAAAGCAGGGTGGCTTGAATAGAAACGTGGTCCCGGCCCGCGAAATCGATCAGGTCGCGGCCCAGGGAGACCGTGCAGGTGATCTCCGCGGTGTTGTCCGTCTCATTCACAACCAGGTTGACGGAGTCCGCGCCGCCGTCCAGATATTTGTCCAGCGTCATGCTGTCCGACCCGCTGGTGAAGGTCAGTCGGATGCCGTTTGCCTTCTTCATCTCGCTCAGGGGGGCGGTCACCTTCATGTCATAGCGGTTTACCGCCTGCGAGCCGCTGGTGGTCGCTTCCTTCAGCTCCACCTTCACGCCGCCCGCTGCGGGGATGGAGGCGGCAGGCTGATCGTAGTATACGAAAACGTTTTCGTAATAGGGGATGACCCGGTTGTTGCCCGCCATGGTCTGGGTCTTGGTGGAATAGGCGATGGTGGAGGCGGTATAGCCCTTTACGTCGGTGCCGTCAAAGATGCCGCCGCCGTCCACGGTGTACTTGTCCGTATACCACTGCACCCGTGCCGCCACAGGGACCGATTCGCCCTTCTGCCGCCGTTCCAGCGTCACAAGGCTGTCCGCAGTCATAAGCTGAGAGGTCTCGTCCACCCGGGCGAGGGCGCCGGTCAGGATCTCTGCCGCGATGGCGCTGTTTCTGCGGTACAGTTGGGTCTTTCCGCCCGTCGTCTCGCTCAGGGCGCCGTCCGGGTCCAGAATACTGACCGACCAGGTTGCCGAATCCTCACCCGACTCATAAGGCAGGGCGTAGAACTTCGGCGCATCAAAGGGGGCATCCTGCGCCTCCGAATGGGGGATGCGCTGGCGCAGGTTTTCCATGCTCTGCAGTACATCGAAGGGATAATACTGCACCAGGCCATCGGGAGTGCTTTCCAGATCATAAGACATGGTCCATGCATACACGAACTGGTGGCCTCTGGTGGGCTCCGACGCGTGGGCATCATTGTAGAAGAAGAGGTATGCGCCTTTTTCGTCCTTGGTGGTGCCTGCGTGGTAAGCGGCGGCGGCTGCTGCGGCCTTCTGGTCGCCGTCCTGCTCGTTTTGGTAGAGGTTTTTGTAATAATTCTCCACCGTCATGGGGACAAAGCGCGCAGAGGGCATGGTGCCGTTTGCGGGCACCTCCACCGTCACCTTCCCGAGCCATGCGCCCTCGCCCGCGGCATTCACCGCCGTCACGGCGCAAATGGGAAGGTTCGTTCCGTTGTGGTTTGCGAACTCGCTGGACAGCCTCCAGCCGTCGGCCGAGGTGTAGGCCGCTTCGTAATCCGGTGCGTCAAAGGCGTAGAAGGTGATGGTGCGGGCCAGCTTGGCGCTGTTGAGGTAATTGGGCTTCAGGAGATAGCCGTCCTCCGCCTTATCGGTCTTCAGCGCGTCCTTATCAAAGCCGTCGCCGGAGTTGGGCAGGGTGTCGGGCGCGTCGCCCAGGCGGATGTCGTGACTGTTGTTCTTCAGTTCGAATTCGTTGACGTACACCGCGCCGTCCGACGTGGAGCTGCCCGGCGCGCCCACGTCGTTGCTGTCCGTGGAGGCATAGGCCTTCTGGTTCACGCGGTTATAATCGCGCACGGTGTAGTCGCAGGCGTTCTCCGCCGCGATGTAAACGGAAGAGATGGTGTTCAGCCGGGTGGCGTCCAGCCCGAAGGAGGTCTCCGAAAGCTCTAAGCCATTATTGCTGATGGCCTCGCCCATGGAGGTAAATGTCGCGCCGTCCTTCACATAGGTCTTGTAATTGGTGCTGTTCAGCTCCAGCGCGGCCAGCTCCGTACCGGGGTTGGCGGCAGAGCCGCTGCGCAGGGTAAGGCGCAGGGAGGTCAGGGTCTCCATCTGGCGGGCGAAGGTCTCCCGCTCCTCCTGCGTGGTGCCCGGTTCCATTTTCAGCACCGTGGTGAACTTGGTGCCGGCGGACGGGGTGGCGCTGTCGCTCCACGTCAGCTGCACCGCCGTCAAATCGGGCGTTTCCACCACGCAGGCACCCACCCGGGTATTCTGTGCGTAGGCGTTCACGCCGTCGTTGGAAAGGTCGCCGGTCACGATGACCTGATACTGGGTGTCCGGGCGCAGGCCGGTCACCGTGCCTGCATCCTCCCGGGTAGCCGCCAGATTCTTGCCCTTCAGAGAGATGAGGACGTAGCCGTTTTTCTTTTCCGCCAGCAGATAGTTCCCGTTGGCCGGTTTCCCGTTGTCGTCCTCCAGATAGACGGGGTACTGCACATAATAGTAACCAGAGGCACGAATGGTCACCGTGGGATGATGGTCATGGTCCAGCAGCACCTGAGCGGAATCGCCGCTGGGCGCAATGGTCAGGACGCCGTACAGCTGATCGTACCAGTCGGAGGTCTCCGCCGCTTGGGTGGATTCCCCGCCCGCGTCCGACATATTGGTGAAGTAGACCGTGGGCAGCTTGCTTCCGGTCACCTGTGCGCGGTTGGAAAGGGGCGAGGTGATCTCGATCTCCTTCTCGTTATCCTGGAAGTGCAGCACCGCGCGCACATAATAGCCGCTGCCTGCCAGCAGGGCGGTGCCGTCCAGAGGCACCGTGATGCCGCCGGTCTTCACCGTGGTCACGGTGCGCACCGGCTCTGCATTGGCCCGCAGGGACGCATTGCCGCTGCTGCTGACGTCCACGCTGCCTTCGGCATAGAATTCGTATCCCACGCGCATCACGCCGCCGTCCGGGTCGTACAGCGCCCCCGGCGTAATGTCAAAGCCCCAGCTGTCCCGGTTGGGCGTCAGGGAGGGCGCACCCACCGTGGCTGTCTTCTTCAGCGTGGTCAGGGGCAGGATCTGCTTGAGCAGCATGGTCTTATTGCCCACCTTCACCGTGGAGCGCGCATAATAGCAGGTGTTGCTCTGCAGATCGGGGAAGCGTACGCTGCCGCTGCCGCTATTCAGCGTCACGCTGCTGCTGCCCACCAGCTGGGTGTTCACCATGTTGTCCGCGCTGACGTTATCCGCCCCGTCCCGGCTGCTGTAGAGGTACAGCATCACGCTGTCCGGCGAGGTGGCATACTCCTGCTCGCGCACCGTAACGGACACCGTATCCACCGTCACCTCGCCCGCTTCCAGGTAAATGCCCACGGAATCGGTCCAGAAGGTCTTGCTGATAAAGTCGCGCATGTAGTCCACCGCGTCCTTCAGGCCGGTGTTCATATTGGCCGTAACCACCAAGCGGTAGTTGTGGTCCGGCTCCAGATTGTTGATCTCAAAGCTGATGCCCGTGCTGTCCTCTGAGAAGGTGCAATGCATCCGGCCCGCTTCTGCGTTCCGGTCCATGTCGATCACATAGATGCAGTCCTGGCTGTGGTCCACCGCACGGGAAAGCATGTCCGCATTGGTCACCTTCACCGTGCCGCTGCAGCCGGTGGAGGTCACCTTCCAGTTTTCAATGCGGAATTTCGGGTAATCCAGCACCGTGCCCTCGATGGTGGCGCTGCTGCCGTCGTTGCCGGAGCTGCCCGGTGCGCCGGGACTGCCTGCCGCGCCGTTGCTTCCCGCGCTGCCGGCGGCGCCATTGCTGCCCGCCGTACCGGGGTCTCCCTGCTCGCCGGAGATGCCCTGCTCACCGTCCTGCCCCAGCTCGCCGTTGGTTCCGTTTCCGCCCTGGGCGCCGTCCTTTCCGTTTTCCGCCGTAATGTCAAAGTGAGGGATAACGCTTTCCTTCACGTTTTCCAGTTCCTCGGTCAGAGGCGTCACTTCAATGTTGTCGTCCGCGCCCAGAACGATCTTGGAAAAGTCCATCAGCACAGTTCCGTCCCCGTCGGAGACGTTGCGCAGAGAAAGGTTCACGATCTCGCCGTTTTCCAGAGTTGCATAGCAGTCGTCCGAAACGGTCTGCCACAGGTTCTCCTCCGTCTGGACCTGGATCACGCCGCCGTCAATGTAAGTGACTTCAATGAAATCGCCCGCTTCGCGCACGTCGTCGTCTGCAAAGTGGACCTGAATGCCGCTGCTGCACACCATGTACTTCTCCGCGCTCAGCTTCCAGATATAGTCCCGGAAGGTGAGGTCGGTGCTGGCGCTATTCATCTGATAGGCGCTGCCGTTCCAGGAGAAGAGGATCTTATTGCTTACGGCATAATGGTTGGTCATCTGCCCGTTGTCCACGCCGCTAAGGTCCACCACCACACCGTCACTCAAAGCGGCCACGTCCTTGTTATCGTAGTGGGCGAAGCTCTGCCCGCTCACCTTCACCTGATTGCCCTGCACATCGTGGAACGAGACCGTGTCCGAAAGGCCCGAGCGCCATACAGTCCCGTTCTGGAACAGGGCCTGCTTTTCCCCGCTGTCCGCATCGGACAGCAGCACATAGCCGCTTCCGGCGAAGGTCTGCGCGTTCTGGTTCTCCCGCCTCCAGGAATACCCCAGCACCGTGCCGCCTACCAGAACGGTCACCAAAAGCATGATCAGTACGCTTCTCTTGCCCTTCATGGCCCTTATCCTCCCAATTACGTGATACAGGTTTCCGGATTTTAATTCCAGTGATAATTATTTTTGAAATCAGTAGTTTCTCATTGACAAAACTGAACAAGAATGTGTGATTCCGTTCACATTACGGAAATCTCGCAAAAATGCCGATTCCCTACAATAATGCTATTTTGTAAGTTATTTTATTATAGCATAATTCGTCGAATTTTCCAC
>CAKUEI010000080.1 GCA_934646175.1 uncultured Oscillospiraceae bacterium
GCATCCAGCCGTGACCGGCGTGAATGTTGATCATGCCGTAGCCGCACTGCTTCACAAAGGCAGCGGTGTCGGAGAAGCAGTTGATCAGGTGCTCGATGTACGCCTCGTCCATGGCGCGCACGGGAATGCCGCCGCGGCCTTCCTCGTCCATGGGGCCGTACACAAAGCCCTGTTCCGCGCCGGACTGGCCAGCGAATTTGCCGGAGTGGGCCAGCTCGATGTTGGCCACGGCGCCATGACGGATGATGGCCTGGGCGGTGCGGGCCAGGCTGACACGGCTGCGGATGTCGTCGCCGCGCATCATGAACTTGTGGGCGTGGCCGAACTTGGAGTCCACCACGCAGTCGCCGATGCACACGCTGGCGAAGCCGCCCTGGGCCTTGGTCTCATAGAATGCGGTCGCTTCCGGGGTCAGGAAGTTTTCAGCGGTCAGGCCGGGGTAATCCTGCGGGGCGGAAAACAGTCTGTTGCGGAACAGAACGTTGCCGAGCTTGATGGGCTCAAACAGATGGGGGTATTTCATTTCAAACATGCTTGTCTGGCAGAAGAATGGCCTCTTCTGCCCCCTCCTTTCCAAATGAAACGCCGGGGCCTTGTACTTTTTAGTATAAAAAGGTGCGTCTTTCCTGTCAATCCGGTTTGGAATATCAATTTTCTATGCGTTTATAAGCATTTTCACATTTTTGACGCAAATACAAGAATAGCAGGGGCATCACACCCCTGCAGTTTGTTGTTTGCGATTCCGTTGTCCGGCAGCAGTTCCCACCGCGCCTAAATACTACGGGTTCAGTATAGCATGGCCTTTTTTCCCCGTCAACTCAAAATCATGCCGAAGACCGTGAAAAGGACGGAAAAGATGACTCTTTTCCGTCCTTTTTCTGTCCTTTGTTTACAGGGTCACGTCATGCCCGCCCAGCAGCTCACGCATACTGGTCCACTGATCCGGCGTCAGGCTCATGGTGTAGTCCTGCTCCGGCGTCTCCAGTACCATCTGGTCGATGGAGACGTACAGGGTCATCTCGCCCAGAGTCAGGGTGGCCGCATAATTTTTCAGGGGTGCGTCCTTCTCCGTGCGCTTGTACATGGGCTTTTTATCAAAGTTCTCCAGGAACTTCGCCGTTTCCTCTTCCGACATGGGGATGCTTTCCCCCGTGGCTACCACGTTGATGGTGATATTGTTCACCTGGGAAAAGTCGCTTCGGGTCTCCCCTTTCATCACGCTGTACCCCAGCATGACGATGCCGATCACGATCATAATAATCCAGGCGCTGTTTCCCATCGCCAGCATCGTTTTTCTCCCGGTGTCCTGATTGCCCCGCAGATCCATACGCTTGCGCTCCTCCTTGTCCTTGCCCGGTGCTGTTTCCAAACAATGAATTCAGTATAGCCTATTTCTCGCTCTTTTGCAATGAAAACCTGTCCTTCCCCCTGTTTCGCTCCTTTGAAATACAGAATTTTCCAGCTTCGACTTCTTTCGCCCGTTTTCTCCTTTTCATGTGGTAAAATATGGTTAACTAACAAAAGAGGAAAGCAGGTGTTCTTTTATGGCATGGTTTGTCCGAAAAGGAGAACGTCTTCTCTATCTTCCGCCGGAGATCATCCGGCCCAATCCCGATCAGCCCCGTGCCTCTTTTGAACCGAAGGCCCTGGAAGAACTGGCGGACTCCATCCGCGTCCACGGCATCCTCCAGCCCCTGTCCGTCCGGCGGGACGTGGACGGCAGCTATACCCTGGTGGCGGGGGAACGCCGCCTGCGTGCCGCCAAATTGGCGGAACTTGCGCTGGTACCCTGCCTGCCCGTGGAATTTTCCCAGGAGGACTCCGCCCTGCTGGCACTGGTGGAAAATCTTCAGCGCTGCGATCTGGACTGCTGGGAAGAAGCCGCCGCCCTCCGCCGCCTGATCGATACCTACGGTCTTTCCCAGGAACAGGCCGCCCAGAAAATCGGCAAATCCCAGTCCGCCGTGGCCAACAAACTCCGCCTTCTGAAGCTCTCGCCGGAGGTGATCTCCCTTCTCCGCGCCCACGACCTGACGGAGCGCCACGCCCGGGCCCTTCTGCGCCTTCCCGAGGAGCGTCGGTTGGACGCCCTGCATTACATCATCCGCCACGACCTCAACGTAGCCACGACGGACAAGTATATCGACTCTCTTCTGCTCCC
Source organism: uncultured Oscillospiraceae bacterium (assembly GCA_934646175.1). Classification (GTDB taxonomy): domain Bacteria; phylum Bacillota; class Clostridia; order Oscillospirales; family Oscillospiraceae; genus CAKUEI01. The sequence continues at coordinate 2,162 of CAKUEI010000080.1, forward strand.
CGCCCCGGCGAAGCCGAAAAAGGCCACCATTCTCCTGCGGGATGTCCGGCTGTTCCTCAATACGGTCTCCCGTGGTGTCACCGCCCTGAACCATTCCGGCCTTGACGCCCAGTGGCAGCAGGAGGACACTGGGGACGCCATCTGCCTTACCATCCGAATTCCCAAGGACGGCCGGTCCCGCCGCTCCGCCGGGTGAAGGAAAAATCTGCGGGAAAAGCGGTGTTTCACGTGAAACATCGCTTTTTTCGCTTGCCATTTTCTCTCCTGCTGGTATAATAAAAAGAGACTGCGGAAGTTTGTTTCCTCCGTGGTCCACTTTACTGAGAGAAAGATGGTGCAGCATGGCCAAAGTCATCGCAATCGTCAACCAAAAAGGCGGCGTCGGGAAGACGACCACCTGCGTCAACCTGCCGGCGGCACTGTCAGCGGCGGGCGCCCGGGTCCTGGTCTGTGACTTTGACCCCCAGGCCAACGCCACCTCCGGCTTCGGTGTGGACAAGTCCACCGCCTCCCCCAACATCTATGAGGTGCTCATCGACGGGGCGGACTGCGTCAAAGCCATTGTCCACACAAAATACGGCGACGTGCTGCCCTCCCACAAGTCCCTGGCCGGTGCCGGGGTTGAGATGATCGGCATCAACGGTCGGGAATACCTCTTAAAAAATGCCCTGGCCACGGTATCCGACCGGTACGACTTCATTTTCATTGATTGCCCCCCCTCGCTGGAGCTGCTAACCCTAAACGCTCTCTGCGCGGCGAACACCATTCTGGTGCCCGTGCAGTGCGAATATTACGCGCTGGAAGGGCTTTCCGACCTGATGAGCACCGTCCGCATTGTGAAGCGGTCCCTGAACCCCTCCCTTTCGCTGGAGGGCGTCCTGCTCACCATGTACGACGGCCGCACCAACCTGTCCATGCAGGTGGCGGAGGAGGTCAAGCGGTACTTCCCCGGCAAGGTGTACGCCACCGTCATCCCCCGCAACGTCCGGCTTTCCGAAGCACCCAGCCACGGAAAGCCCGTCCTCGCCTATGATAATCTTTCCCGCGGGTCAGAGGCATACGTCATGCTGGCCCAGGAGTTTTGGGAAAAGAATAAGGAGTGAATCCAGAAATGGCAACCAAAGAACGCGGCCTTGGCAAGGGACTTGGCGCCCTGCTGGGGGACGCGGCTCTGCAAACCCAGCCAGAGGGCTCCCTGACCCTCCCCATCAGCCAGATCCAACCCGGCCTCAACCAGCCCCGTAAGCGGTTCGAGCCGGAAGCGCTGGCTGAACTCACCGAATCCGTCCGCACCCACGGCGTCATCCAGCCCATCACCGTCCGCCGTCTCGGCTCCGGCTACTATCAGATCATCGCCGGGGAGCGCCGCTGGCGCGCTGCCCGGGAGGCCGGTCTCAGCGAGGTGCCCGCCATGGTCATCGAGGCGGACGACCGCACCGTCATGGAACTCGGCCTCATCGAAAATCTTCAACGGGAGGACTTGAATCCTCTGGAAGAGGCTCGCGGGTACGAAACCTTATTAAAGGAATACGGCCTGACCCAAGAGAGCGTAGCCCAGCGCATGGGCAAATCCCGCCCCGCCATCGCCAACTCCCTCCGCCTGTTGGCTCTTCCGGAATCCATTCTTTCCATGCTGGAGAACGGCACTCTTTCCGCAGGCCATGCCCGAGCCCTGCTCACCCTCCCCACCGAAGCGCTGCAGCTGGCTCTGGCCAAGCGCGTTACGGAAGAGAGCCTTTCCGTCCGTCAGACGGAAGCCCTGGCTAAGCGCCTTTCTAAACCCCCGAAAGAGGCGCCGAAAAAGGACAACTACAAGGCGGAGATTGCCATGTACCTTGCCGATGTGGAGAAAAACCTCTCCACCCGCTTCGGCCGCAAGGTCAAGGTGACCAACGGCCGAAAAAAGGGTAAGATCGAGCTGGAGTACTATAACGCCGATGATCTGGAGGCCCTCCTCACCGCGTTGGAGCAGGCGCCCGCCCTTTCGAAAGGAGGGAATCTCCTCTGATGTCAGACGAGAAGAAAACGCAGGCCCCGCAGGAGCCGGAGCAGGACGGCATCCCTCCCTCCCCCAGCAAAAAGACGCCGGAGCAGCGCAGACAGTCTGTCCTTGTTTATCTGGTGGTCCTTTTCGCCGCAGCCTTTCTGCTGCTGCTGCTGTCCTACTTCATGCAGCAGCGCAGCAATGCACAGGTGATTGACGGCCTGCGGGAATCGGTCACCACCATGCGCTCTTTGGAGACCTTACAGGAGAAAAATCAGCAGCTGGAAGAGGAAAACGAGACCATGCGCGCCCAGCTGCAGGAGCTGCAGAAAGAAAACGACTCTCTGAAGCAGCAGCTGGAGGACGTAAAGTCCGCCATGCAGCAGGCCGTCTCCCCCACCGAAACGCCGAGCGAGACTCCCTGACCGTCCCCCGTTTCACGTGAAACATTCCGCGGGAACAGCCGCAAATCGAGATGAATAGGAGATCTGAGATCCATGCTGGACATTCGTTTTATCCGGGAAAACCCCGATGCTGTAAAGGAAAATATCAAGAAGAAGTTCCAGGACGCCAAGCTCCCTCTGGTAGATGAAGTCATCGCTCTGGATGCGGAAAACCGCGACACCATTAACGAGGCGCAAGCCCTCCGCACCGCCCGCAACGCCAAGTCGAAGCAGGTGGGCGTGCTCATGGGCCAGTCCAAGAAGGACCCCTCCAAGCTGGAAGAAGCTGAGGCCCTGAAGGCGGAGGTGAAGGCGGACGCCGACCGTCTTTCCCATCTGGAGCAACGGGAAGCGGAGCTGGCTGAGCAGATCCGCAAGATCCTGCTGGTCATCCCACAGATCATTGACGAGTCCGTTCCCATCGGCCCGGACGACAGCTGCAATGTTGAGGTGGAGCGCTTCGGCGAAGCCAAAGTCCCCTCCTTCCCCATTCCCTATCACACCGAGATCATGGAGTCCTTCAACGGCATCGATCTGGACGCTGCGGGCCGCGTCTCCGGCAGCGGGTTCTATTATCTGCTGGGCGACATCGCCCGCCTGCACGAGGCCGTTCTGGCCTACGGCCGCGACTTTATGATCAACAAGGGCTTTACCTACTGCATCCCCCCCTTCATGATCCACGGCAACGTGGTGGAGGGCGTCATGTCCCAGACCGATATGGACGGCATGATGTATAAAATCGAGGGCGAGGACCTTTACCTCATCGGCACCTCCGAGCACTCCATGATCGGCCGGTTTATTGACCAGATCCTCCCCGTCGACAGCCTGCCCCAAACTCTGACCTCTTACTCCCCCTGCTTCCGGAAGGAGAAGGGCGCTCACGGCATCGAGGAGCGCGGCATTTACCGCATCCATCAGTTTGAAAAACAGGAGATGATCGTGGTCTGCCGCCCGGAGGAATCCAAGGACTGGTACGAAAAGCTGTGGCGCTACTCCGTGGAGCTGTTCCGCAGTCTGGATATCCCCGTCCGTCAGCTGGAGTGCTGCTCCGGCGACCTGGCAGACCTGAAGGTCAAGTCTTGCGACATTGAGGCATGGTCCCCCCGCCAGCAGAAGTATTTCGAGGTCTGCTCCTGCTCCAACCTGGGTGACGCTCAGGCTCGCCGCCTGAAGATCCGCTTCAAGGACGACGATGGCAAGATGAAGCTGTGCCACACCCTGAACAACACCTGTGTGGCCCCTCCCCGGATGCTCATCGCCTTCCTGGAGAACAACCTGCAGAAGGACGGCACCGTCCTCATCCCCGAGGTGCTGCGCCCCTACATGGGCGGCACCGAAAAGTTGGTCCCCAAGGCGAAGTAATTCTAAACGTAATATTCTATCTTAATATTACAAATTGTTTTACCCAAATGGAGCCGTTCCCTGAGAAAAAAGCAAACTCGTCATCGTTTTTCCTTCTCCAAACGGCTCCATTCCGGTCCGTCCCCGCAAAGCCTTGCGGCGCAATAGGTTGCGGAGACGGAAAATTCCAACCTTACACAAACGACAGGAGGAACCTCCCATGGCAGATAAAAATAAGGCCAAAGGCTTCTTTGCAGAGTTCCGTCAGTTCATTGCCCGGGGCAATGTGCTGGATCTGGCCGTCGGCGTGATCATCGGCGGCGCCTTCAGCGCCATCACCACCTCTCTGGTCAATGACATCATCAACCCCATTCTGGGCATCTTCACCGGCGGCCACATGGACCTTTCCAAACTGGCCATCTCCCTCCCCCACGGCGGTGACCTGATGATCGGCAACTTTATCAACGCCATTCTGAACTTCCTCATCATGGCCTTCGTCATCTTCTGCATCGTGAAGGCATTCAACACCGCCCACGAAAAAATGGAAGCCCATAAGAAGAAGGAAGAGGCCGCCGCGCCCCCTCCCGCCCCCAGCAAGGAAGAGCTGATCCTCACCGAGATCCGCGATCTTTTGAAGGCGCAAGCTTCCGCGGAGGAGAAATAACATGGCCGACGAACAGCTTCGCCCACAGGACAACATCCCCTCCCCTCCCCCGGAGGAATCGAAGGAGCAGCCGCCCCAGCCCCCGAAGCATTACGCCACCCGGGGCCAGCGGGTGGCCGCCTGGATCGCGGCCATCGGCGTCATCATCATCACACTGGCATATGTCTATGCCCTGTCTACGGGAGCGCTGATCAAAGCATGACGAACGAAATGGAACGCATCACCGCCGCCGGTCTTGAGGCGCTGAACCTTCCGGCGGAAAAGGCCCCCCTTCTGGCGGAGTATGGCCGCCGCCTTCTGGAGGCCAATCAGGTCATGAACCTCACCGCCATCACCGAGCCGCAGCAGGTGGCCCGCCTTCATTTCCTCGACTGCGCCGCCCTCGCGCCGCA
>CAKUEI010000081.1 GCA_934646175.1 uncultured Oscillospiraceae bacterium
CTTCGCCGCCGTGGACGCCCGCGCCGGGGCCGATGTCCACGATATAGTCCGCCGCCCGCATGGTGTCCTCGTCATGTTCCACCACCAGCAGCGTGTTGCCCAAGTCCCGCAGATGTTTCATGGTATTCAGCAGCATGTCGTTGTCCCGCTGGTGCAGGCCGATGGACGGCTCGTCCAAAATGTAGAGCACACCCATGAGGGAAGAACCGATTTGAGTAGCCAGTCGGATGCGCTGGCTCTCGCCGCCGGACAACGAGGCTGCGCTGCGGCCCAGCGTGAGATATTGCAGACCCACACTGTTCAAAAATCCCAGTCTGTTTTTAATTTCTTTCAAAATTCGCTCCGCAATCATCATCTTTTGCTGCGAAAGGGTCAGCTTGTCCACAAAGCTCAATGCCTCAATCACTGACTTCTGGCAAAAATCATGGATGGAAATGTCTCCCACCGTCACCGCCAGCGATTCCTTGCGCAGCCGTTTCCCTCCACAGGCCGGGCAAGGGCTCTCTGACATGAACTCCTCCAGCTCGCGTTTGACGGAGTCGGATTGGGTCTCCCGGTAGCGGCGCTCGATATTGTTCACGATGCCTTCAAATGGCTGGGTCAGGGTGCCCTTTCCGTTCTCCCGCTCGTAGGTCAGCTTCAGCTTTTCGCCCTTGGTGCCGTAAAGGATCACATCCAGCACCTCGTCGGAAAGCTGCTCCACCGGTGTGGTAAGCTTGAACTTATACCGCTTGGCAAGGGCGTCGAAGTACATGCGGGAAATGCCGTCCCCCTTGATGTTGTTCCAGCCGGAAACGGTAATGGCCCCCTCCAGAATGGAGAGGCTTTTGTTGGGGATCAACAGGTCGGGGTCCACCTTCAGTTGGCTGCCCAGGCCGGTACACACGGGACAGGCACCGAAAGGATTGTTGAAGGAGAACATGCGGGGGGCCAGCTCTTCGATGGAAACGCCGCAGTCCTCACAGGCGTAATTCTGGGAGAACAGGATGTCCCGCTCTTCCTCCCCCAGCACGTTGATGAGCACCAAACCGCCGGCCAGCTGGGAGGCGGTCTCCACGCTGTCAGTCAGGCGGCGGGACACATCCTCCCGGATGACCAGACGGTCCACCACGATCTCGATATTGTGCTTTTTGTTCTTATCCAGCTTGATCTCTTCGGTCAGCTCGTACAGCGAGCCGTCCACCCGGGCGCGGACATATCCGGATTTCCGGGCGTCCTCAAAAATCTTCTGGTATTCGCCCTTCTTTCCCCGGACCACGGGGGCCATGACCTGAATGCGGGTTGCCTCCGGCAGCTTGACCACCTGATCAATGATCTGGTCGATGGTCTGCTGGCGGATCTCCTTCCCGCACTTGGGGCAGTGAGGGGTGCCCACCCGCGCCCAGAGAAGGCGCAGATAGTCATAGATCTCCGTCACGGTGCCCACGGTGGAACGGGGGTTCTTGCTGGTGGTCTTCTGGTCGATGGAGATGGCGGGAGAAAGGCCGTCGATATAGTCCACGTCCGGCTTCTCCATCTGCCCCAGGAACATGCGGGCATAGGAGCTGAGGGACTCCACATAGCGGCGCTGCCCCTCGGCATAAATGGTGTCAAACGCCAGCGAGGACTTTCCGGAACCGGACAGTCCTGTCAGCACCACCAGCTTGTCCCGGGGAATTTCCACATCAATGTTCTTCAGGTTATTTTCCCGCGCACCTTTTACAAAAATATGATCCAACATTTTGTTTCCCTCGCTGTTTTCCGCCCACACCGGGGCCTTCGTTCAAAAAGTGGAAGCGGCTGCTTCCTCCGGCTGCTGTGATAATTCCCGCTGCACTTTCTTCGGGAGTCTTTCCAACACGAGCCGGTAAGAGGTGTCGCAAAGCGCCCGCAAAACGTTCTCCGGAAGCGCCTCCTCCAGAAGGACGGCGATCCATGTGCGCTTATCCATGTAGAAGCCCGGCAGGATCTGCCGGGGGTATTCCTGCCGAAACAACTCCGCCATACAGGGGTCGCACTTCAGGTTCAGCAGCAGCTTTCCCCCGTAAAGCCCATACTTCTCCTCGGGGCGGCAGAGGGCGGCAAACTGCTTTCCCCGCACGCGGTAGCGGTGCCAGCCCCATTCCTCTTTATAATTTCGCTCCGCCCCCGGGTTTTTCAGCAGATATTCATCCAGCCAGGGGTACCGGCCGGTCACAGGCAATTCCATCGTTTCGTTCCTTTCCCCGTGAAAGGGATCAGTTTCCCCGCAGCTTGATGATCTTATCCCGCAGGATTGCGGCATACTCGAACTCCAGCATCTTGGCCGCCTCCTTCATCTCCCGCTCCAGCTTGGCGATCTCTTCCGCGCGCTGGAGCTTGGTGAGCTGCTTGAGGTTCGGGTCATATTCCTTCTTTTCATCCTCGGTGGAGAGCTGCAGCAGCTCGCGCACCGACTTGATGACTGTTTTGGGCACGATGCCGTGAGCCTTATTGAAGGCGTCCTGCTTCTCCCGGCGGCGCTCGGTCTCGTCAATGGCGCGGCGCATGGAGGGAGTGATGCTGTCAGCATACATGATCACCATGCCCTCCGCATTTCGGGCGGCGCGGCCGATGGTCTGGATGAGGGAGGTCTCGCTGCGGAGGAAGCCCTCCTTGTCCGCGTCCAGAATCGCCACCAGACTGACTTCCGGCAGGTCCAGTCCCTCACGCAGCAGGTTGATGCCCACCAGCACATCAAAGGTGCCCAGCCGCAGGTCGCGGATGATCTCCATCCGCTCGATGGTGTCGATGTCGTGGTGCATATAGCGCACCCGGATGCCCGCTCCTTGGAGATAAACAGTCAAATCCTCCGCCATCTTTTTGGTAAGCGTAGTGACCAGCACCCGCTCCTGCCGGGCAGTGCGGGCGTTGATCTCGCCGATGAGGTCGTCGATCTGCCCCTCCACCGGGCGCACTTCGATCTTCGGGTCCAGAAGTCCGGTGGGGCGGATGACCTGCTCCACCACCTGCCCGGCGCGGGTGCGCTCGTACTCGCCGGGGGTGGCGGAAACGTAGATGACCTGATTGAGCCGCTGGGCGAATTCATCGAATTTCAGCGGGCGGTTGTCAAAGGCACAGGGCAGGCGGAAGCCGTACTCCACCAGCGTTTCTTTCCTGGCCCGGTCGCCGTTGTACATGGCGCGGACTTGGGGCAAGGTCACGTGGCTTTCGTCGATGAACATGACGAAGTCCTTGGGGAAATAATCCATCAGGGTATGGGGCGGGGACCCTACGGGCCGCCCCTCGATGACCCGGGAATAGTTCTCGATGCCGCTGCAATAGCCCAGCTCCTGCATCATCTCAACGTCGTACATGACGCGCTGCTTCAGGCGCTGCGCCTCTACCAGCTTACCCTCTTTCTCGAAAAAGGCTACCCGCTCTTCCAGCTCTTTGTAGATCTCGCTGATTGCCGCGTCCATCTTCTCCTTGGGGGTCACATAATGAGTGGCAGGCCAAACCGGAATGTTGGTCAATCGCCGGACGGGTGTGCCCGTCACCACGTTGATTTCGGAAATGCGGTCGATCTCATCACCGAAAAACTCTACCCGAATGGCGGTATCCTTCCAATAGGCCGGCCAAATCTCGATGGTATCCCCCCGCACCCGGAACACGTTTCGATCGAAGGCGATATCGTTGCGTTCATAGCGGATCTCCACCAATTTACGCATCAGCTCTTCCCGCTTCATGGTGGCGCCCACCCGCAGAGAGACCATCATTTTTGCAAAGTCCTCCGGCTCACCCAAGCCGTAGATACAGGAGACAGATGAGACCACAATCACATCCCGCCGCTCCATCAGTGAAGCCGTAGCTGCAATGCGCAGCCGGTCAATCTCTTCGTTTGTGGCAGAGTCTTTTTCGATAAAGGTATCTGTGTGGGGGATATAGGCCTCCGGCTGATAGTAGTCATAATAGGAGACAAAGTATTCCACTGCATTGTTGGGAAAGAATTCCTTAAATTCCGCACAGAGTTGAGCCGCCAACGTCTTGTTGTGGGCCAGCACCAAAGTGGGGCGCTGGATCTTCTCGATGACCTTGGCCATGGTGAAGGTCTTGCCCGAACCGGTAACACCCAGCAGGACCTGTTCGGAAAGGCCGTTCTCCACACCGGCGGCCAGAGCCTCGATGGCCTCCGGCTGGTCACCCGCAGGGGAATATTCGCTGACTACTTTGAATTCCGGCATGGTACCGCCCGCCTTTCCGTAATTTCCTTCATCATACCAGAACAAATGTTCTTGCGCAAGCCTTTTCCGCTCAAATCTCCAAAAGGCCCAGCTGACGCATGGAGGTGACCGTTTCATCCGCGAAAATAAGGTGATCCTGCAGATACAATCCCAGCTCAAACAGCTTGCGGGAGAGGATGCGTGTGGTGTCCACATCTTCTGCGGAGGGTTCGGCCGTGCCGCCGGTGTGGTTATGGGCCAAAATCAGCGTGGTGGCGTTGAGGGAAAAGGCAATCTCCAGCACGCTGCGCAGGGTAAGCTCCGCTCCGGTGGAGCTGCCCTCGCTGAGAATGCGCACATTCAGCAGCCTGCGGCTCGCGTCCAAGCAGGCCATGCAGATCACCTCGTTCCTCCGACCGAAGAAGTAAGGCGCAAAGACGGCCCGCGCCTCCTCGGTGTTGGTGACATACTGGAGGGACGACGTCTTGCTTTTCAGGTAGCGCCCGCACAGGGCAGGGACCAGCTTCAGCAGCACCACCGTATGTTCGCCGATGCCGGGCACCCGGCGCAGCTCCTCCTCCGTGGCGTCCAGCACACCGGCCAGCGAGCCGAACCGTTCAATCAGCTGATGGGCCAGCGGGTTCACATCGCCCTGCGGGATGGCGTAAAACAGCAAAAGCTCCAGTGCACGGTGCTCCGGCACGTTCAAAAGACCTGTCTTCAGGAATTCATCCTTCAGCCGTTTACGATGTCCGTCATGAACGCTCATGCCCCTCTGCCTCCTTTCCTGCTGCTGCGAAGTGGCTCAGCCCTTCGCGCCGTACTGTGCCAGATAGTCCTCCATCCGCGCCCGCATGGCGTCATCGATGTACACCTTGCCGTCCACCGGCTTCTGATAAAGGGTATCCATGATCTGGCGGATGGTGACGATGGGGTGCACCTGAATGCCGTACTCCTCCTGCAGCTCCTGCAAGGCAGAGCGCTCGCCGGTGCCCCGCTCCATCCGATCCACCGACACGAAAAGGTCGGTGATGGTCACATCGGCCACGGTCTTGAACAGTTGAATGGACTCCCGCACGGCTGTGCCTGCGGTGACCACATCCTCCACAATGGCGATGCGGTCGCCGTTCTGGGGCTTGTAGCCCACCATGCTGCCGCCCTCGCCGTGGTCCTTGGCCTCTTTCCGGTTGAAGCAGTAGGCCATGTCGACGCCGTAATCGCGGTAAAGGGACGCGGCGGCGGTGACGGCCAGCGGAATGCCCTTATAGGCCGGCCCGAACAGGGCGTTCACGTCCTCAGACAGATGCTCGTGGATGCAGGCGGCGTAATAATCTCCCAGCTTGGCCGCCTGTGCGCCGGTCTTATAGTTGCCCGTGTTGATGAAATACGGCGTCTTCCGCCCGGACTTGGTGACGAAATCTCCGAAGGTCAGTACGCCGGAGCGCACCATAAAATGAATGAATTCTTCCTGATAGGTCATGTTGATCCGCCTCTCCAAACAATAAAATAAAATAACTGATTTATTTTAGCACACTCGTTTCCGGCAAACAAGGCGATTTTCCTCCGGAAAGGGCGGTTTTCCCTTTTCCTTCTCGCTTTTTCGCCCCTTCTCCGCGATATTCTTCAGCAGAAACGCACATCCGGAAGACACTTTGTTGCATTTTTCACAAATGAAATGCATCCTTCATCTTTTCATTTTTTCGCAATTTTCACACCATTCGGTCTATTTTGTTTCAAAAGTTCCCAATTATCCATGAATTTGTAATTTTTAAGAGAACTTAACGTTCGTGAGCGTGCAAAAACATTCTTGACACTTTGCACATAGCATGATAAATTTGTCTTAGTCTTGAGCGCCCTGTGCGCTTACAGTACGACATTTGAAAAGGAGGAAAATATCAAAATGAAGAAGATTCTTGCTCTGCTTCTGTCCCTGGTCATGGTCTTCTCTCTCGTCGCCTGCTCCAACAATGGTGGCAAGGAGACCGAGACCCCTGACCCCACCCCCGTCGGTACTGACACGGTCGACTACAGCAGCCTGAAGGTGGGGGTTGTCGTCCCCGAGGCCGACCACGGCTTCATGGGTGAGTCCATCGCTCACGTTCGCGCCGAGCTGGAAGAGCAGAAGGCCGAAAAGGGCTTTGAGTACAAGCTGGAGACCAAGGGTGAAGCCGCCGGCCAGATCGCTGCCATCGAGAACATGCTGGCTTCCTTCGAGCCCGATGTCATCGTCCTGTGGCCCACCGAGGGTGATCAGCTGCGCAACGCGGCTCAGACCATCGTGGACGCCGGCGTGAAGCTGGTCATCTATGACCGTCTGATCGACGGTTTCACCGGCATGAGCGCCGAGATCATGGGCGACAACGAGACCATCGGCAAGTGGATGGGCGAGTATGTCATGGACTACTTCAAGGATGACGACCAGGTCAACTACCTGCGCTTTATCGGCGACAGCTCCACCGTCGGCGTTCAGCGTTCCGGCGGCATGGACGACGCTATCGAGGCCGCCGGCCAGACCGACAAGTTCAATCAGATGACCACCGAGTTCGTCACCAACTGGTCCGCTTCCACCGCTCAGGAGCAGATGGAGAACTGGCTGAACTCCGCCAACGATGAAGACATCGCCAATCTGGATCTGATCGTCACCCACGACGACGAGATCGTGGACGGCATCACCATCGCCCTGCAGAACTACAACGACGCCAACCCCGGCAAGCTGAACGTGAAGCTGGTCACCGGCGTGGGCGCCCGTAAGGAGACCCTGGCCACCTATGACAACACCGTTGCCAACGGCATCGAGCTGGTGACCTA
>CAKUEI010000082.1 GCA_934646175.1 uncultured Oscillospiraceae bacterium
GGGTGGGGTGGTATTTTTTCCTCAGGCTTTTGAAAAAGTCGGGGGTCACCTCCGCCTCTTCCTCCACTGTCACCATGGTCACATCGTGGTAGCGCAGGGCCTGCTCGTCATATTCCTCCTCGCCGTCTTCGCAGAGGAGCAGGACGGTCTTCTCGCCTTCTGTGAAGTCTCCGCCCTCCAGCATGGGGCGAATGAAGCTGGTCTTGCCCGCCTCCAGAAAGCCGTTGATGAGATAAATCGGGGTCGGTTCACTCAAGGAAATCCCTCCTTACAGCTTGAACAGCTCGGCCAGCTTGTCCTCGTGAAGGCCGCTGCCGATCACGCACAGGCGGCCGGTGTAATCGGCGCCGCCGCGGCGGATCTCCTGCTCGCCGGGCACGTAGTCAAAGTGGTACCAGCCGTCGTCCTCCGCAGCCGGGAGAATGCCCTTGGCCCGCAGCACCATGCCGTAAACGCCCTCGTCCAGGGCCTCCAGCATCTCGTGCAGCTCCGCCTCGGAATAGCGGCGGGGCGTCTCCTTGCCCCAGCTCTGAAACACTTCGTCCGCATGATGATGGTGATGATGCTCATGGTCGTGATCATGGCAGCCGCAGCCGCAGTCGTCATCATGCTCGTCATGGTCATGATGATGCTCATGCTCGTCGTGATCATGGTCATGGTCGTGATGATGATGTTCATGCTCCTCATGATCATGGTCGTGATGGTGCTCGTGGTCATGGTCGTGACAGCCGCAGCCGCAGTCGTCATCATGCTCGTTATGGTCGTGGTGATGATGCGCCTCGTCCATCAGGGCCTCCGCCAATGTGTGGCCGGACATGGCCTCCAGGATCTGGGCGCCCTTCAGCTGGTCCCAAGGGGTGGTGATGAAGGCAGCCTTATCGTTGTGCTCCCGCAGCATGGCCACCACCTTCTCCAGCTTTTCCTGGCTCATCTCGCCCGTGCGGCTGAGAATGACTGTTCCGGCGCACTCCAGCTGATCCAGGAAGAATTCGCCGAAGTTTTTCAGATACAGCTTGCACTTTTCCGCGTTCACCACGGTGACGGCGCTGCCCAGCTCCATTGGTACCTTCTCGCCGGCATTTTCCACCGCACGGATCACGTCGGACAGCTTGCCCACGCCAGACGGCTCAATGAGCACCCGGTCAGGAGCATACTCGGTGACGACCTTCTTCAACGCTTCGCCGAAATCGCCCACAAGAGAGCAGCAAATACACCCGGAGTTCATCTCCGTGATCTGCACGCCCGCCTCTTTCAGAAAGCCGCCGTCAATTCCGATTTCACCAAATTCATTTTCAATCAGAACCACTTTTTGCCCCCGGAAGGACTCATCCAGCAGTTTTTTGATTAAAGTTGTTTTCCCGGCGCCTAAAAAGCCGGAAAAAATATCAATTTTTGTCATATATGGTCTCCTTTTCTATCAGGAACAGCGTAAACTGCCCCATTTTTTATTCCTCTATCATCATACCCATTTCCCGGGAAAAAGCAAGTGTATTTTCGCCCCATTTCTCTTATTTCGGCCGCACAGCGGAGTCCCTTGTCCATCTCCTTGTGAATTGGTTGACTTTCTCTCCACTTTTGTGCTAAACTGTGCACAAAGAGTTCATAGGAGGTGCTTCCATTGTCCGATATCACAAAGCATGCGCTGGCTACGGCTTTTGAGCAGCTGCTGACACGGAAGCCTTATGACAAGATCACGGTCAAGGATGTTGTGGAAACGGCCCACGTCAACCGTCAGACGTTCTATTACCATTTCCGCGACCTCTATGACCTGACCCGCTGGATCTTCCGCTCCGAAGCCGCGCGCATTCTCTCCGACATCAGCCTGCAGACCTGGCAGCAGAGCCTTGCGGAGGCATTCTCCTGCATCATGCAGCATCGGGTCCTGATCTTGAACGTGTTCCACTCCCCCAACCGGGACGAGCTGGATCAGTTCATTCACCACGTCTCCCATCCGCTGTTCGTCACTCTGGTGGCAAATTCCCAGCGCAACCGGAACACCCCACCGGAGGACTGCGCGCTGATCGCCTGGTGCTATACTTACGCCCTTACCGGCATGATCCTGGACTGGGTCCGGGGCAATATGAAGACTGACCCCATGGACATGATCGTCCAGATCGGACGGCTGATTTTAGGAGATCTAAAATTTAACCTGGACCTGGGTGAATCATAAAGCCGAAAGGACTGTGTGAGTGATCACACAGTCCTTTTTATTCTCCGGCACAAAGGTCCGCTTACGCGTCCTTCTCTTCCCCGGGAAGCAGATCGGTCATGCTCTTCAAGCTGATGGCCAGCGTGGACATATTGTGCAGCAGGGCCGACGTGGTGGGCGGCAGGATGCCGATGACACCCAGAATGATCAGCGACATGTTAAAGCCGACAATAAAGCGGTAGTTCCGGTGGATGCGGTCCATGAGCGCTTCGCTCAGTCTGCGCAAGGTCACCAGTTCGAACAGGTCTTCCGACGCCACGGTGATATCCGCGATCTCTCTTGCAATGGCCGCACCCGTGGAAATGGCGATGCCGGCGTTTGCCTCGGACAGGGCCGGGGAATCATTCACGCCGTCGCCTACCATGATCACCGTGTGCCCATCCGCCTTGGCCTTGCGGATGAACTCCGCCTTATCCTCCGGCAGCACCTCGGCAAATACCTGATCGACGCCGACCTCCGCCGCCACCGCTTCCGCGGTCCGCCGGTTGTCGCCGGTCATCATCACCACACGGCGGATGCCGCAGTCATGCAGCGCCTGCACCGCCGCCCTGGCCTCGCTGCGCAGGGGGTCCGAAATGCAGATCACGGCCGCCAGCTCGCCGCCGATGCACAGGTGCAGATGGGAGTACTCCGCGGGAAGGGCGCGGAACTTTTCCTCCTCTTCCTCCGGGATGTGGCACTTTTCGTCCTCGAACACAAAGTGGGCGCTGCCAATGAGCACCTTTTCCTCGTTTACCATGCTGGAAATGCCATGGGCCACCACATACTGCACCTGAGAGTGGTACTCCGCGTGGGAAAGTCCGCGGCTTTTCGCCTCTTCCACCACGGCGTTTGCCATGGAATGGGGATAGTGCTCCTCCAGGCAGGCCGCAAGGCGCAGCATATCCTCTGCATTCCGCCCGCCGAAGGTCACGATATCCGCCACCTTGGGGGAGGCATAGGTCAGGGTGCCGGTCTTGTCGAACACGATGGTATCCGCCTTGGCCACCGCCTCCAGGAAACGCCCGCCCTTGACGGAAATGTGGTGGTTGCTGCTCTCCCGCATGGCAGACAGCACGGCAATGGGCATGGCCAGCTTCAGCGCGCAGGAGAAGTCCACCATCAGCACCGCCAGCATCTTGGTCACATTCCTTGTGATCAGATAGGTGAGCACCGTGCCGCCCAGCGTATAGGGCACCAGCCGGTCCGCCAGACGGGAGGCTTGATCCTCCGCCGTGGACTTCAGCTTTTCCGACTCTTCGATCATATTGACGATGCGGTCATACCGACCGCCGCCGAAGGCCTTGTCCGCGCGGATGACGCACTCGCCCTCTTCCACCACGGTCCCGGCATAGACATAGCTGCCCGCGGGCTTGGGAACGGGCAGGGACTCGCCAGTCATGGATGCCTGATTCACCGTGGCCTCGCCGGATTCCACCGTGCCGTCCAGCGGGATCACGTTGCCCGTGCGCACCACAATCCGGTCGCCCGCGCAGATGGACCGCACGGGCACCAGCTCTTCTGTGTCCCCGGTCTTCAGCCAGACCTGATCCACGTTCAAGGACATGGCGCCCGCCAGATCGGCCACCGACTTTTTGTGAGTCCACTCCTCCAAAATTTCGCCCAGGCGCAGCATGAACATGACCGAACCGGCCGTGTCAAAGTCGCCGCGCACCATGGATACGGTAACCGCCGTAGCATCCAGCACCGCAACGGACAGTTTTCCGTGCAGCAGAGCCTTCAGTCCTTCCTTGATGTACTTCACCGATTTGATCAGGGAAATGATCATGGTGACCGGTGCCGGCAGAAACAGCCGCGAGGCCATCCGCCACATGACCGCCGAGGCCAGCTTATCCTCAAATTCCCGGTTCAGGGCGCGGGTGGTGTGCTCCGGCACCAGTCCCAGCTCCTCCGCCGTGGCGAAGGAAAAGGCCGCCAGCGCCCGGATCACCGCGCCGCGCTCTTCCCGATAGCAGATCACGGCGTCCTGCGTCCGGTCGTAGACCGCCACTTCTTCCACGCCGTCCTGACTGCGCAGGTAGTATTCCAGCACATCCGCCTGATGCAGCGTCATGCGGACGCATTCCATATGCACACGCATCCTGCCCCGGGATTCGTGCAGAATTTTGCACTTCACGCTTCATGCACCTCCGAAAAGAAAAAGAGCCGCTTTTCTGCGGCTCTTTTCTGCTTTTTTATTCTGCGGCCGCAACTGCCGCATCGGAAGCATCAGCCACCACTTCGGCCTCTTCCGCTTCTGCGCGGCGCTCATTCAGTTCTTTGGCATCCGCATAAATATCTCCGGCATTCTCCCGGATGGTGGTAACGGTCTGCATCACACTGTCTTTCGCACGCAGCACCGCAGCAGTGGTATGCGTATAAACCTTCTTGGCATCTCTGCTGCTGAGGAGCTTGATGCCCGCTGTACCCAACAGAACACCCGCAGCAAACAGTCCCAAACGTTTCATATCAAAAACCTCCTGTCTTTGCGTTCAAAGCGGCCCATGCCAGGGTCTCCGCTGACTGTTTCCAACTATAGCACGCAGTTTTTCAGAAAGCAAGCGGGAACCACGGAAAATTCCAACAAATTCAAAGAATATTTACATTTTACATCCCGCTTTCTCAGTCTTTCTCCGGCTTATTATAGCGTAACAGGAATAACGGGACCGCTTTTTCCCCCTTGCCACTTCGCATGTTCAAATGGTACAATATTAGCGTCATATCAAGGGGCATTTTGTGTTTTATTTCACAATCGAAAGGAAGGAAATCAAATGGGTTCTCGCTATTCTCACGTGTTCAATCCCATCCGCATCCGCGGTATCGACTTCAAAAACCGCATCGTGCTTGCTCCCCCTTCTCCTAACCTCGCCGGCCGTGACGGTCAGGTCACGCCGGAATTGGTGGACTGGATGCGTATGTTTGCTCGCGGCGGCGTCACCACGCTGTACCTGGGCAACTCCTCCATCGACATTACGGAGTGTAAGGACGAAGCCTATCAGTTGGACTTGAGCAGCGATGACGGCATTCTGAACTTGGCCCGTTATGCCGACATGTGCAAGCAGTACGGCTGCCACGCCTCGCTTGAAATCAACCACAACGGCGAAAACACCGCCTTTGAGACCGTTGGCCACGCTCCCTTCAGCTCCTCTTCCCGCATTACGGAGAACGAGTATGCCCGCGCCAAGGAAAACGGCCGCGAACCTATCCCCTGCATCGAAATGACCCACGAAAAGATCAAGGAGACCGTTGAAAAGTACGCCATGGCCGCCCAGCGCATGCAGCGTGCCGGCATGGATATCGTTCTGGTTCACGGCGGTCACGGCAACCTGATCAGCCAGTTCACCAGCCCCCGCTTCAACAAGCGCACCGACGAGTACGGCGGCTCCACGAAAAACCGCGCACGCTTCGCCATTGAGGTCTGCGATGCCATTCGCGAAAAGTGCGGCGAGAAGTTTGTCATCGAATTCCGCATCTCCGCCGATGAGATCGCGCCGGACGGCATGCACTTTGACGAGACGCTGGAGCTGATCGGCTATCTGAAGGATCACATTGACATTCTGCACGTGTCCGCCGGTCTGCACAGCGACGACCACATGGCCTATTACCGCAACTGGTGCCAGAACTACATGATGGAACGCGGCTTCAACGTCCACTATGCCCGCGATGTGAAGAAAGCATATCCTGACCTGCTGGTTACCACCGTTGGTTCCATCACCAGCATCGACATGGCGGAAGAGATCATCGCCAACGGCTGGGCCGACTTCGTCGCCATGTGCCGCCCGCTGATGGCCGATCCCGACATGCCCAACAAGTATGCCCACGACATGCCGGAAGAGCATCGCCCCTGCCTGCGCTGTGACACCTGCACCAAGCACCTCTTCGTACCCAAGCCCATCTGGTGCGCCGTCAACCCCATGTCCGGCATGACCAGCGAGCTGCGCGACGGCGTGGTGCCTCTGGCCCGGGAAAAGAAGCGCGTTGCCGTAGTCGGCGGCGGCCCCGGCGGCATTCAGGCCCTGATGACCCTGTGCGAGCGCGGCCACGATGTCACCTTGTATGAAAAGAGCGGCGAACTGGGCGGCAACGTCATCGGTGCGGCCATCCCGCCCTTCAAGATCGACTGCCAGGACTATCTGAAATGGCTGCGTTATCAGGCCAAAAAATACTCCAAGAAGTACGGCGCGAAGATCCTCATGAATACGGAAGCGACCAAGGATCTGCTGGAGCTGGAGGGCTATGACGCCATCATCATCGCCAACGGTTCCCGTCCGCTGGTGCCCAACCTGCCTGGCATCCATAAGCCCCACGTTTCCTGGGCGCCTCACGCCGAAATGGGCAAGGCTCCCGTGGGCGACAAGATCGTGGTCATCGGCGCCGGCGCCGTTGGTCTGGAGGCTGCCATTGAATTCGTGGACAAGGGCAAGCATGTGGACGTGGTCGAAATGGCGGATCATGACTCCAACCTCGGCAAGCTGTACGCCAGTTCCGGCACCAGCGCCAAGGAGTTCATGTCCATCATCGATCAGAAGCAGCTGCCGGTCCACTACGGCACCAAGCTGCTGGAGATCACCGATGACAAGGTCATCTGCCAGGACGTTGCCTCCGGCAAGACCGTGGAATTCGAGGCAGACACCGTTTTGTTGGCCATGGGCCTGGTAC
>CAKUEI010000083.1 GCA_934646175.1 uncultured Oscillospiraceae bacterium
GGCGGAGCGAAGACGGCGCAGTGCCCACGAAACGCTCCACCCGCTCCCAATATTCGGGCTGGGAGGTATACTGGTCGCAGGCCACCACGGCCCACTTGGTAAGTTCGCATCCCTGCGGCAGAAGGATCTCCGCAGGAGCAAAGCCCAAACCTTCAAATTCACCCATCATGCTTGCAGCGCCAACCTTTCCTGAAACATTTATTCCATGGCGCCCCGGATGGCCTTCAAAAGGTCATCAAAGGTCTCATACGCGGGGATCTCCGGATGCTCCTTCCGGATGGCGTCAGTGCTCCGGAAGAGGAAGCCCGCCCGGCTCGCCCCGATCATGCCCAGGTCGTTGTGGCTGTCCCCGGCGGCGATGGTCTCAAACCCGATGGACTGAAGGGCTTTCACCGTGGTGAGCTTGGACTGGGGGCAGCGCATCCGGTATCCGGTGATAACGCCGTCGGGCGCCACTTCCAGTGTATTGCAGAAAATGGTGGGCCAGCCCAATTTTTTCATCAGCGGGCCCGCAAACTGCTCGAAGGTATCGCTGAGGATGATGACCTGAGCAAACGAGCGCAACTCGTCCAGAAATTCCTTCGCGCCGGGCAGCGGATCGATGGTCTCGATGGTCTTCCGGATCTCCGGAAGGCCGAGTCCGTGCTCCTTCAAAATGCTCAGGCGCCACTTCATGAGCTTATCATAGTCCGGCTCGTCCCGGGTGGTGCGCTTCAAATCTGGAATCCCGGCGGCCTCGGCGAAAGCGATCCAGATCTCGGGGACCAGAACGCCCTCCATATCCAGACAGATCATGTACATGAGTCGTCCCTCCTGTTGACAGGTGTTTTACCTTTACGCTCCGCGCATCTGCTTCTTTTTCAAATTGGTCAGGAAGTTATCCATCCGGGTGAGCGCCTCGGCGATGTTCCGCATGGAGGCAGCATAGCAACAGCGGACGAATCCCTCGCCCCCGGGGCCGAAGGCGGAACCGGAAATGACGGCCACCTTCTCTTCCATCAGGAACCGCTCGCAGAATTCATCGGAGGAAAGGCCGCTGGAGCGGATGCAGGGGAACACATAGAAGGCGCCCTTCGGCTCGAAGCAGGAAAGGCCGATACGGCGCAGGCCCTCCACCAGATAGCGGCGGCGGCCGTCGTACTCCTCGCGCATTTTTTCAATGTCCGCGTCGCCGTTGCGCATGGCCTCGATGGCTGCATACTGGCTGGTGGTGGGGGCGGACATAATACCGAACTGGTGCAGCTTGGTCATGGCGGCCACGATCTCCGGCGGCGCGCAGACGATGCCCATGCGCCAGCCGGTCATGGCATGGCTCTTGGAGAAACCATTGACGACCACGGTGCGCTCGTACATGCCGGGGATGTTGGCGATGGACACATGCCGCTGGCCGTAGGTCAGCTCAGCGTAGATCTCGTCCGAAAGGACCATGATGTTAGTGTCCTTCAGCACCTCGGCAATGGCCTCCAGGTCCTTGCGCTCCATGATGCCGCCGGTGGGGTTGCAGGGAAATGGGAGCACCAGCAGTTTGGTCTTCGGGGTGATGGCGCTGCGCAGCTCCTCCGGAGTGAGGCGGAACTCGTTCTCCGCCTTCAGTTCCAGATAAACCGGCGTTCCACCGCACATGGAAGCCAGGGGGCCATAGCACACAAAGGACGGCACGGGAACGATGACTTCGTCCCCGGGGTTCACCAGGCAGCGCATGGCAAGGTCAATGCCTTCACTGCCGCCCACGGTGACCAGGATCTGCTTTGCGAAATCGTAGTGCAGGTCATAATGACGCTGCATATAGGCTGCGATCTCGCGGCGAAGTTCGGCCATACCGGCGTTGGAGGTGTATTTCGTATAGCCCTTTTCCAGGGAATAAATGCCCGCGTCGCGGATATGCCAGGGGGTGACGAAGTCCGGCTCGCCGATGCCGAGGGAGATCGCATCCTTCATCTCTTCCAGAATATCGAAGAACTTGCGGATTCCGGAGGGCTTGACCCCTTTGATGTGCTCGGACAGAATCTCATCGTAATTCATGTGAACAACAGCTCTCTTTCCGAAGGCTCCTCAGGCTTGAAAATGAGGTGCTTCTCTTTATACTTCTTCAGAATAAAATGGGTGGCCGTTCCGGTGACGTCCTCCAGCGGGGCAAGGCGCTCGCCCACGAAAGAGGCCACCTCTTTTAGGGTACGGCCGGAAATGATCACGGTAAGGTCAAAAGAGCCAGACATCAAATAGACGCTTTCCACCTCTTCATACTGATAAATGCGCTCGGCAACGCGGTCGAATCCTTCCCCGCGCTGGGGAGTGACGTTCACTTCGATGAGAGCGGTGACGGATTCGCGCTCCGTCCGGTCCCAGTCCACAATGGCCTTATAACCCAGGATGATCTTGTCCTCTTCCATGGCTTTGATCTCCCGCTTGACCTCATCCACCGGCATATCAGCCATGGCGGCCAGCTGGTCCAGAGGCATGGTGCAATCCTGTTCGAGCAGACGAAGCAGCTTCTGATTGGTCATGTCAGTTCCTCCCGATTTTTTGATTATTTATTATACTACAGCGGAAAAGAGCCTGACAAGAGGGAGAGCGCCAAAACTCGGCACTCTCCCCCGCCATTTCTCAGTCTTTTTGGTCAAAGCGCTCCTTCAGCTTGGAAAGCGCCCTCTTTTCGATCCGGGAGACATAGCTGCGGGAAATGCCGCAGCGCTCCGCCACCTCCCGCTGGGTCTGCGCCCGGCGGCCGTTCAATCCATAGCGGGCGCAGATGATCTCCCGCTCCCGCTCATCCAGGCATTCTTCAACACAGCGGCGCACCCGGATGCAGCTGTCTTTGGCATCCAACTCCTCCAGCATGTTGTCGTCCACAGAGATCACATCCAGAAGAGAAAGGGAGTTCCCCTCTGGATCGGCGTCCAGCGTGTCAGAGAGTGAGACCTCCCCCTGCAGCTTGCGCTGGGCGCGGAAATGCATGAGGATCTCATTTTCAATACATCTGCTCGCATAAGTTGCAAGGCGTACCTTTTTTTCCGGCTTGAAGGTCGAAATGCCCTTGATCAGGCCGATGGTCCCGATGGAGATCAAATCGTCCTGATCTCCGGTCTGGGTATAGTACTTTTTCACGATATGGGCCACCAGGCGCAGATTGTGCTCGACCAGCCTGTTGCGGGCCGCAAGGTCTCCCGCAGCGCTTTGCTCCAGACACTTTCGCTCCTCCTCTGCCTTTAAGGGGCGTGGAAACGATCCGCCGCCGGAAAGGCGAAGAGAGAAGAAAAAGGTGTTCAGAAGCAGATAGATTCCTGCCGATAACATGCCTTCCACCTCCACCCTACTACTCTATTCCGGCACAGCCTGTTTCGCGTTATCCGGCGGCAGGATTCTTCAAAATTTTCAAAAATTTTTGTAAAGAATCATTTACGGCACGAAAAAAAGCGTATATAATTTAGGCTGATTCCGTATGAAATTCGCAGGGGCGTCTGCTTTCGCCCTCGCACCCCAGGAGGCAACCGCGTGAGTATTTTTAACGTTATCACCATGCTTGGCGCCATCGCCACGTTCCTGTTCGGCATGTCCGTCATGACAGATGGTCTCGAAAAGCTGTCCAGTGGACGGCTGGAGGGCATTCTGGAAAAGCTGACCAACAATATCTTCAAAAGCGTCCTGTTGGGCGCGCTGGTCACCGGACTGATCCAGAGCTCCGCCGCCACCACCGTCATGTGCGTCGGCTTCGTCAATGCCGGCATCATGAAGCTCTCTCAGACCGTGGGCATCATCATGGGTGCCAACATCGGCACCACCATCACCGCGCAGCTACTGCGCCTGGGCGACATTTCTTCGGACAATGTGCTGGTCTCCCTTCTGAAGCCTTCCGTGCTGGGGCCGGCACTTGCTTTTGCCGGCATTCTCTTTTATATGTTCATCAAGGGTGGGCATAAACGTACCTTCGGCCAGATCGCCGTGGGCCTTGGTCTTCTGTTCATCGGCATGTGTACGCTGGAGACCGCCGTCGCCCCCCTGCAGGAGCTTCCGGAGTTTCAGGCCCTGTTCACCGCCTTCTCCAACCCCATTATCGGCGTCATCGTGGGCGCGGTGGTGACCGCCCTGATCCAAAGCTCCTCCGCCTCCATGGGCATCCTGCAGGCAGTCAGCTCCACTGGCGTCGTTTCCTTCAATATCGCCATTCCCCTGATCATGGGCCAGAATATCGGCACCTGCGTCACCGCCATGCTATCCAGCATCGGCGCAAGCAAGAACGCAAAGCGCACCGCCATGATCCACCTCTCCTTCAACGTCCTGGGCACGGTGTTTTTCATGATCGTGCTTTACGCGGGCAACGCCATCTTCCATTTCCCCTTCTGGACGGAAACCATGACCCGCGGCACCATCGCAAACCTGCACTCCTGCTTCAACATCGCCTGCACCATCCTGCTGCTGCCCTTCCATAAGCAGCTGGTGAAGCTGGTGGAGAAGATCGTTCCCACCACGGAAAAAGAGCGCACCTCCGCCCTCAGCCTCATTGACGAGCGCTTCCTCAACACCCCCTCCGTGGCGTTGGAGCGCGCCCGTGACGTGGTAACCATCATGAGCGAACTGGCCCAGGAAAATTACCGTCTGGCCCGGGGCCTTCTGAAAAAGTACGACTCAAAAAAGCGGGCGCTGCTGGAGGAAAACGAGGCGCAGATCGACGCTTATGAGACCGCACTGGAAAATTACCTTCTGAAGCTGTCCGGCCGGAATCTCTCCATGGAGGAAAACACCCGGGTCACTGAGCTTCTGCACACCATGACCGATTTTGAGCGGATCGGTGACTACGCCGAAGATATCGCCGCCATTCTCGGCTCCCTGAATGAGCGGGGGCTGGACTTCTCCGCCGCCGCCAAGCACGACCTCCACTACCTCTGTGAGGCTGTGGACGAGGTCATCGTCAAAACGCTTGTCTGCTACCGCGATCTGGACTATGAAGCCGCCTTCTCAGTGGAGCCTATCGAAGAGGTGGTGGACCTTTTGCGGGACACCCTGCGCAGCAACCATATCGAACGTCTCAAGCGGGGCGAATGCACTGTGGACCTTGGAATGCAGTTCGGCGAGCTGCTGCTCAGCCTAGAGCGCGTCTCCGACCACTGCTCCAACGTGGCAGTCTACATCCTACGCGAGACAGCGCCTTCCAATGGGCTGGTGCACACGGACTTTCACGCCTATCTCCACCAGCTGCACCACGGTGCCTCTGCCGAATATGACCGGCTGTACGCTCATTATCAGAAGCAGTATTTCGACCCTCTGATTGCGCAGCAGCCCTCTCTCAACGCATGACCGCATTTTTTGCGTTTTCCGCATCTCGTATTTTTGTGTATGGAATTATGGATTTAAGGAGGATATCCGCATGACAGATTTTCTGACCAAGGGCACCATGAAAAAGCTGGGCTTCGGCCTGATGCGCCTTCCTCAGAACGAGGACCGCTCCATCAACATTGAGGAATCCAAGCGCATGGTAGACCACTTCATGGAAAAGGGCTTCACCTATTTTGACACCGCTTATGTCTACGAAGGTTCCGAGGATGCCACCCGAGAGATCTTGACCTCCCGCTACCCCCGGGAGTCCTATCAGCTGGTCTCCAAATTTCCCGTGAGCATGTATCAGCCCGGGCTTGATCTGGAGAAGATCTTCCAGACCTCTCTGGACCGCTGCGGCGTGGAGTATTTCGACCTGTACCTGCTTCACTCCCTCGGCGCTCACAACGTGCAGAAGGCAGAGGACGGCGGCATCTGGGACTACTTCAAAAAGCTGAAGGAAGAGGGCCGCATCCGCCACATCGGCTTCTCCTTCCACGATAACGCCGAGCTGCTGGAGGACATTCTGAAAAAGCACCCTGAGACCGAAGCGGTGCAGCTTCAGATCAACTATCTGGACTGGGAGGACGACGAAGTCCAGGCCCGCAAGTGCTACGAGGTCTGCGCCAAGTACCAGAAGCCCGTGATCGTCATGGAGCCTATCAAGGGCGGTTCCCTCGCCACCCTGACGCCGGAGCTGCGGGACATGCTGCATCAGATCAATCCGGACGCCTCCCCCGCCTCCTGGGCCATGCGCTATGCCTGCGGGCTGGACAATGTGCTGGTGGCTCTGTCCGGCATGTCCACCTATGAGCAGGTGGTGGACAACTGCTCGTACCTCAGCGAGGTAAAGCCCCTGACAGAGGAGGAAGAGGCCGTCGTCCGGGACGTGACCGATAAGATCCACGCCCTTCCTTTCATTCCCTGCACCCAGTGCGCCTACTGTGTGGCAGGCTGCCCGAAGAAGATCCATATTCCCATCTTCATGGGTGCTTTGAACACCACGCTGGTGTTTGACAACAAACATGGCTCCCTGAACAGCTATTCCTACGGCTGCTCTCTGGGCGGAAAGCCCGCGGACTGCATCGGCTGCGGCAAGTGCGTTCCCATCTGCCCCCAGCATCTTGACATCCCCGGTTACATGAAGAAGGCCGCCGAAATTTACGCCGACTGCTGAGTTCGCTTTGGAAGGAGACGATTTTCGTGCAGAAAGAGAACCGCTATCCCCACCTCTTTTCCCCCATTCAGATTGGCCCTCTGCGGTTTAAAAACCGGCTGGGGTTCGCCCCCATGGTGTGCAACAAATGCGAGCAGGACGGCACCGTCACTGACGCCATGGAGGAATTCATTTACCGTCAGGCAAAGACCGGCGTGAGCTATGTCACCATCGGCGACACCGAGGTGGACGATTCCACCGGTGCGGCCTTTCTGGCCACGCTGAACATCGACCGCAGCTTTTCCATGCC
>CAKUEI010000084.1 GCA_934646175.1 uncultured Oscillospiraceae bacterium
TGCCGAGGCGGCCAAGGCTGGCGGTGCGTTTCTTTCTGTGGAGCTGAACCATTCCGGCCGCGGGGCGAAAGATGCCCTCATCACCGGCGATCACGGCATGGCGCCCTCCGCCATTCCCATTCCCAACGGCTGCCAGAACCTGCGCGCCATGACACGGGAGGAAATGGAGGACATCAAACGGAAGTTCGCCAAATGCGCTAACCGCGTGCAGCGGGCGGGCTTCTCCATGGTGCTGGTCCACTGCGCCCATAACAACCTGCTGGGGCAGTTCCTCTCCCCCCTCAGCAATCAGCGCACAGATGAATACGGCGGCTCGCCTGAGAACCGGATGCGCTATCCGCTGGAGGTGCTGGAAGCGGTCCGCGCGGCGGTGGGACCGAAAATGGGGATTGAGATCCGGGTCTCTGCCGACGAGGAATGCGGCGAGAACTGCATCCATTTTGAAGAGTCCCTCGCTTTCATGAAAAAGGCCCAGAAGTATGTGGACCTCATCCACATCTCCCGTGGCAATGTGTATGACGACGTGGGCGGTGGCTGGACCCTGCCCACCTATTTAAAGCCCCACATGTTCAACGTGGAGTACGCCGCCCGCGCCAAGGCGGAGCTGGACGTGCCCGTGGCCGTGGTGGGCAATATCACCTCCCTTGCCGAGGCGGAGGAAATTATTTCCTCTGGCAAGGCGGACATCGTCTGCATGGCCAGAATGCATCTGGCTGATATGGAGGCCATTCAGAAATTCACCGACGGCCGGGATGACGATGTACGTCCCTGCCTGCGCTGCCACCGGGGGTGCATCGACAATTCCGGCCGCGGTCGGGCTATCCACTGCACGGTAAATCCCGGCCTGGGCCATGAAGAGCTGGTGCGGGCCATTGGGCCTTCCACCAGCTCCAAAAAGGTGCTGGTGGCCGGCGGCGGCCCCGCGGGCATGGTGGCCGCCCAGACTCTGATCCAGCGCGGCCATCAGGTCATCCTGTGCGAACGCGGGGACCGGCTGGGCGGACTGCTGATCGACGCCGCGGCCGCCCCCTTCAAGACGTACATGCAGTCCTATCTTGCATGGCTGATCCGCACCACCGAGCGCTGCGGAGCCGAGATTCGTCTGAACACCCCGGTCACCCGTGAACTGGTGGCGAAAGAGGACCCGGACGCGGTCATCGTGGCCACCGGTTCCCGGTACTTCATGCCCCCCATTCCCGGCATTGACGGGAAGAACGTCCACGCCCTTGCTCAGGTGGAGCATCATCTGGTGGAAACGGGTCGGAAAGTCGTCGTATGCGGCGGCGGCGTGGCCGGGATGGAATGTGCCCTGGGGCTTGCCATGGCCGGGAAATCGGTCACGGTGGTGGACATGATTCCCGCGAAGAAATTTGCCGGGGATATCCCCTACTTCCCCTCTCACGATCTGGTGCGCGCCTGTGACGAGCATGGCGTTACGCGCATGGGCGGGGTGGCCATCCGTTCCTTCGGGGAGCACAGCGCAGAGCTGGAGGATCGGGAGACCGGCTCGGTCTCCACGCTGGAAGCCGACTCCTTCGTGCTGGCGTTGGGCGTTCGCCCCAATACGGAGCTTACGGAAGAGCTGCGCGCGGTCTACCCCACCGGCGTTTACACCGTGGGTGATTGCGGCGGCGGGCACAACCTTTACGATGCAAGCCATACCGCTTATTTCACGGCGCTGTCCATCTGATAAGAAAAAAGCGTACCGCTGCAAAATCCAGCGGTACGCTTTTCATATGCAAAACGGGGCTGCCGCAGGCAGCCCCGTTCCCGTTTCTGTTTACTTCTTTTTTTTGCTGGAATGACGCAGGGTCTTTGCCACGCTGGCAGGCAGGAAGAAACAGAGCACCAGCAGAATGACCACGCAGACGGCAGCCATGGCAAAATAGCGATGGAAGTCGCCGCCAGCCGCCGGCGTGATGATGTAAGGCAGGACCACCACAGGCCCCAGCAGCTGCAGGGTGCTGATGACACCTCCGGCAGTCCCGGCGTACAGGGGGCCGATTTCCGGCAGCTGAAGCGGGATGGCAGTCATAACCGGGCCCATGCCGCCCATGCAGATACCGGTCACGAACATGACCGCAAACAGCGGAACACCGATAGGCGCGCGCCAGCCAAACAGAATGCCGATGGCGAAGATGACACTGAGAGTCGCCAAAATCAGGCGGCGGCGTCCACCGAAACGGGACACCAGGCTGGGCACCAGAATGCAGCCCACCAGGCCGCCGATGGTAAAGGCGGAGGACACCACACCGGCGGTGACGGAATCCACCCCGCGGGTAGCCAGAGCAGAGGGCATCATGGATGCAACAGCAACGCCGCCCACCGTGGTCATCATCATGCAGAGGCCGCAAATCCACATGTACCGGTTTTTCACCACCACCTTGATACACTGACCAATGGGGGGCGCAGCTTCCTGACTTGCCGCTTCCTTAGCGGAGGGTTCCTTGTCCTTACCGAACACAAGCCACCAGCCCAGCGAGACGCAGCCCAGGGCCACGGCGAACAGATAGGATGCGCGGGTGCTGGGGAACAGCGCACCGGTGACCAGCGCCGCGGCCTGGCCGGCGGAAGCCATGGCCAGAGCAATGCCCAGCAGAACGCCTACCTTTTCCTTGGGGAACCACTGGGACAGGATCTTGGAGCCGTTGACATTGACCAGCATGATACCAAACCCGATGAGGAACAGGGAGAGGTACAGCATGGCGTAATTAAAGGCAAATACACGGAGGACCAGGCCGATCACCGTAACGCTCAAGGCAAGAGCGACCGGTTTTTTCACGCCCAGCTTATCCACAACGATGCCCACGACCAGGCTGAAGAACACCGCCGGAGCCATAGGGGCGGAAAAGGCGCTTGCGTACTCGGTGGCGGTAAGGCCCAACTCTTCAATGATCCGGGCCGCAATGGGCGACATCTGATACTGGGTAAAATTTCCTACGAACTGAACGATTCCAATGGAGATCAAAATCGCCCACTTGCGCCAGGACTGCGACTCTTTCTGCTGCATGCTTCTGTTCCCTCCGGACTGGATTTGTTACTTTTTATAGCGTTTTCCCTTTAATCATATTGTAACAAATCGAAAGGTCCGTTACAATGACGGATTCCACAAATGTAAGCCCCTTCAGCCCCTTCTCCTGTGAATTATGCTGTGTTTTTTGTGAATTTTGACACAAAGCAGCATTTTGATTCTGTAGGAAATTCCGAAAATGGCCTACCTGTAAAAATTTACAGGCAGGCCATTTCCCGTTTCGTCTCTCATTTGGCGCGATCGGCAAGGATCAGCTTTTTTAGGGCCGCCACACCCACCTCGATGGCCGCTTCCACATCGTGGGACTCTGTCTGATCGAGACCGGCGGCTTCCCGCTCCTGATTCCACACCACATGGAACACGGAGCCGCAGCGGACACCCAAAGTGGCCGCCACGGTGAAGAGGGCGGCGGACTCCATCTCGCTGGCCAGGGTGCCCAGTCGCTTCCACGCCTCCCACTTGTTCAGCAGCTCATAGGAGACCGGCATACGACCGGGGTCATGCTGGCCGTAGAAGGAGTCCTTGCATTCCACCACACCGGCGTGCCAGCGTCCGCCCCGCTCTTTTGCGGCGTCCACCAGCGCGGTCAGCACCTCATAGTTCGGCACGGCGGGGAATTCGATGGGGGCATACTCCTTGCTGGTGCCCTCCATACGGATGGCGCCGGTGGCGATGACCACATCGTCGGACTGAACGTCCAGCGCGATGCCGCCGCAGGTGCCCACGCGGACAAAGGTGTCCGCGCCGATGGCGACCAGCTCCTCCATGGCAATGGAAGCGGACGGGCCGCCCACACCGGTAGAGACCACACTGACCTTCTCCCCCAGAAGGGTGCCGGTATAGGTCACAAATTCCCGGTTCTGCTGAATCTTTTCCGCGTTGTCAAAATGCGCCGCAATGGCCTTGCAGCGGCCGGGGTCGCCCGGCAGAATGCAGTAGCGGCCCACGTCTCCGGGCACGCAGGCAATATGCATCTGGCGTTCTTTATGTTGCATATTTTTCACCTCAACAATTTTTGCCTATAGGCATCAGTTTCGTTATATTATAAGCGTTTTTTTGCCCGCTTTCAAGATTTCTGTTGCAATCCTACAAAATTCGCCGGAGATCCGTTTTGTTCCCCCCGCTTTCTTGACGCATACCTATTAAAATGTTATATTCATAAGGATATGTTTTTTGTCTTTGGAGGTTTGATCAGAAAATGGAACAAGAGAAGCAGTCGAACTATCTCGCCACATCTCCAATTCCTAAGTTGTTGGCCAAATTCGCAATCCCCAGCGTGATCTCGCTGGTAGTCAACTCCCTGTACAACATCGTGGACCAGATCTTTATCGGCCAGGGCGTCGGTTATCTGGGCAACGCCGCCACCAGCATCATCTTCCCCATCACCGTGATCACCATGGCCTTCGCCGTTCTGTTCGGCGATGGCACCGCCGCCTATCTCAGCCTGAAGCTGGGGGAAAAGGACGTGGAGGGCGCAAAAAAGGGTGTGGGCACCGGCCTTTCCTTCCTCATCGTAGTCTCAATCGTCTTTCTGGTCGTGGACCTTGTTTTCCTAAAGCCCCTGCTGAATCTGTTCGGCTGCACGCCGGATGTCATGCCCTATGCCATTGAGTACGGCCGCTATATCATCATCGGCTTCCCCTTCGTGGTCATGGGCATCGGTCTAAACGGTCTGGCCCGTGCGGACGGCAGCCCCCGCTACTCCATGATCGCCATGCTGATTGGCGCAGCGATCAACTGCGTGCTGGATCCCATCCTCATCTTCAAGTTCAACATGGGCATGACCGGTGCCGCCATCGCCACCATTGCCGGCCAAATCTTCACCTTTGTGATGATGGCCCTTTATCTCCCCCGCTTCAAGTCCTTTAAAATCGAAAAATCCATGTTCGGCCTGCGGCTGGGTCTGGGCCGCCGTCTGGCGGCGCTGGGCGTTTCCAGCTTTATCACTCAGGTGGCCAGCAGCATCATCATCGCCGTGTCCAACAACCAGATTGTCTTTTACGGCGGCCTTTCCAAGTACGGCACCGACATCCCCCTGGCCGCCTTCGGCATCGTCATGAAGGTAAACCAGATCATCATCTCCGTTCTGGTTGGCATCGGCGTGGGTGCGCAGCCCATTCTCGGCTACAACTACGGCGCCAAGAAGTATGGCCGGGTAAAGAAGACCTACTTCACCGCCATTACGGTGGCCATCGTCGTGGCCATCATCGGCGGCATCATCTTTCAGTTCTTCCCCCAGTTCATCATCAACATCTTCGGCAACGAGAGCGAACTCTATAACGAATTCGCCGTCAAGAGCTTCCGCATCTTCCTGATGCTGATTCCCCTGGCCGGACTGATCATCCCAACCGGCAGCTTCTTCCAGGCCATCGGCAAGCCCACCAAGGCGGCCATCCAGTCCCTGGCCCGTCAGATCCTGTTCATGCTGCCCTGCTTCCTGTTCCTGCCCCGGGTGCTGGGACTGGACGGTGTTCTGTGGACCGGTCCCGTCTCCGATGTGCTTGGCTTCACCCTCTCCCTCATTCTGATCACCACGGAAATGCACGGGATCAACAAAATGATCCGTGAACAGAAGGAATCCCCCCTCGTACCGTAAGGAAAGGGAATCTACCTTTCACAGCAGCAGGCTGACCGCCTGCTGCTGTTTTTTCTTCCCAATTCCGCCCTCGCGGCTGCCCCCCCTGCGTCCCCCTTCAAAAAGCAATTGCTTTTTTTCACATTTTCTGCTTTTATTTTTCGGTCAACTTGTCTAAAATCAATGAAAGTTCCCGTGGCTTCTTGAAAAATGTACGCAATATGATAATATAAGTTCTGTGTGCAAAAGACCCATCGCAACAAAGTTTAAAAGGAGTTGGAAAGCTTGGAAAATCTTTTCTGGATCGGCCTCGTTGGCGCGGTCATCGCACTGCTCTTTGCCGTTGTGCAGAGCCGTAAAGTGCTGCGCTATTCCGAAGGCACGGACACCATGAAAAAGATCGCTTCTGCCATCCGCAAAGGTGCAAATGCTTATTTGAAACACCAGTATGCAACGGTAGCAAAGGTCTTTATCGTGGTATTCATCATTCTGCTGCTTCTGGTATGGGGCAACATGCTGAACAGCTGGTTCATCCCCTTCGCCTTCCTGACCGGCGGCATTTACTCTGGTCTGGCCGGCTTCATCGGTATGAAGATTGCCACCAACGCAAACGCCCGCACCGCTCAGGCGGCCAGCGAAAGCCTGAACAAGGGCCTGAACGTGGCCTTCTCTTCCGGCAGCGTTATGGGCTTCACCGTGGTTGGCCTGGGCCTGCTGGACGTGTCCGTCTGGTTCCACATTCTGAAGTATGTTGCCGGCTATGATGCTGCGCAGATCGCCTCCACCATGGTCATGTTCGGCATGGGCGCTTCCTTCATGGCGCTGTTTGCCCGTGTGGGCGGCGGTATCTTCACCAAGGCCGCCGACGTGGGCGCCGACCTGGTCGGTAAGGTCGAGGCCGGCATCCCCGAGGATGACCCCCGTAACCCCGCCACCATCGCCGACAACGTGGGCGATAACGTGGGCGATGTAGCCGGCATGGGTGCCGACCTCTACGAGAGCTATGTCGGCTCTATTCTGGCCACCTTTGCTCTGGGCACCACCGCTTACGGCGGCGACTGGAACGCCATGCTGCTTCCTAT
>CAKUEI010000085.1 GCA_934646175.1 uncultured Oscillospiraceae bacterium
AAGTTGCAAAAATACCGTGAATTGAGAAAATTCACGGTATTTTTAAGAAAAATATTCATAACAGGCAGAATAGAGTATTATACCAAATTATCATACCAAGCACAACCCTTCCGCTGGTAAACGTTTTGTCCATCCGTCCGGGCAATTTCCCGCGCAATTCGGTCAACATTTCTCTTGCACCGCTTCGGGGGTGCTGGTATAATAATGCAAAATCGTTCCGTTTTTCTTTCAGAAATATTTTCACGGTCCGGAACGGCCGCTGTCAGGAGGTCATCTGTATGCAGGACATACCCGTTACGCTTACCACCGCTCCGAAGGAAAAGCCCGATCCCGCCCATCTGGTTTTCGGTCACACCTTTACCGACCATATGTTCCTGATGAATTATAACCCGGAGCAGGGCTGGCATGATGCCCGCATCGTGCCTTACGGCCCCTTCGAGCTGTTCCCCTCTTCTATGGTGTTCCACTATGCGCAGGAGGTTTTTGAAGGGCTGAAGGCCTACCGCACCCCCGATGGCGGCGTGCAGCTGTTCCGCCCCGACCAGAATATTCAGCGCATGAACAATTCCTGCGACCGGCTGTGCATCCCCAAGATCCCGGAGGACCTGTTCCTGCAGGCTCTTCTGCAGCTGGTCCGGCTGGAGAAGGACTGGGTGCCCTCCGCCCCCGGTACTTCTTTGTACCTGCGTCCCTTTGTTTTCGCCACCGACCCGAATCTGGGCGTTCATGCCTCTCACACCTATCAGTTCGCTATCATCTGCTCCCCCGTGGGTTCCTACTATCCCGAGGGTATCAACCCCGTCAAGATCTACGTGGAGGATTCTGACGTCCGCGCTGTCCGCGGCGGCACCGGCTACGCCAAATGCGGCGGCAACTATGCGGCCTCCATCCGCGCCGGCGAGCGTGCGGAAGAGCAGGGCTATTCTCAGGTCCTGTGGCTGGACGGCGTCCACCGCAAGTATATCGAAGAGGTCGGCGCCATGAACGTCATGTTCAAGGTGAACGGCGAGGTCATCACCCCGGAGCTCACCGGTTCCGTCCTCCCCGGCGTCACCCGCAAGAGCTGTCTGGAGCTGCTGCACAGCTGGGGCGTCCCCGCCGCCGAGCGGCTCATCACCGCCCAAGAGCTGTTTGACGCCGCCGAAAACGGTACGCTGGAAGAGGCATGGGGCACCGGCACCGCCGCTGTGGTCTCCCCCATCGGCCAGTTGGCATGGGAAAACCATAAATGCATCATCAACGGCGGCGGCATCGGCGCTCTCACCCAGAAGCTGTACGACACCCTGACCGGCATCCAGTGGGGCATCCTGCCCGATACCATGGGCTGGACCATCAAGGTCTGCTAATCCGCAGAAAAAACATAATAAAGTAGGCCCGGTGCAGAAGATCTGCACCGGGCCTTCTTTTTCCTTTTATGCTTTGTCTGAGGCCGGATGCGTTTCCTTCCGGGTCTTCAGCCAGCCGCCGAATCGGTAATAAATCAGCATAGCCACCGAGGTGATGGTCCATGTGATTGGATAGCTTGCACACACCATGGTGATGGTGTGGTGCTGGGGCACCACGATCAGCAGCCACGCAAGCCGCAGCACGCAGATACCGAACACCGAGATGAGCATGGGCACCAGCGATTTTCCCGCGCCGCGCACCGCACCGGGCAACAGCTCCACCATCACATAGGTGATGAACACTGGGGCCAGAAAGCGCGTGATCTCCACGCCGATCTCCAGCACCTCCGCGTCCGGGGTGAAAATTCCCAGCAGGGGCCGCGCGCAAAGAAACATAAAGAGACTCAGGCTCACGGTGATCCCCGCGCCCATGCCGGCGGCAATGCGCACACTCTTCTTCACCCGGCCGAATTCCCCTGCGCCGTAGTTCTGCCCCACGAAGGTGGTCAGGGCAAGGCTCAGAGCGTTAGTGGACATCCACATGATCATTTCCGCCTTGCTGTACGCCGTCCAGGCCGCCACCGCATCGGTGCCGAAGCCGTTGATCACCGCCTGAATGACGATGTTGGAGCTGCTGTACATCAAGGACTGCAGCGCCGCGGGAAGGCCGATCTTGATGATGTCCGCCAGCAAAAAGCCGTAGATCCTCAGTTCCTTGAAAAAGAGCTGATAGGATGCGCCCTCCGACTTGCTTAGGGACAGCACCACCAGCACCGCCGACAGAACCTGGGACGCCACCGTGGCAATCGCCGCACCGTCCACTCCCATGCCGAAGCCCACCACCAGCACCAGATCCAGCACAATGTTGCAGAGGGAGGCCACAATGAGGAAATAGAGGGGCCGCCGGGAATCGCCGATGGCCCGCAGCACGCCGGTACCCATGTTGTAAATGGCATTGGGAATCATGCCGAGAAAGAAAATGCGCAGATAAAGGGTGGCCTCTTCTACAGCGTTGTCCGGCGTATGGATGGTTCGCAGAGCCCATGGCGTCAGCAGAATGCCCGCCACCATGAAGATGGTGCCGCACGCAACGGCCATCATCATGGCCGTGTGGACGCTTTTGCTCACTTTTTCGTTCTCCCGCGCGCCATAGTACTGGGCGATGATGACCACCGCGCCGCTGGCAAGGCCGGTGAACAGTCCAATGGTCAAGTTGGCGATCACGCCGGTCACGCCCACGGCCGCCAGAGCGGTCTTGCCCACGAACCGGCCCACCACAATGGTGTCCACCGTGTTGTAAAGCTGCTGGAAGAAGGTGCCCAGCAGAAGCGGGAAGAAAAACCGCAGCAACTGCTTCCAGATCACGCCTTCCGTAATGCTGTTGACGGTACGCTGCTTTTCCGCCATGGCCGTCCGCTCCTCTCTGTACGCCGTGTTTTTATATATGCCCAGCCATTCTACACGGTTCCCCCAAAAAGCGCAAGAGGGGCGTCTCATTTTCGGCTTTTTCCTCGTTCCCCGCTGGTTTCTCCCGGTCTTTTCCCCGGGGCCGTAAGCATTTTAGACAAGGAGCACTCTCTCTTGTGAAATAAATTCCCCCGTCCGTTTCTTTCTTTTTCCCAAAATCCCTGCTATACTGGCGGTGAAATTTCAGGTTCCTTTCAGGCGGCCCAGCTATACTCTGTTTGTCAGGAGGGATTTTCATGCGTATTCTGGTCGCAGAGGACGAGGTGACCATCGCCCGCGCCCTGAAGGTCATGCTGGAGAAAAGTAAATATTCCGACGATGTGGTGCATACCGGCACCGATGCTCTTTCTTATATCACCACGGTGTCCTACGACGCGCTGGTGCTGGACATCATGATGCCGGGGATGGACGGCATTCAGGTGCTCACCACCGCCCGCCTCTTTGACCGGTTTTACCGGGCGGACGCCTCCCACTCCTCCGCAGTCAGCGGCACCGGCATCGGCCTTTCCATCGCCCGGGCCACGGCGGAGGCCCACGGAGGCTCCATCACCGCCGAGGCCACGCCCGATTCCATCACCTTCCGCATCCGGCTCTGAACCCATGACAAACCCCCGACGGGAGCATTAGGTCCCGCCGGGGGCTCAGCTTTTATAAGATGCAGGCCCTACCCCGCCGCGTGCGGATTGGTATACTGCCCGTGTTTCCGGGTCTTTCCGTCATACTGGATCGCAAACTTCGGGCAGCGGTGCAGGCAGCCCAGGCACATCACGCACTTTTCCTTGACCCATACCGGTTTTCCGTTCCGTATTTCGATCGCCTGCACCGGGCAGTTTCTTTCACACAGTCCGCAGCCGATGCAGCCTGCTTCCACACGAAGATGAGAGGTGCATCGCGCCCGGTTTTCATAAATGGGCTGGGCGAACAGCATCGTGAACACCGCCGGGGTGCGCGGATGCATGTGGCTGATTTTGCGGCGTTCCTTGACACTGCAGATCATACGGTCGATGTCCGTTTCTGTTGTTTTCGTATACTTCTTCACCTTTTCCGGTGTGGAGAGATCAAACACCGGCGTCCAGGTGTCCACCATTCGGATGGAATAGTAGGCGTCTATCTGCTGCTTCCCGAGGGCTTTGCTGGCCATGTACCCGGACGCACCCGGCGTCGTTCCGTAAGTCGCCACGAAATAGAGATACTCCGTCCGAAACGAAGCCTTTTCCAAAAAGGTCTTGACGATGCTGGGAAGGCCCCAGAAATAGGTGGGGACCACTATGCCGATCTCCCTGTCTTCAAAGGAAGTGCGGCCCTCCCGAATGCAGTCTAAGATCGATATGCTCTCCTGTCCAAACGCCTGCGCCAAACGGGATGTGGCATATGAACAGGCCCTGTCTCATATGCCACATGATGACCTCCGTGGACGGGCACATCGACTGCGCCATGGCGGAGCATCTGCCCGGCGTGCAGGAGTATTACGACACGCTGGACGTCCTGAACGCTCCCTCCCGCATCAGCGGCCGGGTGACTGCCCAGGTCGAAATGGCCCGGCGCATTTAAACGCAAAAACAGCGAGGTCCTCGGCCACGAGGCCTTTTCCACGGCATCCGATGCCGCAGGCTACGAAGTTGTGACCGACACCCGCGGCGCCCTGCTTTGGGACGGACTGAGCGATGGGAACCGCTCCCTGCTGATCGCGACCAGCGAAGCGGTCAAAAAGGATTACCTACCCGCCTGCGCAAGAGCACATTGACCTTGCCTGTGAAATTCTCGCAGACAAGTTCGGCACCGGCGGGCCCAACACTGCCTATGCCCAATTCTTCATCGGCGACTCTTTTCTAAATCCCCTGACCGGCCCGACGGGCGGCCTGTTCGCCGCCAACGTGGCCTTCAAGCCCGGCTGCAGCAACACCCGGCACATCCATCACGCTTCCATGGGCGGCGGGCAGTTGCTCTTCTGCACCGCTCACGGAATTCTGGCGGAGGCATACTCCCCCATTGCCCACGGCGAGGCGCTCCAGCATATGGACCCCATCGCGGATTCCGGTCAGTTCAGCATTTTCCCCGTTTTCAGCGGCAAGCCTCTGGCGTAAAGACTGTGCAGAGCGTTTTTCAGATAGGGTGGGGCCTTCAAAGGTCCCGCTCTGCTGTGTCTTTCGGGGCAAAGAGGGCCATGCTGCCCGCCGAAATCTCGTTTTCGCTATTGAGAAACGGAAAAAGCCATGGTACAATGTGGTGTTGTAGATTTGCCGCAGCAGGCTGCGCCGCCGGCTGCAAAGGGCGTAAAAAGGCGCACAGAATCTGACGAAAGGCGAAAGTCCTGACCATAAGCGGGCTTTCGGACAGGGAATGAGAAGATGAAATTAGGAATCGTGGGCCTTCCCAACGTGGGCAAGTCGACCCTTTTCAACGCTATCACCAACGCCGGTGCGGAAAGCGCTAATTACCCCTTCTGCACCATTGACCCTAATGTGGGCATCGTGGCCGTGCCGGATGCCCGGCTGGATTGGCTCAGTGACTTCTACCATCCAAAGAAGACCACCCCCGCCGTCATCGAGTTTGTGGACATCGCCGGTCTGGTGAAGGGCGCCAGTCGGGGCGAAGGGCTGGGCAACAAGTTCCTCGCCAACATCCGCGAGACCAACGCCATCGTCCATGTGGTCCGCTGCTTTGACGACGACAACGTCATTCATGTGGAAGGCTCCACTGACCCCCTGCGCGACATCGGCATCATCGACCTGGAACTGATCATGGCCGACGTGGAAATGGTGGAGCGCCGCATTGACAAGGCAACCAAGGCCGCCAAGGGCGACAAGAAGTACCTGAAGGAGGTCGAGGTGTTCTCCGCCCTGCGGGACTGGCTCAACGACGGCAACTCCGCCCGCAGCTTTGACTGCGACGAGGACGCCGCCGAGATCATCGCCACCTCCGAACTTCTGTCCCTCAAGCCGGTGATCTACGCCGCCAACCTGGACGAGGCCGGCATCGCCGACTATGAAAGCATCTCTTACTACCAGCAGGTGGCGGAGTTGGCCGCGAAAGAGGGCGCTCAAGTGATTCCCGTCTGCGCCAAGACCGAGGCGGAGATCGCCGAGCTGGACGGCGAGGATAAGGCCATGTTCCTGTCCGAGCTGGGGCTGAAGGAGTCCGGTCTGGACCGGCTGATCAAGGCAAGCTACCGGCTGCTGGGCCTCATCTCCTTCCTCACCTCCGGCGAAGATGAGTGCCGCGCCTGGACCATCACCCAGGGCACCAAGGCCCCCCAGGCCGCCGGTAAGATCCATACGGACTTCGAGCGCGGCTTCATTCGGGCCGAGGTGGTGGCTTTTGAGGACCTGAAAGCCTGCGGCACCATGGCCGCCGCCCGGGAAAAGGGTCTCGTCCGCAGTGAGGGCAAGGAGTACGTCATGCAGGACGGTGATATCGTCCTCTTCCGGTTTAATGTCTGATTTTGCATAAAAGGCCCCCGCGGAACGCTGAGTGCGTTCCGCGGGGGCCTTTTTCATATTCCGCGCATCCGGCGCATATAGATGCCCCAGGAACCAAAACTGCGGGGAGTGTTGCGGGTTTGAAAGGAAATATGGAAGAGCGGGCCTGTCAGCTGGCCCTTTACATCATAGAGAATCAGGCCACCGTCCGGGCCGCCGCCGGGAAATTTGGCATCAGCAAATCCACGGTCCACAAGGACCTTTCTCAGCGTCTTCCCACCTTTAACCGTCCCCTGTATCTGCAGGTGAAGCGCATTCTGGAGC
>CAKUEI010000086.1 GCA_934646175.1 uncultured Oscillospiraceae bacterium
CCGTGGCCATGTGCGTCAACGACATCATCTGCGTGGGCGCAAAGCCCCTATTTTTCCTGGACTATATCGCCTGCGGCAAGAACGTGCCGGAAAAGATCGCCGAGATCGTCTCCGGCGTGGCGGAGGGCTGCGTGCAGTCCGGTGCCGCTCTCATCGGCGGCGAGACCGCCGAGCACCCCGGCATGATGCCCCCGGAGGATTACGATTTGGCCGGGTTCGCCGTGGGCATTGTGGACAAGAAGAAGATTCTGGACAACACCCGCATGGCGGAGGGAGACGTGGTCATCGCCCTGCCCTCCACCGGCATTCACTCCAACGGTTTCTCTCTGTGCCGCAAGGTATTTGATATCGACAACAATAACCCTGAGCTGTACGTCCCCCGGGACGAGCTTTTCGGCAAGACCATCGCCGAGGCGCTGCTGGTGCCCACTAAAATTTACGTGAAGCCCATTCTCGCGCTGTTGGAGCAGGTGGACGTGAAGGGCATCAGCCACATCACTGGCGGCGGCTTTTACGAGAATATCCCCCGCTCCATCCCCGACGGGCTGTGCGCATGCATCGACAAAAGCGCCGTCAAGGTTCTGCCCATTTTCGACCTGATCTCCTCCTGGGGCAGCATCCCCGAGCGCGACATGTTTAACACCTACAACATGGGCGTAGGCATGAGCGTGGTGGTGCCTGCCGCCGAGGCGGACAAGGCCCTTCAGGTGCTGAAGGAGCAGGGCATCGATGCCTATGTCATGGGCGACATCGTCCGCGGCGAGGGTGAGGAAAAGGTGACGCTGGCATGAAGCGGATCGCGGTGCTGGTCTCCGGTGGAGGGACCAATCTGCAGGCTCTTCTGGACGCGCAGGAGCGGGGCGAGCTGAAAAACGGCCGCATTGTGCTGGTGCTGTCCTCTGCCGAGGGGGCCTATGCCTTAAAGCGAGCAGAAAATGCCGGGGTGGAGACCTGCGTGAAAGCACGGAAATCCTTCACCTCCAACCAGGAGATGACTCGGAGCATTCTGGGTGTGCTGAAGGAAAAAGAAATTGACCTCGTGGTGCTGGCCGGGTTCCTGCACATTCTGACGGAAGAGCTGGTGGCGGCCTACCCCAATGCCATTCTGAACGTACACCCGGCCCTGATCCCCTCCTTTTGCGGCACGGGGTATTACGGCCTGAAGGTACACGAAAAGGCTCTGGAATATGGCGTAAAAGTCACCGGCGCCACGGTGCACTTCGTCACGGAAGAGCCCGACGGCGGCCCCATCGTCCTGCAAAAGGCCGTCTCCATTCAGGAGGGCGACACGGCGGAAATTCTGCAAAAGCGCGTGATGGAAGAGGCGGAATGGAAGCTGCTTCCAAGAGCGGCGAGCCTTTTCTGCGAAGACCGCCTTTCAGTGGAGGGACGGACCGTCCATATCCTGCCGGAGAAGGCATAAGCCCTTGACAAGCAAAGCCACAATATGATACGTTTATCCTGCTATATGACTGACGGAAGTGGTGGAACCACATGGAGTATAGCAGCAGAAATGCCGACCGTCTGGGCGCACCGAGGGATCGGTGCGCCCTTTTTTCACGGCGCGCCGGGATCCGGACACTTGATTGAGGAGGAAATTGCATGAAGCTGCTGAACCTATTTGATATGCTGCGTGAAAACGACTACCCCGGAAGAGGTATTTTCCTGGGCCGAAGCGCCGACGGAAAAAAGGCCGTCATGGCCTACTTCATCATGGGCCGCAGCGAGAATAGCCGCAACCGCATTTTTGAGACCACAGAGGACGGCATCCGCACCCGCGCCTTTGACGAGAGCAAGATGACCGACCCCTCTCTCATCATTTATCACCCGGTGCGGGTGCTGCCCGACGGCACCACCATCGTCACCAACGGCGATCAGACCGACACCATCCGCGACCACATGAAAGAGGGGCACTGCTATCGTCACGCTTTGCACACCCGGGAGTTTGAGCCGGATGGCCCCAACTACACCCCTCGCATCTCCGGTATCGTCACACCGGAAGGAAAATATTCCCTCTCCATTTTAAAGAGTCTGGACGGCGACCCCTCCTGCTGCTGCCGCTACTTCTTCGAATACGACCATCCCTTCGCTGGAAGCGGTCATTTCATCAG
This sequence comes from uncultured Oscillospiraceae bacterium, assembly GCA_934646175.1. GTDB lineage: Bacteria > Bacillota > Clostridia > Oscillospirales > Oscillospiraceae > CAKUEI01. The sequence continues at coordinate 2,112 of CAKUEI010000086.1, forward strand.
CACCTATATGGGCGACGGCACCCCCCTGCCCTCCTTTGAAGGGGAGCCCCGGCGCTGTGACCTTACCGCAGAAAGTGCGGAGGAACTTTCCGCTGCCCTGTGGGAGGCGCTGAACGAGCAGAACAAGGTGTCCCTTTTCGTGCGGTATCTGGACCTTGAGACCGGTGAGAGCGAGACCGTCATCCGCAATAAGAACCAGTGAGGAGGAGCTGCAAAATGAAGGAACTGGAACTGAAATACGGCTGCAACCCTAATCAGAAACCCGCCCGCATTTTCATGGAGGAGGGGGAACTGCCCCTGCAGGTCCTGAACGGCAAGCCGGGCTACATCAACTTTATGGACGCGCTGAACTCCTGGCAGCTGGTCCAGCAGCTCAAGAAGGCCACCGGCCTGCCCGCCGCTGCCTCGTTCAAGCATGTCTCCCCTGCCGGGGCCGCTCTGGGCACTCCTCTCACCGAGATGGAGAAGAAGATCTATTTCGTAAAGGACAACGCGGAGCTTTCCCCCGTGGCCTGCGCCTACGTGCGGGCCCGGGGCGCTGACCGTCTTTGCTCTTACGGCGACTGGGCGGCCCTGTCCGATGTCTGCGATGCCTCCGCCGCGCGGCTGCTGGCCCCGGAGGTGTCCGACGGCGTCATCGCCCCGGGCTACACCCCGGAGGCGCTGGAAATCCTGAAGCAGAAGCGCAAGGGCGGCTACAACGTGGTGCAGATCGACCCCGATTATGTGCCCGCCAGTGTGGAGCGGCGGAACATTTTCGGCATCACCTTCGAACAGGGCTACAACAGCCTTGCCATCACGGAGGAGCTGCTCGGCGACATCGTGACGAAGAACCATGACCTGCCCCAGAGCGCCAAAAACGACCTGCTGCTGGCCATGATCACCCTGAAGTACACCCAGTCCAACTCCGTCTGCTATGTAAAGGACGGGCAGACCATCGGCGTGGGCGCAGGCCAGCAAAGCCGCATCCACTGCACCCGTCTGGCGGGCAATAAGGCGGACATCTGGTGGCTGCGCCATCATCCCAAGGTGCTGGGCCTCCAGTTCGTGGACGGTATCCGCCGGGCTGATCGAGACAATGCCATTGACATCTATATTTCCGATGAATACGAAGATATTTTGGCGGACGGCGTGTGGCAGAAGAGCTTCAAAGTAAAGCCCGAGGTGCTCACCGTCCAGGAAAAGAAGGAGTGGGGCAAGCAGCTCACCGGTGTATCTTTGGGCAGCGACGCCTTCTTCCCCTTTGGCGACAACATCGAACGCGCCCACAAGTCCGGCGTGCAGTACATTGCCCAGCCGGGCGGCTCCATCCGGGACGACAACGTGATCGAGACCTGCGATAAGTACGGCATGGTCATGTGCTTTACCGGGGTGCGGCTGTTCCACCACTAAGGCGTCACAAGCTGCGCATCCCTTGCTTCCGGCAAGCCCGAAAGCGCACTCGCTGCACTGCTCCCCGTTTCCCCCGCGTGCTCCCTTCCGGCCTGCCGGCGGGGCACTCCCATTTTTATGATTCAAACGCGCAACATGCGTTGGAGAGGTGACAAACATGAAGGTATTGGTCGTTGGCAGCGGCGGGCGCGAGCACGCCATCTGTTGGAAACTGAAGGAGTCTCCGCTGGTGACGGAGCTTTACTGCGCCCCGGGCAACGGCGGCATCGCCGAAATCGCCCAGTGCGTGGACATCAAGGCCACGGATGTGGATGGGATGGTCCGCTGGGCTTTAGAAAACCACATGGATTTTGTCATGGTGGCACCGGATGACCCGTTGGCTCTCGGAATGGTAGATGCTCTCGAAGCAGCCGGCATTCCCGCCTTCGGCCCTCGAAAAAACGCCGCTGTGATTGAAGCCAGCAAAATTTTCTCCAAAAACTTGATGGAGAAGTATCACATTCCCACCGCCAGCTACCGCACCTTCAATGAAATGGAAGAGGCACTCTCCTATGTTCGGGAACAGGGCGCTCCAATCGTGGTAAAGGCAGACGGTCTAGCGTTGGGCAAAGGGGTGGTCGTGGCTCAGACCATTGGAGAAGCCGAGGCGGCAGTCCGCTCCATGATGGAGGATAAAAAGTTCGGCGAATCCGGCGCCAAGGTGGTGATCGAAGAGTGCATGACCGGTCCCGAAGTAACCGTGCTTGCCTTCGCCGACGGGGAGCATCTCTCCCCCATGCCGTCCAGTCAGGACCATAAGCGGGCCTATGACGGCAACGAAGGCCCCAACACCGGCGGCATGGGTGCCATCTCCCCCTCCCCCAACTATTCCCCAGAGGTTGCGGAGCGGTGCGTGAAAGAGATCTTCCTCCCCACCATGGCAGCGCTGAAGGCTGAAGGGCGGCCCTTCTCCGGCGTGCTGTACTTCGGCCTGATGCTGACCCCTCAGGGGCCGAAGGTGGTGGAGTATAACGCCCGCTTCGGCGACCCGGAGTGTCAGGCGGTGCTGTCTCTGCTGGACAGCGACCTGATGGAGATCCTCATGGCCTGCCGGGAAGGGCGGCTCGACCAGCTGGACATCCGCTGGAAAAACGAGGCGGCCTGTTGTCTGGTGCTGGCCTCCGGCGGATACCCGGTGAGCTATCAGAAGGGCTACCCCATCTCCGGCCTTGAGGAGGCCGGGAAAGAGGCCGTGGTGTTCCATGCGGGTACCAAACAGGGTGAACACAGTGAGGTGCTAACCAATGGCGGCCGTGTGCTGGGCGTGACGGCTACGGGCAAAACGCTGGAGGACGCCATTCAGGGCGCCTATCATGCCGCCGGGCACATTTCCTTTACGGATATGCACTTCCGCACGGACATCGGGAGGGTTTGACCATGACCCGTCCGGAGGCCGTCATTTTCGACATGGACGGCACCCTTTACGACACCGAGACCCTGAATGCCCGCTTCTGGCAGACCGCCGGGGAAGAATTTCACGTCCCCAACGTGGAAGAGCTGACCCGAGCCTGCGTGGGCCGCAACCGGAAGGCCATTGAACAGGTGATGCGGGAGCATTTGGGGGCGGAGTTTCCTGTCACGGCCTTTCTCGACCGGACGCAAAGCCTTATGCGGGAGTATATCGCCCGGGAGGGCTGCCCCCTGAAGAAAGGCGCGGAGGAACTGATCGCCTTTCTCTCTGCTGAAGGCATCCCCATGGGCATGGCCACTTCTTCCAGCCGGGCGACGGCGGAAAGCCGCCTGACCGGTTCCGGCCTACTGGATCATTTCCGTGTGATCGTAGGCGGCGACATGGTGCAGCACAGCAAGCCAGACCCGGAGCCTTACCGACTGGCCTGCCGGTTGTTGGGGGTATCGCCAGAACAGTGCATCGGCGTGGAGGATTCCCCCAACGGGGTGCGCTCCCTGCACGATGCGGGACTGATCACCGTCATGGTGCCGGACACCATCGCGCCGATGAAGGAGATCCGCAGTCTGTGCCGCTGGGTCCTTCCCTCCCTCTTTGATCTGTTGGAGCTTCTCAAACAATAACAAACGCAAAAAGGCTCTGTGCGCAATGCGCACAGAGCCTTTTTTAGTTGCATTTCTTTACTTCACAATGGTCTTGCAGAACGCCATGAGCAGCTTGGCAGCTTCCGCGCGGGTCGCGGTACCCTCAGGCACCAGCATGTTGTTGCCGCGGCCGTTCAGGAGCTGAGCGTTGACGGCCCAATCCATAGCGGTCAGTGCCCAATCGGCGATGGCGTCGAAGTCGCCATACTCGCGGATTGCCATGCCGCCCTGAGTGGTGTCATAGCCTTTCAGCTGGGCGTAACGGTACAGCATGGTGACTAGCTGCTGGCGGGTAATGGACTCCATGGGGGCGAAGGTGGTGGCGGTCATCCCGTTGACCACGCCGGTGGAGGCAGCCCACCGAACCGCCTCGGTGTACCAGACACCGTCGGGCACATCGGTGAAGGGCATGGTGTAGTTCACGGAAGGCTCACCGGCCAGACGCCACAGAATGGTAACCAGCATGGCGCGGTTCAGGTCGCCGTTGGGGGCAAAGCTCGTGCCGCCGACGCCGTTCATCATGCCCGCGTTCAGGACATAGTCCAGCGCCTCATGATACCAGAGTGTCACATCCACATCACCGAACTTGGCGGCGGCGCAGTCGGTATGCGCGCCCTTTTCAAAGGCCGCCGCAACGGTGACGGCAGAGGCGGGCATGGTGAAGGTGTGCTTCCCGTCCTTCCCGGTCAGGGCGACCGCCTTGCCAGATGCGTCGGTGACGGTCAGAGTCTTCAGAACATAGCCCTCCGCAGGGGCGGCGGTCAGGGTGACCGTAGTACCTGCAGCGGCGGAAACGTGGGACGCGGTGATCACGCCGTTCTCGGAATTGGTGACGTTCACGCGATAAGAAGCCACGGGCGCCGCAGGGGTATAGG
>CAKUEI010000087.1 GCA_934646175.1 uncultured Oscillospiraceae bacterium
GAGCGGAGGAAGGCCACATCCTGCCGCGCGTATTTGATAATGGTCTCCCGGGAGCGGCCACCGTAGGGCACCCGCCCGGTATCGCCGAAATAAATATAATCCTCCTCCGGCATGAGTCGGGTCAGGGCGCGCACGGTGGTAAGCCCCCCCAGACCGGAGTCGAAAATCCCAATGGGTCTTGTATCCAAGCTTGTTCTTCCTTTCCTGTTTCCTGCTTTCCTATCATATGATAAACCCGTCCGGATTACAAGGGGCACTTTCCCGGAAGTGGCGTTTGACATCCCCCAAAAATATACTATAATATAGGGCACGAGGTGGGCTTTGGCCCTCCTTCCGTTCCACGCAGCAAGGAGGCATGTGTCATGAAGCTGGAACTGACCCCAAAGCAATACCGCCGGTTGCTGGATATGGCCTATATTGGCAACTGGATCCTGAATTCCACCCGGGGAGATGACCGATTCCGGGATTATGACGAGGTGGAGTCCCTCCTCTTCTCCAAAGCGCCCGAGGTGGGGATGCCCACCCTGGCAGAGACCTATGCCGGTGAAGTCATTCCCTCCCGCGCCTTCGCCGAAGGGGGCATTCACGAGGCCATCATGGAGTACGAGAACAACGTGTTTTTTGATATTCTGGCGGAAGATCTGGCCCGGCGGGATATGGACGATGTTCCCATTGACGAGCACAATTATGACGAGCTGCAGGGGCGTATCAACGCCTATATTGCGGAGTTTGAGGCCCACGGCACCGACAACATTCTGGTGGAGGGCACGAACCCCGGCGACTGAAAAGCAAAAACCGCGGCGCAGCCAGAGGGCTGCGCCGCGGTTTTTTGTTTCCCTGAAGATGAAAATATGATATGATAAGGAAAAAGGGGGCGTTTTTCATGCGGTATTTTCCTCTGGGCAAAAGCGGACTGCGCGTTTCCGCCGTGGGCGTGGGCTGCCTGAACCTGTGCAAGATGGACGAGGGCAGTCTGGATGCGCTCATGGAGGCCGCGCTGGAGTGCGGCGTGAATTTCTTCGACCATGCGGACATTTACGGGGGCGGCGAATCGGAAAAGGTCTTCGGCCGGCTCTTAAAGCGCAAAGCCGGACTGCGGGAAAAGATCCTCATCCAAAGCAAATGCGGCATCCGAAAGGAGCCGGCTGGCACCTACTATGACTTCTCCAAGGCGTACATTCTCTCTTCCGTGGACGGCATTCTCGCCCGGCTGGGCATCGACTGCCTCGACGTGCTGGTGCTGCACCGGCCCGACCCGCTGATGGAACCGGATGAGGTGGCCGAAGCCTTTGCCCATCTCCGTGCAGGCGGAAAGGTCCGCCATTTCGGCGTCAGCAACTTCAATGCCGCCCAGCTGCGGCTGCTGCAAGAAGCGCTGCCAGAGCCGCTGGTGACCGATCAGCTGCAGTTCTCCCTCATGCATACAGGGATGCTGGACCATGCCCTGCGGGCCAATACGGAGTTGCCCGGCTCCGAAGACCGGGACGGCGGTGTGCTGGACTACTGCCGCCTGAACGGCATTACGGTGCAGGCCTGGTCCCCCTTCCAGCACGGACACTTCGGCGGGCCGTTTTTGGACAATCCCGACTTTCCGGAGCTGAACCGGGCGCTGGAAGAGGTCGGTTCAGCCCACGGCCTGACCGCCACTGGAGCGGCGGCGGCCTGGATCCTGCGCCACCCGGCGAAAATTCAGCTGATGGCGGGCACCACGAAGGCCTTCCGCCTGAAAGAGATCTGCGCCGCGGCGGACATCACCCTCAGCCGCCCGGAATGGGGCAGGCTCTACTGCGCGGCGGGCAATTCCTTTCTATAAGCGCTCCGAAACGGTAAAAACGCCCGGCAGACTGACCTGCCGGGCGTTTGTCATTCCTGTTCCTGCTGGGATAAGAGGTCTTTCAGGGTCACATGATCCACATAGTCCTCGATGGCCTTCTCCATACCCTTCCAAAAGGGCAGGGTGAGGCAGTTGCCCGCCCGGGGACATGGCTCCGCGTCCGTGTCCAGACAGGCCACCGGGGCCAGTTCCCCCTCTGTAATGCGCAATATCTCGCCCACGGTATACTCCTCCGGCTGCCGGGTCAGGCGATAGCCGCCCTGTGCGCCGCGGGAGCTTTTCAGAAGGGCCGCCCGGGAGAGGGTGGAAACGATCTGCTCCAGATACTTGGTGGAGATCTCCTGCCGGGCGGAGATATCGCGAAGGGCAACGGCTTCTCCATGGCTGTTCTGCGCCAGATCCAGCATCAACCGCAGAGCATAGCGTCCTTTGGTGGAAATTTTCATGCGGGGGGCCCCCCTTTTCCTTTCTTATGTCAATGGTTTCCAGAGCGCACCCCAGGCGCGGGCCGTCTGCTCCCCTTCTTCTCCGGGGGCACAGAGCAGCACCCTTCCGCAGCATTCCCGCAGCGCCTTCTCCGCGGCGGCGGGGCGGCGGGTGACGATGCACACCGGCGCATCCACATTGCCGTGCAGAGCATGCACCCCGGCAAGCAGTGCCTTCTCTTCCTCCTCCGGGGACGTATCCTCCGGCACGGCGAGGGTGATGACGTTGGCATCCTCATCCAGAAGGTCCATGGCGGAATCCATGATGTCGTCCTCATCGCCGGAAAGAAGCGCATCCGAAAGGCCGTCTTCCGGCGTAAGGACCGCGTCCTCCAGCAGAATGGTCCTCCCCTCGGTACACAGGGCCGCAGGCACCTCCCGCGCCTCCGGCGCATAGGTAAGGCTTGCGAGCTTTTCTTTCAGCAAGGCGATGCAGCCGGGGTCGGTGCCGCAGCAGCCGCCCAGGAACCGGACGCCCATGCGGGCCAGCTCCTTCTGGTAATCGGCAAATTCCTCCGCTGTGATGTCGTAGTGCTTTCCGTCCCCCGTGGGGAGCCCGGCGTTGGGCTTTGCGATCAGGGGGAGGGACGTCCAGCGTGAAAGCTCTTCTATCAGCGGCGGCAGCTCCCGGGGGCCGAGGGAGCAGTTCACGCCCACGGCAAAGGCCCCCAGCCCCTGTGCCGTCAGGCCCAGGGCAGCCAGAGAGCAGCCCATGTATGTTCTTCCGCAGCCCTCAAAGGTCATGGTGCAGCAGACGGGAAGGTTCGTCTCCCTGGCGGCGACCAGTCCGGCCCGCACCTCCTGCAGATTGGCCATAGTCTCCAGCATGATGAGGTCGGCCCCCGCTTTTTCGCCCAGAAGCATCATCTCGCGGAAGATGTCCACCGCCTCGTCAAAGGTGAGGTCCCCCGCCGGTTCCAGCAGCCGGGGCAGCGGCCCGACATCCAACGCCACCAGCGTGCCGGTCGATGCGGCCGCCTCTTTGGCAATGGAGATGGCGGGAGGGATGACCTCTTCCGGCTTTCTGCCGAACACGGCCAGCTTTTCCCGGTTGGCCCCGAAGGTATCCGCCAGCAGGATCTGCGTCCCGGCGGCCACATATTCCCCATGGATCTCGTGCAGCCAGCCGGGATGCTCCAGGGAAGCAAGCTCGGTCTGTTCGCCGGGCTGAAGGCCCTTTTTCTGCAGCATGGTGCCCATGGCGCCGTCCAGCAGAACAAATTCATCCGGTTTGAAGGGCACAAAATCCATATCATTCGCTCCTTTTGTACAAGAAGCCGCCCCGCCACCGTAAAACGTGCGCAGGAGCGGCTGATTTGCGTTCAGTATACCCTATCAGACCGCTTCCGTCAAGCAAAACGCCCTGCCGGGGCATCCCGGCAGGGTGTTTTCCTCTTTAGATCTGCATGGCGGCATCAAAGGCCGTGCGCACGGCAATGGCCAGCGTACCGCCCCGGCGGTTGCAGTCGCCCACGAAGTACACATCCTCCGCCAGATCGCGGAAGGTGTCCATAGCCGCAGCGTTGGGACGGAAGCCCAGAGAGAGCACCAGGGTATCGCAGGGCAGGGTGGTCTTGCTGCCATCCTTTTCCGTGACGATGGCCCCCTCCTCCGTCACGTCCTCCAAACGGACCTCGCAGTGGAAGGTGACGCCCGCCTCTTTCAGCAGCTGTTTGATGCAGATGAGGTTGATGGCGTTGGCGCCCGCGCCCACCTTGTCCTCCGGCACCATGTCGATGATGGTGACCTTCTTCCCGTGGCGGGAGAGGGCCACGGCCAACTCCATGCCAGTCAAACCGGCGCCGGCAATGACCACCTTTTCGCCCACGGGGGCCTTGCCCAACTCCACATCGCCGGACCAGGCCACATGGTCGGTTCCGGTGGCGGTGAATTCCGGCAGGATGGGCACGGCGCCGGCAGCCACGATGATGGCGTCCGGCTTCCATTCCCGCACCAGCGCTTCCGTCGCCTTGGTGTTCATGCGCAGGTCGATGTTATCGTCCTCCTCCACGGTGCGAATGGACCAGCAGAGGTAATTTTTCATTTCGGACTTGAAGTCCGCGGCGCATGCCATGCGGAAGTTGCCGCCCAATTCCCCGGTCTTTTCGCACAGCATGACGCTGTGGCCGCGGCGGCTGGCGGTGCGGGCCGCTTCCAGTCCGGCGGGGCCGCCGCCCACCACCAGCACCTTTTTCGGGTGCTCGGTCCTGCGGAGGTCGAACCGGGTCTCCAGCCCGATGAGGGGGTTGACGGCACAGCGGATGGACTTGAACTGGCTGTGGGTGCGGCCGATGCAGGTGTTGCAGCGGACACAGGGGCGGATGGTCTCCTCGCGGCCCTTGCGGGCCTTTTCCACGCATTCGGTGTCCGCCAGCACGTTGCGGATCATGGCCACCACGTCCACGTCGCCAGCGGCCACCGCCTTTTCCGCCGTGGCAAGGTCGAAGGAGCCGATGACGGAAACGGGGATGTCCAGCGCCTCCTTAAATTTCTTGGCATAGGGCAGGTTCATGGCCCGGGGCAGATAGACCGGGGCGTTGATCTGGGGCAGAAGGTCGTCCACCTCCAGAAGGCCGCGGGAAACATGCAGCATGTCAATGTAAGACTGAATGGTCTTGGCGTACTCCAGTGTCTCCTCCAGAGTGGTCATGCCGGGGAGAATCTCCTCCGCCGAAATGCGGTATTCAATGGGGAAGCCGGGGCCCACGGCGGCACGGACGGCCTGCAGCAGCTCCACGCCGAACTGGCAGCGGTCGCCGAACCGGTCGGTGCGGTGATTATACTTCTTATTGTAAAACATAGCGGGAACGTTGCCGTGGCCGCCGTGGATCATAATCATGTCAAAGCCCGCGTTCTTGCAGATGGCAGCAGCGGCGGCAAAGTTGCGGATGATGTCCTCCACCTCTTCGGTGCTGGTCTCCCCCACCACCTTTTCCGCCGGCATGAGCATGTATTTGGTGTGTACCAGCTCGATGGACGCTTTGGCGCCGTAGCGCTGGATACACTCCGCCACCTCGTTGAGGTCGGACAGGAACCCGAAGGTGGCGGACAGGATGCGGCCGCCGCCGGGGGCAGACTGGTCCACATTGGTCACGCCGATGGTGACGATCCCGGCGCCGGATTTGGCCAGATTCTCCGTATAGGCACAGAATTCCGGGGTGACGGCGCCGTCATGGCCCGTCAGAAAGGGGGCCGCAGGGGCCACCTCAATGCGGTTCTTGATCTCGATATTGCCCAGCTTCATGGGGCGGAAAATGGCAGAATTCCGATCCATAATCCCGTATACACTCCTTTTGGCCGTCCCCTCCCCACTGGAAGGGCGATCCTTGTTTTCTTATTTAGTCTAACCGTTTTTCCGCCGGGAAGCAAGGGGCTTTTGGCGCATTTGGATGGAAAAAGCCGCTCGGACAGGTGCCCGAGCGGCTTTTTTGCCTTACAGCTGGTGATAGAAGAGGATGATGTCCTCATAAGAGCCATCCTTCATGTGGAAGCCGCCAGGGATCATGCCGATGCGCGCAAAACCCAGAGATTCATAAAGATGGATGGCGTTATGGTTGCTGGCCACTACGGCGTTGAACTGCATGAGGGCAAAGTTCAGTTCCTTTGCCTTCCGAAGGCTGTGGCCGACCAGCAGACGACCCACATGCCTGCCGCAGCTGTTCCGGTCCACGGCGTAGCTGGCGTTGGCGATATGCCCGCAGCGGCCCACATTGTTGGGATGCAGAATGTAAAGGCCCAGCACCTGCCCGCTCTCCTCGTCGGCGGCCACGGCGGTAAAGTCCTGCTCGGCAAAAAAGCGGGCGGCTTCAAATTCGGAAAGGGCCTGCGTCTGGGGGAAGGCCACGCCGTCCTCTACCACCTGATTCCAGATGGCGGTCATGGCGGGAACGTCCCCATCCTGAAAGGCGCGCACGATCACAGCCATTGAGAATCACACTCCTTAAAAAACGAAGGCTGCGCCCGCGGGCGCAGCCTTCCGATTGGCATTTGCTTACTGATAGTTATCGTACACGC
>CAKUEI010000088.1 GCA_934646175.1 uncultured Oscillospiraceae bacterium
CTCCCACCCCATAAAGACCTCAAGGCGAGAGGGCCGGAGCGTCCGCTCCGGCTCTTCCGTTCTCTTGCAGGTGGCTTGACGATGGGATGTCGCCAAGCGGTAAGGCACAGGACTTTGACTCCTGCAGTCGTGGGTTCGAATCCCGCCATCCCAGCCATCCCATGGGATGCGGCGGCGCATCCCATGGGTTTTTCATTGTGAATATGACTCAGTAGCTCAGTTGGTAGAGCATCGCCCTTTTAAGGCGGGTGTCCAGGGTTCGAGTCCCTGCTGGGTCACCACTCGTCGCAAGCGTCATATCGCTTGCGACGAGTTTTTTTATCATGCGCTTATTCTGCTGCTCCTTGGTTCCGAATCGAACCCGCATGCGCCGGGCTTCGATTTGATGAAGACGGGGGATGCGGAATAAGCGCGTTTTTTGGTGCTTCGGCCCGCTGAAGCGGGCCTTGTTCCATGCTGCCGTTACGCCTGCACGGCGGAAAACGACATTTCCGGAAAAGTGGGGTTGACAAGTGAGGGAGGGTATGGTAAAGTTTTGACAGTTAGCAACGACTAACTTCACGAGCGCGCGGTGAGCGAGCTTTCTTTTACTTTGATAGTTAGATATGACTAACTCAAGAGACGGGAGGCGGAGCCATGGGAAGCAACTGGGAGGGTGTGCTGGTGGCGCAGTGCGCGCCGGCGATGGTGGGCATCAAGCCGTCCAACCTGCTGGTATGCCTCCGGGAGCAGTTCCCGGACTTTGACGAGACCGTGGAAGAGCACGCTCGTTTGCTCTCAAGGGCGGGGGTGGAGATGAAGCTGCTGTGCCGCTGCGAGCGGCGGTGGCTGCTGCTGATCTACCGTCCGGAATGTCTGAAGCGGCAGCTGCAGGAGCCGGAGACGGCGGAGCTGCTGCGGAAGGCAGGCTATCCAGTGGAAGAAGGCATGGGCGCAGTTCTGGAGACCCTGTGCGAGAGAATGCAGGAAGGGTTTCCCCACGAGATCGGCCTTCTGCTGGGGTATCCAGCGGAGGATGTGGTGGGTTTTTGCGAAAACGGAGGGCGGAACTACCGCTGCTGCGGGCAATGGAAGGTCTATTCCGACGTGGAGCGGGCCAAGCGGATGTTTGCACGCTTTGACCGGTGCAGAGACGAGCTGTGCCGCCGGGTGGGTAGCGGCATCCCGCTGCTGCGGGTGCTGGGCGTGGCCTGACGGGCGGAAAGACAGAAAGGAGCAAAGAGGAAATGAGCAAAATTGCGGTGATCTACTGGTCCCAGACGGGAAATACGCGGGCGATGGCAGAGGCCGTTGTAGAGGGCGCGCAGGCGTCAGGCGCGGAGGCGGTGCTGCTGGAGGTGTCCGATGTGAGCGCGGCGGATGCCCTGACCTATGACAAACTGGCCCTTGGCTGCCCCGCTATGGGCGCCGAGGTACTGGAAGAGACAGAATTCGAACCCTTTTTCACCGAGCTGGAGGGCAATCTGAGCGGCCGGAAGGTGGCACTGTTCGGTTCCTACGGCTGGGGCGACGGCGAGTGGATGCGGGAATGGCAGAAGCGCGCCGCCGAGGCCGGAGCCGACGTCTTTGAGGGCGAGGGCTTGATCCTGAACGAAATCCCCGACGAGGACGGCCTTGCCAGGTGCCGTGCCTTCGGCAGCGGTTTTGCGGCCTATTAAGAAGCGACGTTGATCGGAGCTGAAACGCCCTTTCGTCAAAGGGGACGGAAGGAGGCGACAGGGCCGTTTTACTCCCGCCCGGAATGCGGAAAACGTATTCCGGGCGGGATTCTTTATGGGCAGAGGCGGGACGTGCCGGGGGAGGATGTTTGTGCGTTTGCAAAAAGCGGGGGAGTGAAGTTCTACAATTCATCCAATGGAAAGAACTTGAAAGCCATAGGCAAATATGATAGGCTGATAGTGCAATGATGATAAAAAACGGAGTTTTATGAGCTTGTTTGTGTATGTTATGCTGTAAGGAGGAATGAAAGCTATGTCGACCACTGCGACATCCGCCAAGTCCACGGAACCTTTGGCGATCGAGCCCTTTGACAAAGAGTGGGGCGTTGGCATTTCCGGCCTGACGGAGAACCCGTCCCCCTTCCCCCGCATCAACCGGATGCTGAAATGGGTGAAGGGCATCGACTCGACGGCGGACAGCCAGCGTGCTATGATCGTCACCGAATGCGACAAAAAGTATGCCATGTATCCCCAGAACATCAAGTGGGCCATGACCTTGAAGGAACTTTACGAGCGGGTGGACATCCACATCTGGCCCGACGAGCTGATCGTGGGCGAGCTGTGCGCGCCCCCCAACTCCGCGCCGGTGTATCCGGAATTTGCCATCGACTGGCTGGTGGACGAATTCAAGTACCGCCCCATGGAGGAGCGGAAGAACGACCGCTATGTGGTGTCCCAGCAGGTACAGGACGATATTTTCAGCATTCAGGAGTACTGGAAAGGCAAGACCGTGTCCGAGCGGGCCATTGCCTCTTACACCGAGGAAGAGCGGAAGGGTTCTCACCTGCAGAAGTGCGTGGTGCTGGAAAGCCTCTTTATGTACGCCGGTGTGGGCCATGTCACGGCAAACTATGAAAAGCTGCTGCGGCTGGGCTTCGGCGGCATCAGAAAAGAGATCGAGGCCGAGATGGCCAAACTGGGCGAAACCGATGCCGAGGACCTGAAAAAAGCGGAGTTCTACAAGGCAGAGCTGATCGCCCAGGAGGCGGCTTCCACTTACATCCGCCGCTATGGCGAGCTGGCTGCCAAAATGGCCCAGGAGGAGACCGACAGCGTCCGCAAGGCGGAGCTGGAGCGGGTAGCCTCCAACTGCCTACAGGTGGCGGAAGGCCCCGCCCGGGATTTCTGGGAAGCGGTGCAGTTGTGGCACATTGCCACCAACATGATCATCATCGAGTCCAACGGTCACTCCGTGACCTACGGCCGGTTCGACCAGATCTTCTATCCTTATTATAAGCACGATATGGAGACCGGCAACTTAAGCCGGGAGCAGTGCCAGGAGCTGATCGAGCACGCCTTCATCAAGATGCACGAGCTGCGCAAGATCCGCGACACCGCAGCCATCACCTTCTCCAGCGGCACCATTATGGGCGGCACTGCCCTGGACGTGGGCGGCGTGGACGAGAACGGGGACGACATCACCAATGACCTTTCCTACATGGTGCTGGATGCCCATGCCCACACCCGCCTGCCCAACCCCTGGATGGGTGTGCGTCTGCATGAGAATTCCCCCTGGGAGTTTAAAGTGAAGACCTTCAACGTTATCCGCATCGGCACCGGCGAACCCAAGATCTTCAACGACGGACCTATGATCCGCTCCTTGATGCGCTACGGCAAGGACCTGGAGACCGCCCGGAACTATGTGGGCGTGGGCTGCGTGGAGCCGTCCATCCCCGGTAAGACCTACGGCTGGCACGACTCCGCCTCCTTCAACCTGGCCAAGACCGTGCAGCTGGCCATCAACCACGGCCGCTGCATCGATTGCAGCAAGGACTGCCCCCGGTTTGCCAAGTGTGCAGGCGCGGGGCTGAGCCTCGGCCCCGACACCGGCGGGTTGGACACCTTCCAGAGCTTTGACGAGGTGAAGGAGTCCTTCGAAAAGCAGATGAAGTACTGGTGCGACAAGATGATCAGCATGGTGAACAAGATCGACATGGCTCAGCAGGCACTGAAGCCCCTGCCGTACCTCTCCCTGCTGATCGACAACTGTATCGAAAAGGGCAAGGACGTCACTGTGGGCGGCGCGCTTTATAACCACTCCGGCCCCCAGGGCGTGGGCATCGGTACCGCGGCCGACAGCCTGACCGCTATCCGCCAGGTGATCTTCGACGAGAAGAAGGCCTCCGGCCAGGAGATGTTGGACGCGCTGAAGGCAAACTGGGTGGGCTATGAAAAGCTGTATGCCTACGTGAACGGCGACCGCGTCCACCATTACGGCAACGACGACGAGTATGCCGATGAGCAGGCAAAGTTCGTCATGGCCACCTACTGCGCCAATGTGGAGCACCGGCCCACCGCCCATGGCGGCGAGTTCATGCCCGGCGTGTTCTCCGTGACCAACAATGTGATGCACGGCTCGGTGACCTCCGCCACGCCGGACGGCCGCAAGGCCTATGAGCCGGTGAGCGACTGCATCGGCCCTGTGCACACCCAGTGCTGCAGCCACGACCACAGAGGCCCCACGGCGGTGGCCAACTCCGTAGCCAAGCTGGACCACTCCCGCATCGGCAACGGCATCATCCTGAACTGGAAGTTCTCCCCCTCCACCCTGACGGGCGTGACCGGGCGGGATAACCTCATTAACCTGATGGATGTCTACTTCCAGCATGACGGGATGCAGAGCCAGTTCTCCGTGGTGGGCCGTGAGACCATGCTGGACGCACAGAAGCATCCCGAGAAATATCAGGATCTGCTGGTGCGTATCGCGGGCTACTCCGCCTACTTCGTGGAGCTGAGCACGGAGCTGCAGAACGACCTGATCGGCCGGACGGAACTTTCCTTCGACTGATCGCTTTTGAACAAAAGGGCTTCGGGCGGCCTCACAAGAGGCCGCCCGTGCTGTATTTGAAACCAAGGTTGGGGTGTGATCACGATTTACCGCGATGAAAAGGGACAGCCCTATGGGCTGGTGACCAATATACAGAAATACACCATTCACGACGGGCCGGGTATCAGGACGGAGATTTTCTTCAAGGGCTGTAACATGCGCTGCCTTTGGTGCTCCAACCCAGAGACCATTGACCCGCGGCAGCAGATCGGCGTTTACCCGAAAAAGTGCGTGGGCTGCGGCAGCTGCATGGAGGTGTGCCCCCGGGAGGGAAAGCCCATCGTGTTCGGACCGGAGGGGCTGGAACGGGTGGTGATGGACGATTTCTGCCGCACCTGCCTCAAATGCGTGGATGAATGCCCCGGCCGGGCCATCATGGTGTGGGGCGAAAAGAAGTCCGTTCCGGAGCTGATGGGCATCATTGAAGAGGACCGGGCCTTTTACGAGAAAAGCGGCGGCGGTGTGACCCTGTCCGGCGGCGAGGCGCTGGTGCAGTGGGAGTTCGTACTAGAGCTGCTGAAAGAATGCAGAACGGCGGGGATCCACACCTGCGTGGAGTCCGCCCTGAATCTGCCGCAGGAGCCGGTGGACAAGGTGATGGAATACACCGATCTGCTGATCTCGGACATCAAGCAAATGGACAGTGAAAAGCACAAAGCGGCCACCGGGGCGGGGAACGAGCTGATCTTATCCAATCTGCGGCGGCTGGCAAAAGCCGGGCAGCCCATGGTGCTGCGCACGCCGGTGGTGCCCGGGTTCAACGATGACGAGGCTTCTATCCGCGCTATCGGCGCCTTTGTGCGCGATGAAATGCAGGGACGGGTGGTACAATACCAATTGCTGCCTTACCGCAAGATGGGAACGGAAAAGCACGCGACCCTGGGGCAGCACTATCCCATGGGGGACGACTATGTGCCGCCGGAGCGGGAAGTCTGGGAGGAAAATCTCAAGCGCCTGGTGGCCGTACTGCGGGAGGAATACGGCCTTCCTGCGGTGGCTGGCTCCGGTCAGAAGCTGGAACTTTGATGAAAAGACGCGGCCTTGCTTTAGAGGGCCGCGTCTTTTGTGTGTCCGGGACAAAAAAGAAGGGAAAAGGGCAAAATTGGAGTGGAATAGACGGTGAAAAAAGAAAAATCAGAGAAAATCGAAGTAAAAACGTAGGAAATAAAACAAGGAACCGAAGCCGGAAAGCTGGGCAAAAGGACGGAAACGGCGGGAGATTCAGTAAAAATGTGTCCGCTGTTCACAATTTAGCCACATTCTTTGTTGCCTTGCTACAAAAAGGGGGCGGGAAAGGGACGTTCCTAATAATATATTGACAAAAAGGGGCGAAAGCGGTATACTTGTCACGTCTCAAGCGGCGATGGCTGTATCGGCGGAAGGGAGGAGGGACAGCTTCCTTCCTGCAGTTGGCTTTCGCCACAAAACGACCGGAAAACCGGTCAAATTTTTAAGAGGGAGTGTACTTTCTTCATGGAACAGACCACAACTCTGAAGAAGCTGAAGAATCCGAAAGTAGACCAGTTCTGCTATTTCTTCATGAAGTTCTGCTTCTCCATCCTGACCTGCACCGAGCTTTACTACTTCTCCGCATTCCTGACCGATACCGCCATGTTCTCTCTGGCAATCATCGGCCTGATCCAGACCGCCACCACCGTGATCGACACCATCTGCTCGTTCTTCTATGGCGCG
>CAKUEI010000089.1 GCA_934646175.1 uncultured Oscillospiraceae bacterium
GTGACGACACCATCGCCGCCGTGACCGCCATGGGCTATGATGCCTACTATGTGGCTCTGGAGGCCCTGAAGGCCGCCGGCTCCACCGACGCTTCCGCCGTGAAGGCCGCTCTGCCCAGCGTGACCTACACCGGTGTATCCGGTGCCGTTGCCTTTGACGAGCAGGGCGACGCCATCCGCGACACCGCTTACATCAAGTCCTTCGATAAGGCAAGCGGCGGCTGGACTCTGGCTGCGGTACAGACCGCTTCCTGATCCCGCGCAAACTCAAAAAAACAAAACGAGATCCGCCTGGCGTGGGCAACCCGCCAGGCGGATTCTTGAACAGGAGCGCCTCGAAAGGGGCTGATGGCTCTTTTCGAGACGGTCCTGTTTTCTCACTTTGAACCTAAATTCAGAAAGGGAGGTCTTCCCGTGCAATACGCCATCTCCATCCTGCTCTCCGGCATTTCGCTGGGCGGGCAGTATGCCCTGATCGCCATCGGCTACACCATGGTATACGGCATTCTCCGACTGATCAACTTCGCCCACGGCGACGTGTTCATGGTCTCCGGCCTGATCATGGTGTACTTAAGCGCCACCCTGCCGCTGTACGTATCCCTGCCCCTGACCCTTCTGCTGACTGTGCTGCTGGGCTTTTTCATCGAGCGTGCCGCCTATAAGCCCCTGCGCACCGCCCCCAGAATGAGCGTTATGATCTCCGCCATCGGCGTGAGCTATCTGCTGCAGAATCTGGCCACTTATGTGACCGGCGGCCTGCCCCAGATGTACCCGGAGCTTCCCGGCCTTTCCAATCAGGTCACCATCGGCGGGGCCACCACCAAGTGGGTGACCATCGTCACCCCCATTCTGGTGGTGGTACTGGTCATCGCCCTGACCCAGCTTATTAACCATACCAAGATCGGCATGGCCATGCGCGCCGTGGCCAAGGACTTTGAGACCAGCCAGCTCATGGGTATCAAGATCAACAACGTCATCTCCGTGACGTTCATCATCGGCTCCTTCCTTGCCGGGATCGGCTCCATGCTCTACTTCACCAACTATCAGTCCATCGTCCCCCTGTCCGGCTCGCTGCCCGGCCTGCGGGCCTTCGTGGCCGCGGTGTTCGGCGGCATCGGTTCCATCCCCGGTGCTGTGGTTGGCGCGTTCATCATCGGCATCTGCGAGACCATCATCAAAGGCTCCAACTGGAGCGTGTTCTCCGATGCGTTCACCTTCGCCCTGCTCATCATCATTCTGGTGGTCAAGCCAACCGGTCTGTTCGGTGAGAAGGCCACGGACAAGGTTTAAGGAGGGATCCCTATGCTGCAGAAAAAGAAAAGCAAAAAGGGCACGTTTATCGCCCTTGTCTGCGTGGTGATCCTGCTGGCCGTCATTGTCCTGCTGGAAAACGTGCTGGACCCCACGAAGAATACCATGCTGTTCACCGTTTTGAAAAAAGGCGCGGTGTACACGCTGGTGGCCACCTCCATGAACCTGCTGAACGGCTTTACAGGCCTTTTCTCCCTGGGGCAGGCAGGATTCATGCTGCTGGGTGCCTACACCTACGCCATCCTGACCATTCCCGCCGCCAGCCGGGAAAGCATTTACTACATCTACGGCGGCTCCATCGTCAACTTCTCCCTGCCTGAGGTCTTCGGCGGCGGGGCCGTGGGGCTGGTGCTGGGCGTTCTGGTGGCCATCATTCTGGCGGGCTGCGTGGCCGCGCTGATCGCATGGCTCATCGGTATCCCAGTCCTGCGCCTGAAAAGCGACTATCTGGCCATCGCCACCCTGGGCTTTGCGGAGATCATCCGTGCCGTCTTCCAATGGGATAAGCTCGGCCCCCTGACCAACGGCGCAAATGCCCTGAAGACCTTCCCCACCTTCTCCAGCTTCAACATTCAGGGCGCCAATGGGCAGGTGGTGCTGCGGCTTTCCACCTTTGTGCCTTTCCTGCTGTCCGCCGTGTGCATCGGCATCATCGTGCTGCTGATCAACTCCTCCTACGGCCGCGCCTTCAAGGCCATCCGCGAGGATGAGATCGCCGCCGAGGCTATGGGCATCAATCTGGCCAAGCACAAGCGCCTTGCCTTCTGCATCAGTTCCTTCTTCGCCGGGGTGGGCGGCGCGCTGTTTGCCATGTTCGCCAATCAGGCTCAGGCGAAGACCTTTACCACCGCCATGACCTATGAGATCCTGCTGATCGTGGTCATTGGCGGCATCGGATCCATCTCTGGCTCCGCCATCGCCTCCTTCCTCTATGTGGCGGCCAGCGAATGGTGGCTGCGTTTCCTGGACAGCGAGCTGGTGTACCCCTCCCCCACCGCGCCCGGCCGCATGGCCTTCATTGTGGTGTTCGCCCTCATCGTCGCCGCTGTCACCGTTCTGGTGCTGCGCCGCGAGAAGAAGGCGGGCGGTCCCCTTTGGAAAAAGCTCCTTATGCTGGCGGTGGCTGTGGTGCTGATCGGGTGGGACGTTTACTTCGCCGTCTCGAAAACATTGAAAATGCCTCTGCTGCGCAACGGCTTCCGCATGGTGGTGTTCTCTGCCATCATCATGATCGTGGTGCTGTTCTTCCGCCGGGGCATCATGGGTGACAGGGAGCTGAGCGACCTGTTCCGCCGTAAGGCCGCCAAACCGGCTGCCGCAGTCAGCGGAAAGGAGGAGGCAAATCATGGCTGAGAACATCCTCCATGTGGAAAACGTCACCATGCAGTTCGGCGGCGTGGTGGCCGTGAATAATCTGTCTCTGGACGTGGGCGAGGGGCAGATCGTGGCCCTCATTGGCCCCAACGGTGCCGGAAAGACCACCGCCTTTAACTGCATCACCGGCGTGTATGAACCCACCAACGGCACCGTGGAATTTCAGGGCAAGCCCATCATCCGCAACCATCCCAAGGGTGCCATGGTCAAATCCTACGCCGGGGAAAACGGTCAGCTCTACACCGGAAAGGGCGTCCTGAACCCCACGCCGGACAAGATCACCCAGCTGGGTATCGCCCGTACCTTCCAGAATATCCGCCTGTTCCACAGCATGACGGTGTTCGATAACGTTCTGGTGGCAAAGCACATGCGTGCCAAGCAGAACGTATTCTCCGCCATCTTCCGCGCTAACCGGAAAGAGGAGCAGCGGATGCGGGAGGAGACCTTTGAGCTGCTGAAAGAGCAGGGGCTGGATCATCTTGCGGACGAACCGGCCGGTTCCCTTCCCTATGGCATCCAGCGCCGGCTGGAAATTGCCCGTGCCCTGGCCACCGACCCGAAGCTGCTGCTTCTGGACGAACCGGCGGCCGGTATGAACCCGCAGGAGACCCAGGAGCTGACCGATTTTATCGTGCAGGTGCGGGACACCCATCATCTTTCCGTTTTCATGATCGAGCACCATATGGATCTGGTCATGCGCATTTCCGAGCGGATCTATGTGCTGGACTTCGGGCGGCTGATCGCCCAGGGCACGCCGGACGAGGTGGCCAACGACCCGCGTGTCATTGAAGCTTACTTGGGGGTGGCGGAAGACAATGCTTAAGATCAACGACCTGCGAGTTAATTACGGCGGCATCGAGGCCGTCAAGGGCGTCAGTTTCTCCGTCCCGGAGGGCAGCATCGTGACCCTGATCGGCGCAAACGGCGCCGGAAAATCCACCATTCTGCGCACCATCGCCGGGCTGGTGAAGCCCGCGCAGGGCAGTGTGGAATTCCTGGGCGAGAACATCACCGGCCTCTCCCCGGACAAGATCGTCACCCGGGGCATCACCCTGGTGCCGGAAGGCCGCCGGGTGTTCCCCGACCTCACGGTGCTGGAAAACCTGAAGATCGGTGCATATCTGCGCAAGGACAATCTCTCCTCCGATCTGGAATGGGTCTACTCCCTCTTCCCCCGGCTAAAGGAGCGTTCCTGGCAGGCTGCGGGTACTCTGTCCGGCGGCGAGCAGCAGATGCTGGCCGTGGGCCGGGCCCTCATGTCCCGCCCCAAGCTGATCATGATGGATGAGCCTAGTCTGGGCCTTGCCCCTTTGATCGTGAAGGACATTTTCTCCATCATCCGCGAGGTGAACAAGCAGGGCGTCACCGTCCTGCTCATCGAGCAGAATGCCAACATGGCCCTGCACACCGCCGACATCGGCTATGTGCTGGAGACCGGCCGTCTGACCATGTCCGGCTCTGGGCAGGAGCTGCTCAGCAATCCGGACGTGAAGAAAGCCTATCTGGGCACCTGAGAACCCAAAAACGCAGAAGCGTCCCGCATTCCTTTTCGGATGCGGGACGCTTTTCTGTGCAAAATCCGCCATTTTATGGTATACTGGAGCAAATGCGAAAGGGGGCGGCGGCCTTGGCCCGTTCTTCCAACCAGAAGCTGAAACCGCTTTATCTGATGGAGTACCTTCTGCAGCACTCGGACGAGGCGCACCCCGTCCCCATGAGTGCGCTGCTGAACTATCTGGAATCCAAGGGCATCTCGGCGGAGCGC
The DNA here is from genome assembly GCA_934646175.1 of uncultured Oscillospiraceae bacterium. Classification (GTDB taxonomy): domain Bacteria; phylum Bacillota; class Clostridia; order Oscillospirales; family Oscillospiraceae; genus CAKUEI01. Next base: position 4,450 of record CAKUEI010000089.1, read on the forward strand.
AAAAGCGTCTATGACGATCTGGAGGCGCTGCGCACCTTTGGACTGGATATTTTGCAGACCGGTGCCGGGCAGACCCGCGGCTACTATGTGGCGGGGCGGCAGTTCGAGCTTCCGGAGCTGAAGCTGCTGGTGGACAGCGTCCAGTCCTCCAAATTCATCACCCGCAAAAAGACCGAGGCCCTCATCCGCAAGATCGAGCGGCTGTGCAGCGTACACGAGGCCCGGCTTTTGCAGCGTCAGGTGTTTGTACAAAACCGCATCAAGGCCATGAACGAATCCATTTACTACAATGTGGACGAAATTCACGCGGGTATCTCCCAAAATCAGCGCATCCGCTTCCACTACTTTGAATACACCGTCTCCAAAGAGCGGCTGTTCCGCAAGGGCGGGGCCTTTTATGAGGTCAGCCCCTTCGCCCTCACCTGGGACAACGAAAACTACTATCTGGTGGCCTTTGACAGCTCTGCCGGGCAGATCCGCCATTACCGGGTGGACAAGATGACCGACATTTCCGTGCTGGACAAGCCCCGGGACGGCATGGAGGCTTACCGCGCTCTGGATATGGCGGTGTACACCCGACAGGTGTTCGGTATGTTCTCCGGCAGCGTGCAGCCGGTGACTATGCGCTTTCAGAACCATCTGGTGGGGGTGGTGCTGGACCGGCTGGGGCAAGAGGTCATGCTCATTCCCGATGGCGGGGAGCATTTCACCGTCACCGCTGAGGTGGCCGTCAGCCCTCAGTTTTTCGCCTGGATGACCGGGTTCGGAACCGAAGCGCAGATCGTTGCACCCCCCGCCGTGCGGAAAGAAATGGGGCAGTATATCCACCGCGTGGCGGAGCAGTATGAGGCCTGAAGAGGCAGGCATTTCATTCAGTAAGAAAGGAGGAGTCCTCATGGAACCGGAACGGCTTTTGAAGCGGCACTTTGGCCACAGCTGTTTCCGCCCGGGGCAGAAGGAATTGATCGACGCCCTGATGACCGGGCGGGACGTTCTGGGTGTCATGCCCACCGGGGCGGGAAAATCGGTCTGTTATCAACTGCCTGCCCTGATGCTGCCGGGGATGACATTGGTGATCTCTCCCCTCATCTCGCTGATGAAGGATCAGGTAACTGCTTTGAAAGAGGCGGGCATTCCCGCCGTCTGCCTTCACTCCGCAATGACGGAGGAGGAGCGGAAAAGCGCCTATTTTCAGGTGAAGGAGGGCCGCTGCAAGCTGCTGTACACCGCGCCGGAGCGGCTGGAGGTCCCCGGCTTCCAGAAGCTGCTCACCGGGTGCTTCATTTCCCTGCTGGCCATTGATGAGGCCCACTGTGTCTCACAATGGGGGCAGGATTTCCGCCCCAGCTATCTGAAGATCGCGGAATTTATGGACCTGCTGTCCCACCGCCCGGCGGTCGGGGCTTTTACCGCCACGGCCACCGGCCCGGTGAAGGAGGACATCGTCCGTCTGCTGGGACTTCATGACCCTCTGCGCATCACCACCGGCTTCGACCGGCCCAACCTCTATTTCGAGGTGATCACCCCTTCGGACAAGCAGGCCTTTCTCAACACCTATCTGGCCCAGCGGCCGGGACAAAGCGGCATCGTCTATTGCGCTACCCGGCGGGCGGTGGAGTCGGTGTGCGCCGCGCTGCGGGAAAACGGATTTTCCTCCGGGATGTACCACGCCGGGCTTCCCCCGGAGGAGCGCCGGCGGGCACAGGAGGATTTCGTCTATGACCGCGTCCTCATCATGGTGGCCACCAACGCCTTCGGCATGGGCATCGAC
>CAKUEI010000090.1 GCA_934646175.1 uncultured Oscillospiraceae bacterium
TCCCAGAGGGATCGAACGCGGTGGAAGAGGACCCCGCCTCCCCCGCCGTGGTTTTTTCCCACGTCTCCCTTCAGTACGGCACCGCGGGCAGCGAAAGCCTTACTGATCTTTCCTTCACCGCCCTGCGGGGGCAGACCATCGGCATTATCGGCGGCACCGGCAGCGGCAAGTCCAGCCTTGTGAACCTCATCCCCCGGTTTTATGATGCCACCTCCGGCTCCGTTACCCTGTTGGGTCGCCCGGCTGCGGACTGGCCTCGCAAAGCCCTGCGGGAACGGGTGGCAGTGGTACCCCAGCGGGCGCAGCTTTTTTCCGGCACCATTCGCTCCAATCTCGCCTTCGGCTGCCCGGACGCCACGGACGACATGCTCTGGAGCGCATTGGAGGCGGCGCAGGCCGCCGATTTCGTACGCCAGAAGCCCGGCGGACTGGACGAGGCTGTGGAGCAGGGCGGCCGCAACTTCTCCGGCGGCCAGCGCCAGCGGCTCACCATCGCCCGCGCACTGATCACCCATCCTGAAATTCTCATTCTGGATGACAGCGCCAGCGCCCTGGACTTCGCCACCGATGCGGCCCTGCGGAAGGCCCTTGCCGCCTTGCCTGGGGACATGACCGTCTTTCTGGTGTCCCAGCGCTCCTCCAGCCTGCAGCACGCCGATCAGATTTTGGTTCTGGACGACGGCCGCCTGGTGGGCTGCGGTACCCATTCTCAGCTGCTGGAGACCTGCGGTACCTACCGTGAGATCTACGAAAGCCAGTTCCGAAGGGGGGAGGACACCGTATGAGCGCGAAAAAATCCGACAAATCCCCCCTCTCCCGGGCGGAAAGCCGCGCTGCCCTCTCCCGCGTCTTAAAACAGATCCGGCCCTACGCCCCGCTGGTGGTGCTCAGCCTGCTCTGTGCCGCCGCCAGTGTGGCCTCCCAGCTTTATGTCCCCATTCTGACCGGCAACGCCATCGACTTCATGCTGAGCGCCGGTCGGGTGGACTTTGTCTCCATCGGGCGCATCCTCATCGCCATCGGCGCCGCCACCGGCATCACCCTGCTGGCCCAGTATGTCATGTCCGTTCTCAATAACCGCATCACCTTTTCTGTCTGCCGCGATTTGAGAAACGATGCCATGGCAAAGCTGCAGTCCCTCCCCCTCTCCTATCTGGATGCCCACCCCTCCGGCGACCTGTTAAGCCGCATGGTCGCCGATGCGGAGACCTTTACGGACGGGCTGCTCATGGGCTTCACCCAGCTGTTCACCGGCGTTCTCACCATCGGCGGCACTCTCTTTTTCATGCTGCGCACCAATCTGCTCATCACGCTGGTGGTGGTGGTGCTCACGCCCCTCAGCCTGTTTCTGGCCTCCTTCATCGCCAAGCACAGCTATCAGTATTTTCAACAGCAGACCCGCGTCCGCGGGGCCCAGACCGCCTTCATCAACGAGATGATCGAGGGACAGAAGGTGGTGCAGGCCTTCGGCCACGAAGTGGAGAGTCTTGCGGATTTCGACGTGCTCAATGAAGAGCTGGAAACCGTCAGCCGCCGCGCCACCTTTTTCTCCAGCCTCACCAACCCCTCCACCCGGTTCGTCAACAATCTGGTGTACGCCGGGGTGGGCCTTTCCGGCGCGTTTTACGCCATCTCCGGCGGCATCACCATCGGCGCTCTCAGCATGTTTTTAAGCTACGCCAACCAGTACGCCAAGCCCTTCAACGAAATTTCCGGCGTGGTAACTGAGCTGCAGAACGCTCTTGCCTGCGCCGCCCGGGTCTTCCAGCTGTTGGATCAGTCCAGTCAGATGCCGGACGCGCCGGACGCTGCGGTTCTTCAGGCGGACGGCCATGTGCTTCTTCAGTCCGTCTCCTTCCGCTACCAGCCGGACCGCCCCCTCATCGAGGACTTTACCCTTGACGTGCAGCCCGGTCAGCGCATCGCCATCGTCGGTCCCACCGGCTGCGGCAAAACCACCCTCATTAACCTGCTCATGCGGTTTTACGACGTAAACGGCGGCAGCATCTCGGTTTCCGGGCACGACATCCGCTCCGTCACCCGGGGCTCCCTGCGGCTGAGCTACGGCATGATCCTGCAGGACGCCTGGCTGAAAGCGGGCACCATCCGGGACAATATTGCCTACGCCCGGCCAGACGCCACGCAGGAAGAGGTGGAAACCGCCGCCAAGCTGGCCCGTGCCCACAGCTTCATCACCCGCCTGCCCCACGGTTATGACACCGTCATTGGGGAGGATGGCGGCAGCATCAGTCAGGGGCAGAAGCAGCTGCTGTGCATCGCCCGGGTCATGCTGAACCTTCCTCCCATGCTCATTCTGGACGAGGCGACCTCTTCCATCGATACCCGCACGGAGCTGCAGATCCAGACCGCCTTCAACCGGATGATGGAGGGCCGCACCAGCTTCATCGTGGCCCACCGCCTTTCCACCATTCGGGAGGCAGACCTCATCCTTGTCATGCGGGACGGCCGCATCATCGAGCGCGGCCGCCACGAAGAGCTGCTTCAGGCGGGCGGCTTTTACGCCCGGCTTTATAACAGCCAGTTCGAGGGCGTAGAGAGCTGACCCCTTCGTGCAAACAAAGTAAAACCGCGCGGGCCGCATCTGCGGCCCGCGCGGTTTTTTACCCTTCCGTTTTCAGGAGGGATTGATGGTGTAGTTGGGGGCTTCTTTCGTAATATAAATGTCGTGGGGATGGCTTTCCCGCAGGCCGGCTGCCGTGATCTGGATGAACTGGGCCTTCTGCTGCAGATCTGCAATGGTGGAGCATCCACAGTAGCCCATGCCGGAGCGCAGGCCGCCCATCAGCTGATAAATGGTGTCGCCCACATTTCCCTTGTAGGGCACGCGGCCTTCCACGCCTTCGGGCACCAGCTTCTTGTTGCCTTCCTGGAAATAGCGATCCTTGCTGCCCTTGGCCATAGCGCCCAGGCTGCCCATGCCGCGGTAGACCTTGAACTGACGGCCCTGATACACCTCGGTGTCCCCAGGGGACTCTTCACAGCCCGCCAGCAGGGAGCCCAGCATGACCACGCTGCCGCCGGCCGCAATGGCCTTGGCAATGTCGCCGGAGAACTTCACGCCGCCGTCGGCAATGATGGGCACGCCATATTCCGCCGCCACGCAGGCCGCGTCATACACCGCGGTGATCTGGGGCACGCCGATACCGGCCACTACGCGGGTGGTGCAGATAGAGCCGGGGCCGATGCCCACCTTCACGCAGTCGGCGCCCGCCTCGATAAGGGCGCGGGTACCCTCCGCCGTGGCCACGTTGCCCGCGATCAGCTGCACATCGGGATACAGGGCCTTGATGCGCTTGACGCATTCCAGAATATTGTGGCTGTGACCGTGGGCGCTGTCCAGCGCCAGCACGTCCACCCCGGCCTCCACCAGAGCGGCCACGCGGTCCAGCACATCGCTGGTCACGCCAATGGCGGCGCCCACCAGCAGGCGGCCCTTGTCGTCTCGGGCGGAGTTGGGGTACACTTCGGCCTTTTCGATGTCTTTGATGGTGATAAGGCCCTTCAGGCGGCCCTCATCGTCCACGATGGGCAGCTTTTCGATCTTATGGCGGCGCAGGATCTCCTTGGCCTCGTCCAGAGTGGTACCCTCCTTGGCGGTCACCAGGTTCTCCTTGGTCATCACGTTGTCGATGAGCTGGCTCATGTCGGTCTCGAACTTCATGTCGCGGTTGGTGATGATGCCGATCAGCTTGCCGTTATCACAGATGGGCACGCCGGAGATGCGGTACTTGGCCATCAGGTCGTCCGCCTCCTGCAGGGTGTGCCCAGGGGCCAGCCAGAACGGGTTGGTAATAACGCCGTTTTCACTGCGCTTCACCATGTCCACCTGCTCCGCCTGGGCGGAAATGGACATATTCTTATGAATGATGCCGATGCCGCCTTCGCGGGCAATGGCAATGGCCATGCGGTATTCCGTCACCGTGTCCATGGCCGCGCTGATCAGAGGAATGTTCAGCTTGATCTTCTTAGTCAGGTGGGTGGAAAGGTCCACATCCGCGGGCAGAATATCGCTTTCCGCGGGAATCAGCAGCACGTCGTCAAACGTAAGTCCCTGCTTCAGGAATTTCTGTCCGGCGTCCCGATTGATCATGCACTCCAGCTCCTTTTATTCCAATAATTTGTCCCATTTTACGCTTCCCCTTCCGCCCCTGTCAAGGGGTAAAATACTCAAACTTCCCGTCCCTTCTCCTTCTCCCGTGCCCGTCCTCTACAAAGGCATTTTTCTCCTTCCTTTTTCTTCCTGATCTTACAAAAATACCTGTGAACTTTCTGTGAAATCAGGCAGATAGCTACTTGACATTTGTTAGCTTGGCAACTAAAATAGTCAGGCACGGCGTTAGGGGGTGTTATGATGCGCCACGAAAAGCATATCGGTTTTGAGATCAAGGCACTCAGCAATCTCATTCAGCGCAAGGTGCACGAGCTGAATCATCTCGATTGCCCCGAAGGCAGCGAGCCGCTGACGGAAATGCAGACCAATATCCTCGGCTTCCTCTGCCATAACGACGGGCAGGAGGTATACCAGCGGGACATCGAGCGGGTGTTCTACATTCGCCGTTCCACCGCTTCCCGCATTCTTTCCCGGCTGGAGGATGATGGATATATCGAGCGGCTCTCCGTCTCGCAGGACGCACGGCTCAAGCGCCTTGTCATCACGCCGAAGGCAAAAGCTATGATGGCTCAGCTCTTCCAGCGCATTCTTCAGGTGGAGGGGATCCTCACCCAAGGGCTCACGCAGGAAGAGATCGACCAGTTCATGGTTCTCTCGGATAAGATCAAGCAAAATCTCCTGTAATTCACGTTTTGGGGAAAGCTGCTTTTCGGCAGCTTACGATTTGCCCCATACTGTTTCCTTGCTAACAGTCAGCATGGGAACAGTTGTTCAAAAAGGAGGGACTGGAATGGAAAAAAAGAAATCAACGCTCCGTACGCTTCTCGGTTCGGTCAAGGAGTTCAAGCGGGACACCATTCTCACGCCAGTCTTCGTCATCGGCGAAGTGGCGTGCGACGTGCTGATTCCCATGATGACCGGCCGTCTGCTGGACGAAGGCGTGAAGAACGGCAGTATGCGCCATATCCTCACCTATGGCGTCACCGTTATCCTCATGGCCATTGTGGCCCTGATCTTCGGCGGGCTGTCCGGCCGGTTCGGCGCCCGGGCGTCCACGGGGTTTGCCCGTAATCTCCGCCGGGATATGTATCATAAGGTGCAGAATTTCTCCTTCGCCAACATCGATAAATTCTCCACCAGCGGCATCATCACCCGTCTGACCACCGACGTGACCAACGTCCAGATGGCGTTCATGATGACCATCCGCATCGCCATGCGCGCTCCCATCATGCTGATCTGCGCCTGGGTTCTCACCTTCCGTACCAGTCCGCGCCTGGCGCTCATCTTCCTGATCATCATCCCCATTCTGGCCATCGGCCTTCTCATCATCATGAACTTCGCCCACCCCATCTTCGAGAAGGTCTTCAAGAAGTATGATAAGCTCAACAACGTGGTACAGGAGAACCTGCTGGGCATCCGCGTGGTCAAATCCTTCGTGCGGGAGGATTACGAGATTCAGAAGTTCAATAGCGCCTCTAACGAGATCTATCAGGACTTCTCCAAGGCGGAAAAAATTCTGGCCTTCAACTCCCCCCTCATGCAGACCTGCGTGTACGCCTGCATGATCGCGGTGTCCTGGCTGGGAGCCCACTTCGTGGTGGCCGGCAGCATGACCACCGGTCAGCTCACCTCCATGTTCAGCTACATCATGATGATGCTCATGAGCCTGATGATGCTGTCCATGGTGCTGGTCCTGATCGTCATGGCCCGCGCCTCCGGCGAGCGTATCTCCGAGATCCTCAATGAGAAAATCGACCTCACCAACGGTCCTGACCCCGTCCGCACCGTGAAGGACGGCTCCGTGGTCTTCGAGAACGTGAGCTTCAGCTACGCCAAGGACCCCAACAAGCTCTGCCTGAAAAACGTGAACCTCACCGTCAACTCCGGCGAGACCGTGGGCATTCTGGGCGGTACCGGCACATCCAAGACCTCTCTGGTGCAGCTCATCCCCCGTCTTTACGACGCCACTGAAGGCCGCGTGCTGGTGGGCGGCGTGGACGTGCGGGACTACGACATGGAAGAGCTGCGCAATCAGGTGGCCATGGTTTTGCAGAAGAACGTCCTTTTCTCC
>CAKUEI010000091.1 GCA_934646175.1 uncultured Oscillospiraceae bacterium
GCGTTATCCACCTGATGCATCACTTTTTCGTCCACCCGGCCCATATGCTCCCTCAGCCGCCGCTTATCCAGCGTCCGGATCTGCTCCAACAGGATCACGGAATCTTTGGGCAGACCATAGCTCATGGCCGCAAGGGAAATATGGGTGGGCAGGCGGGCCTTGCCCGTCTGCGAGGTGATGGCAGCGGCGATCACCGTGGGGCTGTGGCGGTTGCCGGTGTCGTTCTGCACGATCAGCACCGGGCGCACGCCCCCCTGCTCGCTGCCCACCACAGGGCTCAGGTCCGCGTAAAAAATATCCCCTCGTTTTACGCTGTTATCCACGAAAACTCACTCTCCGCCGGAAGATAGTCGCCGCCGCTCCCTGCGGAGCGGGACTGCCTTCATTCTCCCACAGGGCGGCGATGTTTATACACGCGGTCAACGGAAAGACCGGCGCAAGGCCCTTCCGGCCCACGTCATCCTATGCGAAGGGAGTGCGTTTCGTGTCAGTCCCGGTACACTCGCTTGACGCGGGGGGCCGGGGCGCACATGATCTCATACGGAATGGTCCCGCAGGTGTCGGACAACTGCTCGATGGGGAGATACTCCTCTCCGTCCTCGCCGAACAGGGTGGCCACGTCGCCGGGCTGCACGCCGGGGAGGTCGGTCACGTCCACCATGAACATGTCCATGCACACCCTTCCCAATTGCTTCACCCGTTTGCCGTGCAGCAGCACCTCCATCTGGTTGGAAAGGCGGCGGTACACGCCGTCGGCGTACCCGGCGGTGATCACCGCCAGCACACTGTCCCGCTGAAGGGTATAAGTGCAGCCGTAGCTGACGCTTGTGCCCTTCGGCAGCTTTTTCACCGATGCTACCCGGGCCTTCCACTGCATGACCGGCTTTACCTCCACCAGTCCTTCCGTGGACTTGTCCGGATGGTGGCCGTAAAGCAGAATACCGGGGCGCACCATGTCGAAGGCCGCCTCGCCATAGTTGAGCAGCGCAGCGGAGGCTGTGCAGTGCCGGATGGCGAAGGTAATCCCCCGCTCCTTCAGTGCGTTCAGGGCGGCAGTGAACCGGTCTATCTGCAGGCGGGAGTAGGTCTCGTCCCCGTCGGCGTTTGCGAAGTGGGTGCAGATGCCCTCCAGTTCCAGCCCGGGCAGGGCCTTCAGCGCGGCGACGGTGTCCGCCGTGGCCGTCAGGTCCTCCTCGTGGCAGGAAAAGCCTAACCGGGACATACCGGTATCCATGGCCACATGGCATTTCAGGGTTCCCCCCAGAGCCTGCGCCCGACCGGAAAACTCCTCCGCCATAGCGGCATCGTACACCAGCTGAGTGATGTTCCCTTTGATCAGGCGATCAGCATATTCCACCGGCGTATAGCCCAGAATGAGCACCGGCAGGGAGACGCCGGCCTTCCGCAGCTCTTCCGCCTCATCAAGGCAGGCCACAGCCAGATACTCCGCGCCCAGCGCCTGCAGCTTTTTCGCAACGGGGACCGCCCCGTGGCCGTATGCGTCCGCCTTGACAACGCCCAGAAAGCGACAGCCCTTCGGCAGAAGGGCACGCAGGGCGTGATAATTTTCTTCCAGTCTGGCCAGATCGATCTCCAGCCAGCTTCTCTTCTGTGATTCGTCCATCCTGACTTCTTCCTTCCGCATGGGGAATTGGTTTGTTCTATTTTACCCTTCTATTTGAAAACTGTCAAACCCGCAAATGAGGATCCGGCGGCCATCGGCATACAATTCGCCCTGCAGCACAGCCCCGGTCCCTTCGTCCAGCCAGAGAGAAGCCTCGATCCCCTCCCCCGGTTCTTTCTCCGGGTCGCGGAAGTCCGCCCGCAGACAAGCCCGCTCCTCCAGGGTATCCTCCGTGCTCTGGGCAAGGTAGCCCTCCCGCAGTTCTTTCATCATGCGGGGAACAGCGGTCAGCGGAGTGAGATTTTCCTCCCCCAGGGGGCCGGTCTCCACACTGACGCCGTCCACCTCCAGCTGGGAGCCGTCTGCGCCCACGGTGACACGGACGCCGGCGATGTTTTCCGGTTTCAGCACCTCCACCGCGGTCTCTTCCCCGTTCCAGGTGAAAGAAAGGGTGAAGTCATACACCCGCTCGCCGTAATCGGCCTGTACGGTGCAGACGCCGCTGACGGCAGCGACCGACGCATACTGCTTTTGTATCTGCGCCGCCCGCTGCTCTGCGTTTTGTTCCCCCGATGCGCATCCCGCCAGCAGGGCAAAGGCGCAGAAAACCGGGCTCAGGCGGAACCTCCGCCGCGCCATATCCGGTCACTCCAGTTCCTTCATTGCATATGGTATCTTTTGAATGAGATCCCGGGGCAGCATTCCGTACTCCCCCAGTTCCTCCGCCGCCAGATCGCCCGCCCGGCCATGGAGGTACACCGCCAGCGGCACCGCCCACTCCGGCGGGAGGCCCTGCCCCAGCAGGGAGGCGACCATGCCGCCCAACACGTCGCCGGAGCCGCCGGTGGCCATGCCGGGGTTGCCGCTTACGTTTACAAAGGCCCGGCCATCCGGGAAGGCGGTGATGGTGCGGAAGCCCTTCAGCACCAGAATACACCCGGTCTCCGCGGCAAAGGAAAGGGCCGCCTGCAGCCGTGTCCCTTCGGACAGATCACCACCCAGGCGCTTAAACTCCCCGTCGTGCGGGGTCAATATCGTGAGGGCCTTCCGCCCTTTCAGCACATCTATATGCCCGCTGACGGCGTTTAGACCGTCCGCGTCCAGCACCACGGGCTTTTCCAGATTTTCAAGCAGAGTGAGCACCATCCGCTTCATGCGGTTCTCGCCCCCAAGGCCGGGACCAAGAAGGGCCACGCTGCTTTCCTCCGCCTGGGCGAGCACCGCCCTCGGGTCGCTGCCCAAGGGGGTGGCCATGGCCTCCATGCACCGCCCGGCCACAATGGGATACACTCGGGCGGGGACGGCCAGGGTCACCAGCCCCGCGCCGCTGCGCAGGGCACCTTCTCCCGCCAGCACCGGCGCACCGGTAAGGCCGATGGCGCCGCCCAGAATGTAGACCTTGCCGCACTTCCCCTTATAAATATCCCGGGGGCGGCGGGGCAGCTTCCCCGGCTCCACCGTTTGGATGGGGAACTTCTCCTCCTGCCAGCAGGCCCGGGGCACGCCGATATCGGCCACCCGCACTTTTCCGGCGCGGACGCCCCCTTCCCCCACAAACAGGCCGATCTTCGGCAGGGTGAAGGTGACGGTGCAGTCCGCGTTCACCGCGCCGCCCAGCACCCGGCCGGTGTCGGTTTCGATGCCGGAGGGGATGTCCGCCGCCAGCGCGGGCACCCCCGCACCGTTCATCATGCTGACCGCTGCCAGCATCTCCCAGCCCAGCGGCCGCTTCAGGCCCACGCCGAACAGAGCATCCACCAACACATGGCAGGAAAGGCAGAACGAGATCTGCTTCGGGTCCGTGGGGGCAAGCTCCTCCACCGTTCCGCCCGCGTCCTGAAGCTGCCGGGCCATCTCCTGCGCGTCCTCCGTCCGGGGGGCAAAGCCGGTGACGGTAAAGGTGCGCACCTCCCACCCCCGCTGCAGCAGCAGCCGGGCGCAGGCAAACCCGTCCCCGCCGTTGTTGCCCGGGCCGCAGAACACCATGGCCCTGCGTTGGGGCTTCTTCTCCCCGTCCGGCATGCCAAACCCCGACAGATGGTGCGCATCCAGTGGCGCGGCGATCTCCCGTGCCATTTCCTCCGCCTGGTCCGCCATGGCCCGGGCGGCCCGCTCCATCAGGGCAAGCCCCGGGATGCCGCCTTCCATGGCGCGGCGGTCGATCTCCTTCATCTGGGCCGCTGTAGCCAGTTCCATACTTTCCTCACGCTTCCTTACACACAAGTTGCCCTCAACAGGGCTTCAGCTTCTCCGGCTCTTCCACATAGGGCTCCGTATACCCGCACTTGGGGCACACCGCCGCCTTTAAGGGAATCTCCACGGCGTCATAGTACCCGCCTTGCGTCACCTGAAAGCCCCACCGGCTCCAGCTCGGGAGAAGCGTTCCCGGAGTCTGCACGTTCCGCATCTCAAGGCCGAGGCCCGTTATCATTTCCGCACCGCAGCGCAGGCATTCCCGCTTCATAGCCGTCCCATCCTTCCTTATGATGATCTTGGCATTTATGATTATGGAAATTATATCATATCCCCCTCCTCTTGTCGAACAAAACCTGTTCCGCCCCTTGCATTTCCCCGCGAAATGTGATATAAGTAGGTTCGTTCAAATGCGCTGACCGGGAAAATAGCGTTTCCCTTTCCTTCAGAGAGCGATGGCCATCGGCTGAAAGCCGTCGCAGGAAAGTCCGCTTGGTTCGCCCGCGAGCGGCCGTGGAGACACGGACGGTGTCCCGCCGTTACCGGGCATCAAGTGCGCGCAGAAACTGCGCGAATCCGGGTGGTACCGCGGAAGTTTGCCTTTCGTCCCTTTTGTTTGGGAGGAAAGGTTTTTTTATGGTCAAAAAGGAGTCGTGAACATGAAGGAAACACTGGAGCAGATCCGGCGGGAAGCCGCCGAAGCCCTGGCAGAGGCCAAGGATTCCTCTATGCTGGAAGGGCTGCGGGTGAAATACCTGGGCAAGAAGGGCGAGCTCACCGCCGTCTTGAAGCAGATGGGCAAGCTTTCCGCCGAAGAGCGGCCCAAAATGGGCCAGCTGGCCAACGAGGTGCGGGAATATCTGACCACTGCGCTGGACGAGCGCAGCAAGGCCCTGGAGGATGAAGCCCTGAACCTCCGCCTGAAGCAGGAGGCCGTAGACGTCACCATGCCCGGCGCGCCGGTGAAGCTGGGGCACCGTCACCCCATGTATATCGCCCTGGACGAGATCAAGGAGATCTTCATCGGCATGGGCTTCACCGTGCTGGACGGACCGGAGGTGGAGCTTGCCACCTATAACTTTGATAAGCTGAACGCCGCCGAGGGGCACCCCTCCCGCGACTGGTCGGACACCTTCTATTTTGACAAGGACAGCCGCGTCATGCTGCGCAGCCAGACCAGTCCCATGCAGGTGCGCGCCATGGAAACCATGGAGCTGCCCATCCGCATCATCGCTCCCGGCCGCGTGTACCGCAAGGACGAGGTGGATGCCACCCACTCCCCCATGTTCCATCAGGTGGAGGGCATGGTCATCGACAAGGGCGTCACCATGGCCGACCTGAAGGGCACCCTGAATACCGTGGTGGAGCAGCTTTACGGCAAGGGCACCAAGACCCGCTTCCGCCCCCACCACTTCCCCTTCACCGAGCCCAGCTGCGAAATGGACGTTCAGTGCCACAAGTGCGGCGGCGTGGGCTGCCCCACCTGTAAGGGCGAAGGCTGGATCGAGCTGCTGGGCGCGGGCATGATCCACCCCAACGTGCTGCGCATGTCCGGCATCGACCCGGAGGTGTACTCCGGCTGGGCCTTCGGCATCGGTCTGGAACGCACCGCCATGCGCCGCTTCAAGATCGCCGACCTGCGGCTGATCTTTGAGAACGACATGCGCTTCTTGGGCCAGTTCTGAGGGAAGGGAGAGATCAGATTATGTTATTGAGCAGAAAATGGCTGAATGAATTTGTTTCCGTTGACGCCGCGGATAAAGATTTCGCAGAATCCATGACCCTGTCCGGCTCCAAGGTGGAGATCACCTCTGTGGAGGGTGAGGGCATCCAAAACGTGGTGGTGGGCAAGATCCTGTCGCTGGAACGCCACCCCAATTCCGACCATATGTGGATCTGCATGGTGGATGTGGGCAAAGCCTCTCCCATTCAGATCGTCACCGGTGCCCAGAACCTGAACGTGGGCGATCTGGTGCCCGCCGCGCTGGACGATTCCTACCTGCCCGGCGGCGTTCACATCACCGCAGGCAAGCTCCGCGGCGAGGAATCCAACGGCATGCTCTGCTCCCTGAAGGAGCTGGGCCTCACCGTCCACGAGTTCCCCTACGCCATTGAGGATGGTATTTTCGTCCTCAGTACCGACCCCGACCTTGCGGACAAGCTGACCGTGGGGGAGGACATCCGCACCGCTATCGGCCTTGACGACCACGTGGTGGAATTCGAGATCACCCCCA
>CAKUEI010000092.1 GCA_934646175.1 uncultured Oscillospiraceae bacterium
CGCCGAAGAAGGTCATCGTGGTGGGCGGCGGCCCCGGCGGCATGGAGGCGGCCATCACCGCCGCACAGCGCGGCCACTCCGTCACCCTGTATGAAAAATCCGCCCAGCTGGGCGGCCAGCTTCTGGCGGAGCAGCACATTCCCTTTAAGCAGGATATGTTCAACTTCGTCAAAGTTCTCGCTGCCCGGCTAAAGGCCGCCGGCGTTACTGTGGAGCTGAACCACGCCCTCACCGCGGAAGAGGCATCCGCCATGAATCCGGACGTTATCGTGGTGGCCGTGGGTGCCAAACCGGTGGTGCCTCCCATTCCGGGCATTGACTCCTCCAAGGTCGTTGGCCTTGACGCTCTGCATCAGACTCCTCCCGCCCTGGGCCAGAAGGTGGTCATTCTGGGCGGCGGTCTGGTGGGCTGCGAATGCGCCATCTATCTGGACGGTCTCGGGAAGGACGTCACCGTGGTAGAAATGAAGGACGATTGGGCCGCAGACTCCTACTTCATGCACCGCAATGCCATGAATATGTACATCCGCGACAGCAAGATCCAGATCCACACCGCCACCCGCGCCAAGGCCGTCACCGAGCAGGGTCTCATCTGTGAAAGCGCCTGCTGCGGCGAGGTGCTGTACGAGGCGGACACCATCCTCCTCGCCGCCGGCATGAAGGCCGACCGCGCCACCGTGGAGCAGTTCTATAACGCCGCTCCCCGCGTGTTCGAGGTGGGCGACTGTATCCGCGCCGGCCGCGTGCTGGAGGCCACCACCCAGGGCTACTACCGCGCGCTGGACATTTAATGTAATAAAAACACGAAGGGCGGCCACAGAAATTCTGTGGCCGCCCTTTTTCTGTCGTTTTCTGGCAGGCTTCCGCCGGTCAGCTGCCCGTTTTTACGGTGCGCAGCACATCATTCAATTCCGTCAGGGCGATTTCTTTTGCGCCCTCCAGATCGCCGTCACTTTCAAAGATCAGGAAGTTCCAGAGATCATGCAGCTGTGCGGCCGCCTGCGCGTCATCACAGAGCAGATAGGAGCCATAAACATCGCTGATCAGCGCCCGCATGACACTCTGATCTGCAAGATCCTCCTTTTCCAATTTGCTGATTGCAAACTCGATCTGTGTGCTGCAGCGCTCCCTCCCGAGCTCGGCATTTCCCCGCTGCGATACATATCTCCCGGCAAAGAAAGACAGGATGATGATCCCGATCAGCACGATACGGGCAACTGCTTTTTGCTTTGTTTTCATTCCATCCGCGCTCCTTTGTCAAATTTCGGTCTTAATTCTACTTTTCAAAGTCCGTAATGAATCACCCATCGCCCCTCTTTCCGCGCCTTTTCCAGCAGTTCCTTTAGCGCGCACAGCTCTGGAAAATCGGCCACGGCATCCATGCACGATCTCAGCGAACCGGGTGGGATCAGCGTGATCCCGCACCAGGTAAGCCCCTTCTCCTTCGCCGCAAGGGTATGCCAATAGCACTCAATGGTGGAAAGCCGTCCTTCCGCAGCATTCAAAGCGTCGTCATCCACCGAAATGCAGGCGTATTTCTCCGGCTCGTACGTATCATACCGTTCCCCCGGCCGGGGCGCAAATGCCATGATCCCGAATTCATGCTTTGCCATCTCTATCCCCTCCATAAAAAGCGAAGGCCGCGGCGCTTACCGCCAATATACCTTCATCTGCTGCCCCACGGCCTGTGCCAGCCCTTCGCTGAGGTCCTCCTCCCAGGCGCGCCAGCTCCAGTTTGCTGCCCCCACCGTCCCGGGGATGTTCATCCGCGCCTCGCTGCCCAGGGAGAGAATGTCTTGCAAGGGGACGATGGCCAGCTCCGCCCGACTGCCCCAGACGGCTTTCATCATCCCCCAGTTCTCCCACTCCCCCTCGTGCAGGCGCAGGTATTCCCGGGCGTAGGTCTTCTCCCTTTCCCCTGCGCTACGGTACCAGCCCAGACAGGTGTCGTTGTCATGGGTTCCGGTGTACATGACGCAGTGCTTTCCCACGTTGTGGGGGAGGTAGGGACTGTCTTCCCCTTCAAAGGCGAACTGCAGCACCTTCATTCCCGGGATGCCGGTCTCCTCCAGCAGCGCTGCGGCGGATTCTGTCAGGATCCCCAGATCCTCCGCCACCAGCCGTTCCCGGTGTTCTTCGCCCAGAGCGCGGAAAAAGTCCATCCCCGGGCCGCGCTTCCACTCCCCCCGGGCAGCGGTCTCGTCGCCGTAGGGGATGGCACAGTAGCTGTCAAAGCCGCGGAAATGGTCGATGCGTACCTTGTCGAAAAGCGCTTCCGCCGTCTCCACCCGTTTTTCCCAGAAGGCATATCCGTCCTTCTTCATGTTCTCCCAGTGAAACAGGGGTGTGCCCCACACCTGCCCGTCGGCGGCGTAGGGGTCAGGCGGCACCCCGGCCACGGCCTTCGGCCGTCCGTCCTCCTCCAGCTGGAACCATTCCGGGTGCGCCCACACATCGGCGGAGTCCAGCGCCACGTAAAAGGGCAGGTCCCCCATGAGCTTCACGCCCTTTTCCCCGGCGTAGCGCTTCACCTTGTCCCACTGGAAGAAAAAGAGGAACTGTTCCTCCTTCACCCGCTCGATCTCTTCCCGCTCCTGCTCCCTTATGATGGAAAGGGCACTCTCCTCCCGGCGTTTCAACTCCTCCGGCCATTCATACCAGGAAAGACCCTGATGGGCATTTTTGACCGCCACGAAAAGGGCGTAATCCTCCAACCACCATGCGTTTTCCTCGCAAAAAGCCGTGTATTCTCCCCCGTGTGTCCGGCAGAATGCCCGCCCGAACCGGAAAAAACCTTCCTTTGCCCATTGGGCTGCCCGGTCATAGTCGGCCCGGCCCCGGTCTGCGCCGTTTTCTTCCGGGCAAAAGCCCAGCTCCGCCCAGTCAATGAGCAGGGGATTGCCTGCAAAGGCGGAAAAGCTCTGGTAGGGGGAATTCCCGTACCCGGTGGGGCCTAAGGGCAGCACCTGCCACCATTTCTGCCCCGCCTGCGCCAGAAAATCAAGAAACTTCCGTGCTCCCTCTCCCAGAGTTCCCACAGGCCCCGCCCCCGGCAGAGAGAAAACCGGAAGCAAAATGCCCGCTTCCCGCATACTCGCGCGCCTCCCCGTTGCTGTTTTCCCCTATTATACACACCCATGCTCCAAAATGCCATCCTCTCTTCCCCGCCGCTTGCCCCATTTCCTCGGGTGTGGTATAATCCCCGCGAAGAAGACCCTTTTTCATCCGTTCCCGGTCCCCGGGCGGAAATTTTTGTTGGAAAGCGTGTGATACCATGTTCACCCTCATCCGCGGCGCCCGCGTTTACGCCCCCGCCGACCTTGGCCGGCAGGATATTCTCCTCTGCAACGACAAGCTCATCCGCATCGCGCCGGAAATTTTCTTTTCTGACCCTGACCTTACGGTTCTGGACGCCGCCGGCCTTACCGCTGTCCCCGGTTTCCTGGACCAGCACGTCCATGTGACCGGCGGCGGCGGGGAGCAGAGCTTCCGCAGCCGCATCCGCGAAATTTCTCTTCCGGACATTATCTCCAGCGGCGTTACCACCGTGGTGGGCCTTCTGGGCACCGACGGCATCACCCGCAGCGTGGAAAATCTGGTAGCCAAAACCAAGGCGCTGAATGAAGAGGGCGTCACCGCCTTCTGCCTCACCGGCTCTTACGCCGTCCCCTCTGTCACCCTCACCGGCTCGGTGGAAAAGGACATCGCCTTCGTGCAGGAGATCATCGGCTGCAAGGTGGCCATTACCGACCACCGCTCCTCCGCCCCCACCCGGGATGAGCTGCTGCGCCTTGCCTGCCAGATCCGGGTGGCCGCCCTTCTGTCCGGAAAGCCGGGCATCCTGTGTATGCACACGGGCACCGGGCGCACCGCTCTTTCGGATATCATCTATCTGGTGGAGCATTCCGACATTCCCATCAAGCACTTCCGCCCCACCCACGTGGGGCATCTGCTGCCTGACGCGATCCGGTTTGCCAACCTGGGCGGCTATATCGACTTCACCGCTGGGAAAAACGCATCCAAGACCGCCCAGGACATTCTCCACGCCAGGGAGGAAGCGCCCTTTGACCGCATGACTCTTTCCTCCGACTCCAACGGGAGCTCCCCCAAGTGGAACGAAAAGCGGGAACTCATCGGCATGGGCGTCGGGAAAATGGACACGCTCTGGGCCACCGTCCGCTATCTTATTACAGAAGATCTGCTCCCCGTGGAAGAGGCCCTTTCCCTCATCACCACCCACGTTGCCCAGGCACTGGAGCTTTCTCCCCGCAAGGGCACCCTCACCGCCGGTGCCGATGGGGACATCGTCCTGCTGGACCGGGAGTGGAACATCGACTCCGTCTTTGCCCGCGGCGTTCTCATGATGAAGGAAAAGCACCTGCTGCAGCACGGCTATTACCGCTACGAGAACTGACCCTCCCCACTTCTCTGATAGAAAGAAGGCACCCTTATGCAGTACGATTTCACCTCCATTATGGACCGGCACGGCAAGGACGCCCTTGCCGTGGACGCACCCTTTGCCCCCGGCGCATTCCCCAACGTCAAGACCCGGGAAGGATTTCCCCGCATTCCTATGTGGGTCGCCGATATGAATTTTCCCACCGTCCCCACCATTCCGGAGGCCATCATCCGCCGGGCGCAGCACCCGGCCTACGGCTATTTCGCCACGTCGGACGAATATTACAACGCCATTCTCTCCTGGCAGCGGACCCGGAACGGCGTCACCGGTCTCACCCGGGAGTGCATCGGCTATGAAAACGGCGTCCTCGGCGGGGTAATCAGCGCTCTCAATGTCTTCTGTTCCCGGGGGGATAAGGTGCTGCTCCACTCCCCCACCTATATCGGCTTTTCCCACTCGCTGGAGAATAACGGGTACCAGATGGTCCTCTCCCCTCTGGTGCAGGATGCGGACGGTATCTGGCGCATGGACTATGCGGACATGGAGGAAAAGTTCCAGCGGGAGCACATCCACGCCGCCGTCTTCTGTTCCCCCCATAACCCCACCGGCCGCGTGTGGGAGCGCTGGGAGATCGAAAAGGCCATGGAGTTGTTCCGGAAATACAACGTTTTCGTCGTGTCGGACGAGATCTGGTCCGACCTTACCCTTCCTGGTTATCGGCATATCCCCACCCAGTCCGTCTCCGAGGACGCGAAGCTGCGCACCGTCGCCCTGTACGCTCCCTCCAAAACCTTCAATCTGGCAGGTCTTGTGGGCAGCTATCATATTATTTATAACTCCGCCCTCCACGACCGTGTAAAAAAAGAGTCCTCCCTGTGCCATTATAATTCCATGAATGTCCTCTCCATGCACGCCCTCACAGCCGCCTACACCCCGGAAGGGCAACAGTGGCTGGACGAGTTGCGGCAGGTTTTGGGGGAGAATATCGACTGGGCCTGCGATTTCATCGCTGAAAACTGGCCCGGTGTCCGCCTCTCCCGCCCTCAGGGCACCTATATGCTCTTTCTGGACTGCACTGACTGGTGCGCCGCCCATGAAACGGATCTGGACGCACTTCTTGCCGCCGGGGTGGAAGTCGGCGTCCTCTGGCAGGACGGCCGCCCCTTCCATGGCCCCTGCCATATCCGCATGAATCTCGCCCTGCCCCACACGCTGGTACAGGAGGCGTTTCACCGTTTGGACCGGTACGTGTTCCGGAAGTAATTTCCGCGCGCAAAAACCGGGCGGCATGGCAAAAGCCATGCCGCCCGGTTTTCGACAGATTTGGTGATTGGAGAGGTCCAGCGTGAGCGTGGTCGTGATCATTCTCGCCCCTCTGATTGCAGCCTGATAAAGCAGATGGGGACCCCGCACGTCGGGGCGGTGCTTTGCTTAGCAAACTGGCAATTCACTTGCCCTGAGCATTTTCAATCTCCGTAGGGTGAACCAAGCAGAGCGAGCGAATCCAAAAAGAAAGACACGACAAATGTCGTGTCTTTCTTTTTGGAGCGAGTGACGAGGCTCGAACTCGCTACCTCCACCTTGGCAAGGTGGCGCTCTACCAGATGAGCTACACT
>CAKUEI010000093.1 GCA_934646175.1 uncultured Oscillospiraceae bacterium
GGAAGCGTGAAGGACCGCATCGCCAAGGGCATGATCGATGACGCGGAGGCAAAGGGCCTGCTGAAGCCCGATTCCGTCATCATCGAGCCCACCTCCGGCAACACCGGTATCGGTCTGGCCAGCGTGGCGGCCGCCCGTGGCTACCGCATCATCATCGTCATGCCCGAGACCATGAGCGTGGAGCGCCGCCAGCTGATGAAGGCATACGGCGCGGAGCTGGTACTGAGCGAAGGTGCCAAGGGCATGAAGGGTGCCATTGCCAAGGCCGACGAGCTGGCCAAAGAAATTCCCAACAGCTTCATCCCCGGCCAGTTCGTAAACCCCGCAAACCCCGCCGTCCATAAGGCCACCACCGGCCCGGAAATCTGGGAGGATACCGACGGGAAGGTGGACATCTTTGTGGCCGGCGTCGGCACCGGCGGCACCATCACCGGCGTGGGCGAATACCTGAAGAGTCGGAACCCCGGCGTGAAGGTCGTGGCGGTGGAGCCTGCCACCTCCCCCGTGCTGAGCAAGGGCACTGCCGGTTCTCATAAGATCCAGGGCATCGGCGCAGGCTTCGTGCCCGACGTGCTGGACACCAAGGTCTATGACGAGATCATCCCCGTGGAGAACGAAGACGCCTTCGCCACCGGCCGTCTGATCGGCCGCAAGGAGGGCGTTCTGGTTGGTATTTCCGCCGGTGCCGCCGTGTGGGCCGCCATTCAGCTGGCCAAGCGTCCGGAGAACAAGGGCAAGAACATCGTGGTGCTGCTGCCCGACACCGGCGACCGCTATCTCTCC
This sequence comes from uncultured Oscillospiraceae bacterium, assembly GCA_934646175.1. GTDB lineage: Bacteria > Bacillota > Clostridia > Oscillospirales > Oscillospiraceae > CAKUEI01. The sequence continues at coordinate 784 of CAKUEI010000093.1, forward strand.
ACCCCCCTCTTCAACGACTGATTTTTCCTTACCTTCTCCCCTCTTTGACTCCATATCCATCTGCCGGAAACCGGCGGCCAAATGGCCGCCGGTTTCCGGCTTTTTTCTCTTTTTATCCCTTCTTAATGAATTTTTTAACTTTCCCTGCCCCGAATTTAAAAAAGTCCCTGTATGATAAAGATGCAGAAATCAGAGAGGGGAATCCGCCATGAACATTCTGATCCTGACTGGAAAATTCGGCATGGGCCACGCCAGTGTGGCCGGGGCGCTGACCGTCTCGCTGGAGCAGCAGGTGCCCGGGGCCAAGGTCTCCGCCATTGATCTGCCCACCTATCTTTCCAAGGACGGGGCCAATCTGTGGTATCGTCTGTTCGGCACGCTGGTGGCCAGAATGAGCCCGCTCTACAACGCCTATTACAAAATGTCCGCCCTGTCCGACAGTGGGAAGACTTTTTCTCTCCTGCGGGTCTTTCAGCAGAAGGCCGATCGGCTTTTCCGCGAGAAACAGCCCGACGTGGTGATCGCCGTACACCCTATCTGCGCCTATCTGGCGTCCCAGTGCAAAAAAGCGGGACAGGGCTTCACCCTCATCACCTGCCTGACGGACTTGTCCACCCACCCAGAATGGGTGAACCCTTACACCGACTATTACTGCGTCGGTGCACGGGATATCGCGCTTTCTCTTCAGTCCTACGGCGTGGCGCCGGAACAGATCTTGATGACCGGCGTCCCGCTGCGGCAGGAATTTTACACGGCAACCCGGGACACCTCCCATGAGCGGTTGGAGCTGTTGCTTATGGGAGGCGGTCTGGGACTTCTCCCGCCGGAGCCTTCTTTTTACCAGGGGCTTTCCAAGCTGCCCGGAGTTCACGCCACCGTCATTACCGGCCGCAATCACAAGCTGTATCAACGGTTGGCCGGCCGGTTTGAGGGACTCACCGTTTTGGGGTATACCTCCAACGTGCGGGACTATATGCAAAAAGCAGATCTGATGATATCCAAAGCAGGCGGCATTACCCTGTTTGAAGCCATATACACCGGTCTTCCCCTGTTGATTCCAGAACCTACATTAGAGCAAGAAACCCGCAACGCCGCCTTTGCGGAAGCCCATGGCATTGCGTTGTTGGCACCCCGAGAGCCCAATGGTTGCTTGGACGCCATAGCTCGCCTGACGAGCAACCCAAACCAACTGCAGCGGATGAGTGAAGCGGCCCGATGCATACGGGAAAACCTGCGTCCCACAGCTTTGGTCGACTTGCTGTCCGCCCTGTCCGAAAAGCCGAAGGGAGGCACCCCCTATGCCGCGTAACCGCCGCAAATTGATTGTGGGCGGCCTTCTGCTGGCGGGAATTCTGGGCTTGGTTGTCTTCTTCTTTCTGCGCAGCTTCCCGTTAAAATCGCTGGTCAACGCCCTGCAGGCAGTCAAACCGCTTCTGCTCCTGCCCGGTTTCGGCCTGATGGCACTGTTCATCTGGTTTGAAGCCGTCGCCTCCAGCCGCATTTTAACGGCATTGGGATCACCCGTTTCCGCCCGCCGGTGCTGTACTTATTCCATGTTGGGCTTTTGCTGCGCCTCCATCACCCCGTCCTCTTCCGGCGGACAGCCTGCCCAAATCTATGCCATGTGCCGAGACGGAGTGCCCCTCTCTCTCGCCTCGCTAACCATGCTTCTTCTGGCCGTGTGCTATCAGTGCTCCATGTTGGTATGCGGTCTTCTTTCCTATCTGGTGTTAGGCAGCCTGCCCGGTTCCGGAGGAGCGGGCAAATTGCTGTTGTTTGGCGCCATCGTCAATATTCTGCTGACCGTTGCCATGCTGTGCCTGCTGTTCTGCCCGGGCGGCGTGCACCGGGCGGCAAGGGGCGGTATTTCCCTCCTGCGGCGGCTCCGCATGTTGAAGCCGGATACCGCAGCAAAGGCACTTTCCGCCGCAGAGGGCGGCATTGACCGCTATGCAGAAGGTGCTGCCTGTGTACGGCGCAACCCCAAGCTGCTGTTTCAGATATTTGGGCTGACCACCTTGCAATGTCTGGCTGCCGCCTTTGTTCCCTGTGTGGTCTGCTTCGCTTTGGGCGTGGCAGGTAAGCCTCTGCATGCTGCGGCCACGCAGGCGGTCCTGAACCTGTCGGTGGCAGCCTTCCCCCTGCCCGGCGCGGCGGGGGCTGCGGAAGGGGGATTTCTAAATCTGTTTGCTCCTATTTTCGGCACAGACCTGGTGGCTCCTGCCCTGGTTCTCTGCCGGGGGATCAGTTTCTACCTGTTTCTCCCCATGTGTGCGCTGGGCGCATTGATCACCTGCCGCATTCCCGCAAAACGGTTTGCATAATCCCTCTTTTTGTGTCAGACAAGATCTGCGTTTTCCGCTCCTGCACAGCAGGAGTGCAAGTCCTCTCTTTCCCGGTTTTCATGAAAAAAAGGCGGCGTGCACCTGCACGCCGCCTTTTCTTGCCTTCAGGAGGTCAATTGGCCACTACAATGCGAATCTTGCCGCCTTCGTTGGCCGGTCGGTCATAATAGACGGTCAAATTATTGGAAAACGCACGACAGGCAGCAAGGTTGTTAAACCAAGTGCCCGATATGCTGTTATAGCACTGCACGTTTTCGGAAACTGGGAAACTCTGACCGTTGTGGGAAAGCCACACCGTCCCATCGATGGTGGTAAACGCAGAGCGGGGAACCGTCTGGATGGACTTCAGCGTAAGCCAATCCGCCACCCGGCCGTTGGTGCCCTCCGCAATGCCGCCGAAGGTCTTGGTCCCGCCGGAGACGGTGCCGCCGCCCTTCAGGTGCTTCTGCTCGCCGGACTGATTGGTGACCCACATGGTGCGCTCAGTGATCTCAAACCCGGAGTCATACACCGTTTCCACCTTACTGCCCAGGATGCCGTAGGTATAGCAGTCGCCGGTGATATTGTTGAAGATGAGCACGTCCACCTGATTGGCGGAGTTCAGGTGATAGTAAGAGATCTGGCTGGAGGAATAGCTCTTCTGGGTGAGGTCCGCCAGGCTGATCTGGCGCACGGGGCCGTTCCCCACCCGCTCGCCCAGCACTGCGGCGGGGGAGACAGTGTAGTTCCCCAGCTTCATGCTCTCCACCTGAAAGCTGCCTGCGCCGCTGTTGGTGGTGAGGCTGCTCAGGGCGATGCGGCCCTTTTCGTAGGAGGAGACATTCACCAGCTGACCCGTAAAGCCGGAGGCGGAATAGCTTCCGCTGGGCTTGCCGCTGAGGATGATCTGGGTGCCCAGCAGCTGCACCTCTGCCTTTTCTGAGTCATAGGATTTCACGATACCCATGGCGTTGCCCTGTACCGTTCCCGGGCGGTAGGCCGCGGCGATCTGCCCGTCCGCAGTCAGCAGAACGGTGACGGTCTCGCCCAGCTTCAGCTTGGACATGGTGTCCACCGCACTGCCCAGCACGGTAAATTCATGGCCGATCACGGTGGCGCGGGTGGGGTACTCCGTGTTGGGATAAACATTTTCGTAAACGCCGGTCAGCCGCAGGCTGGAGATATTCAGCGTGCCGCTGCTGAAGGTGGCCACATCGTAGGCCTGAATGTCTGCATAGGTGATCTTCTGCCCGTTTTTGTAAATGGGATAGCCGGCGGCCCCGTTGGTGAGGGAACGGAAGGTGGCCGCCGTAGCGTTCCCGGTCACCACCACGGCATCGGCCGCCGGGGCGGTGTTAAGATAGAGGGCCGTGACCTTCCCGGCGGTGTAGTACATGGTCACGCGGGAACCGGCGGCAAGGTCCATCCAGACCTGATCGAAGGTGGTGGAGCCTTCGGCGGTATAGGTGAGGACATTGGTTGGGATGGTGTACTTGTTCCCGGCGGAGTCGGTAATGCGTCCGGCCGCTGCGGCGGAAACGGTGACGGTCTTGCTCTCGCCGCCGTCGGGCACCAGGGTGAGGATCTCCCCCCTATTGTCCACCACAAGGCTGCCCTTCTGACCCAGCATGGACTGGGGCACGATGCCGCTTTTCACCTTCTTCACGCCGTCAGAGGTACGGACGGCACCAGCCGTTCCGTCATCCGCCGTCACATCCAGTGCCAGGATCACCACGTTTTCCGTCACGCTGCCCAACTGCCCGGCAAAAAGGCCGCCCTCTTTCTTCGGAGTGTTCAGCAGATTGCAGAACAGGTGCGCCGCCTGGGCGCGGGGGATGGCGTCCTTCGCCGACAGAGTGATGCCCTTGGTCAGGCCGATCTGGGCAGCAAGCTCCAGATAGCCGTCCGGCCAGACAAGACCGGTGTCCGCGTCCGTATAGCCCAGCATCCGGGTGACCATGGTAACTGCCTCGCCATAGGTGATGGTGGTGTCCGGCTTAAAGGGGCCGCCGGGACCGGCGGTGCCCTTGATGATGCTCAGTTCGCCGGAAGCAGCCAGGTTCACATACCCCCGCGCCCAGTGATTGGCGCGGACGTCGGGGAAGATGGTGCGGTTGCGGTAGGTCGGCTCCTGATCGGCCTTGCCCAGCACGATCACCGCGATCTTGGCAAACTGCGCCCGGGTCAACTTGCCGTCGGGATCAAAATTCCCGTAATTGTCGCCCGAAATGGCGCCCAGCATACGCAGACAGTCCACCTCCAGCGCGGTCTGCGGGTCCTTCACGTCAGGGAAGGACGGGGCGGCGGCAAAGGCCCCCGTCAGGGACGACACCAGTAGGGCCGTCGATAGCAGAATGCCGCCCAGCTTCTTTTTCCACATAGTTTTCACTCTCCTCATTCCGCGCGCAGCGCTTCCACCGGCTGAAGGCCGCTGGCCTTCACCGCCGGATACATGCCAAAGATGATGCCCAGCACCACGGAG
>CAKUEI010000094.1 GCA_934646175.1 uncultured Oscillospiraceae bacterium
GCCGGTGAGTGTGGAGCGCATCTGCCTGTCCCTTTCAGTGGACAAGGCGTCGGTGGATGCGGTGGCCCAGCATCTGGCGGACTACTATAGCTATGAGCGGCGGGGCATCCGCCTGGTGCGTATGGAGAACAGTCTGCAGTTGTGCTCCGCGCCGGAATATGCGGAGTGGATCCGCAAGACGCTGGAAAGCCGGAAACCGGCCAAGCTGTCCCAGCCCGCACTGGAGGTATTGGCCATCATTGCCTATTTCCAGCCGGTCACCCGGGCCTATGTGGATCAGGTGCGCGGCGTGGACAGCTCGTATACCGTGGGGCTTCTGCTGGAACGGGAACTGATCGAAGAAGCCGGGCGGCTGGCGGTGCCCGGCCGCCCCATTCTGTACCGTACCACGAAAAATTTCCTGCGCACCTTCGGCATGAGCGATCTGGAAGAGCTGCCGGAACTTCCCAACAGCAGCCCAGAGGACGGACAGATCACCATGGAGATGCAGGCGGCGGTGGAGCGGCTGCGCAAGGTGCAGGAGGCTTCCGAAGAGACGGATTATTCCGATGAAGAGCTTTTGGACGCCGCCCGCGAGCTTGCCCGACAGGAGACGGGGGAGGCCGGGGCATGAAAGCGCTCTGCATCATCGGCATCATCGTTCTGGCGCTGCTTCTCCTTTCCCTTGTGCGGATAGGCGGCACGGCAAAATATAACCGGGACGGGTTCCGCGCCTTTCTGCGGGTGGGGCCCCTTTCCTTTCTTCTGTATCCCAGGGAGAAAAAAAAGGAGAAGAAAAAGGAACCCCGGAAAAAGCATCCCGCGGACGGGCAGAAGATGCCAGGCGGCACCTGGGCCAAACTGAAGGAGATGCTGCCCTTTATTCTGGAAGCGGCAGGTACCCTTAAGCGCAAGATCCGCATCGACAAGATCGAGCTGGAGCTTACGGTGGCGGCCGGAGGAGATGCCGCGAAAACGGCCATGGCCTTCGGCGGAGCCAATGCGTTTCTCGGGATGATCTGGCCCGCGATCGAGAACAATTTTGAGGTGAAAGAGCGCAGCATCCGCACCACGGCGGATTTCGAAGCCGCAGGCCCCACGGCGTTGGCGGAGGCTGCCTTCTCCCTGACCATTGGTCAGGCGGTGGTATTCGGAATAAAATACGGACTGGGCGGACTGCTGAAATACCGCAAGCTGCAGAAGACCGGTACCGAGGAAAGAAAGGCGGATTCTTATGGAAAACAACCATCCCATTCATGAGCTTATGGACACGACGATGCAGAAGATCCGGGAAATGGTGGACGCCAACACCATCGTTGGCGCGCCCATTCAGGCGGGCGAGGTGACGCTGATCCCGGTCTCCCGGCTGTCCTTCGGCTTCGCCTCCGGCGGCAGTGACTTCAACACGAAAAATCAGAAGCCGGATCAGAACAACTGCTTCGGCGGCGGCAGCGGCGCAGGCGTGAATGTGATCCCCGTGGCGTTCCTCGTCATCAAGGGCGACAGTGTGCGTCTGCTTCCTGTGACGCCGCCCGCCAACACTACCGTGGACCGGCTGGTGGAGTTGCTGCCCGAGGTTATCGAGAAGGTAAGCGACTTTGCAGAGAGCAAAAAGGCGGATAAAGAGGAGTTTTGAGTCCCATAATAGAATCACCTGTAAGGAAGGGTGATTCTATATGAAACGTATCGTCTCCATTCTGGCGGGCCTGGCGGCACTTTCTGCCGTCCTGTCCGCATCTCCGGCGGAAGCGGTCCACACCTCCGCTTCCGCCGCTGTTTTGATGGACGCGGGCAGCGGCGAGGTTTTGTATGCCGAGAATGCGGACGCCATGCTGCCCATTGCCAGCATCACAAAGCTGATGACCGCCCTTGTGGCGGCGGAGACCCATCCAGACTGGTCGGAAACGGTGGAGATCTTGCCGGAATACACCCGGGCGGAAGGCTCCTCCATCTACCTGAAGGAAGGGGAACACACCTCGCTGGAGACCCTGATCTACGGTATGCTGCTGGAGTCGGGCAACGACGCCGCCATGGCAGTGGCCGGGCACTGCGCCGGGGATACGGAGACCTTTGTCCGCTGGATGAACGACCGGGCGGAAAGCCTGGGCATGGAGCACAGCCATTTCTGCAATCCCAGCGGCCTGAGCGAGGAGATGCACTATTCCTCCGCCCAGGATATGGCGCTGCTGGCAAAGGCGTGTTTGGAAAATGAGCTGCTGCGCCCGGTGCTGCAAACCAAGCGCATCACCATGGGGGGGCGCAGCTTTGTGAACCACAACCGCCTTTTATGGCGGTATGAGGGCTGCATCGGCCTGAAGACCGGCTATACGGAGGCGGCTGGGCGCACACTGGTCTCCGCCGCGGAGCGGGAGGGGGTCACCTTGATTGCCGTGACGCTGCGGGACGGCAACGACTGGGCAGATCACGCGGCCCTTTTCGACTACGGGTTTTCCCAATGGCACAGCAGAACGCCGGCCAGCGTGGGAGAACGGGCGCTGACCCTGCCTGTACAGGGAAGCGTCGTGCGGTTTGTGGAACTTCAGTATGCAAAGACAGTCTCCTTCCTCTGCCGAGAGGGGGACACAGTGCGGCAGGAGATCAGTGCGCCGGACCGGGCGCAAGCGCCGGTGCAGCAGGGCTCCATCGCCGGGAAAGCGCAGTTTTTCCGCAATGACGAGTTGGTGGCGGAGACCTATCTGCTCTATGGAGAGACGGTGCCGTCCCTTTTGCAGCGCACCGGTATTCTGGAGCGGGCAAAGCGGTTCCTGTCCGGCGCAGGAAAGGGCAGTCTGAACACGTTTTTTCCGGAATCGTTTGCTCCGGGAAGAAGCGCAGCCGAAGTGCTTCGGCTGCGCATTACATAAAAGGGAGGAAGCACCGTGGAGGAACGACTTCAGAAGATCCTGTCCGCCTACGGTATCGGCTCCCGGCGGGCGGCGGAGCAGTGGATTCAGGCGGGCCGCGTTACGGTGAACGGACGCACTGCCGCGCTGGGGGAGAAGGCGGACCCGGAACGGGACAAGATCTGCCTAGACGGGGCACCGGTAAACCGCAAGCCGGAGGCCGTCTACCTTATACTGAATAAGCCCCAGGGCTGCGTGACCACCCTTTCGGATGAACGGGGACGGAAGACGGTGGCCGAGTTGGTGACCGGCTGTGGGGAGCGGGTCTGGCCGGTGGGAAGGCTGGATTACGATTCCGAAGGGCTGCTCCTTCTGACCAACGATGGGGACCTGACCCATAAGCTCACCCATCCCGGCCGGGAGGTGGAGAAGGAATACCACGTGGAGGTGACCGGGGACGCGGAAGCGGCCCTTCCCGTTCTGCGGGGAAAAATGGAACTGGACGGGGTGCCGTTAGCCCCTGCCCGGGTCACGCTGTTGGGTGCTGACGGAAAGCGCACCCGCCTTTCCATCGTGATCCATGAGGGGAAGAACCGGCAGGTGCGGCGCATGTGCGCCATGGCCGGGCTTTCCGTGGTGCGTCTCCGGCGGGTGCGGGAAGGCGGCCTTCTGCTGGACAGTGCCCTGCGCCTTGGCCAGTGGCGATTTTTGACCAAAGAGGAAGTTGAAATTTTGCAGGAAACATGAGGCTGCTGCGGCTGCTCTTGCAGTCGATGCAGCCTCATCTTGCAAAAAACATCTTGCTTTTCTCTAAAAATACGGTATGATAAGAAAAGAGTGCTTTTCGTGCAGGCAAGCCTGCATGGAAAGACATGGATTATGCAGAACTGCCGCGTACGCTTTGAGAAGCGGGCGACGCGGCGGGCAAACGAGGAGGATGCGACGTGAGCAGAGATATTCTTGCCGCCATTCAGAACAATATGAGCAGTTTTTCCAAAGGACAGAAGGCCATTGCCAACTTCATTCTGGATTCTTATGACAAGGCTGCTTTTATGACCGCCAGCAAGCTGGGCAAGACCGTGGACGTCAGCGAATCCACCGTGGTGCGGTTTGCATCCCGGCTGGGCTATGACGGCTACCCCAGTATGCAGAAGACGCTGCAGGAGATGATCCGCAACAAGCTGACCTCCATCCAGCGCATCGAGGTGTCCAACGACCGGATCGGCAATCAGGACATCCTCTCTATGGTCATGCAGGCTGACATCGAGAACATCCATATGACTCTGGATGAGACCGACCGGGAGAGCTTTGACCGGGCGGTAAGCATGATCGGCAGCGCCAAGCGCAGTTACGTATTGGGTGTGCGGTCGGCTGCGGCGATCTCCAGCTTCCTCTGCTTCTATTTCAACCTGATCTTCGACAACGTGGTGTGGGTGAACGGCAATTCCGTCAGCGAGATGCTGGAAAACATGCTGCGCGTGGGGGAGAACGATGTAGTCATCGGCATCAGCTTCCCCCGGTACTCCCACCGGACGGTAAAGGCCATGGAGTACGCCAAAAAGTGCGGGGCCAAGGTCCTTGCCATTACGGACAGTCTGGCTTCGCCCCTGGCGGGCATCGCCCAGTGTACCCTGACAGCGAAGAGCGACATGGCCTCCTTTGTGGATTCGCTGGTGGCGCCCCTGTCACTGGTCAACGCCCTGATCGTTGCCCTGGGCCGCACAAAAAACGACGAGATCTCTCACACCTTTACCACTCTGGAGAATATCTGGGCGGAATATAACGTTTACGAAAAGGTGGACGAATAAATCTTCAGAAAGAGGAGCGGAACGGCTTGAAGCAGCATGATGTGATCGTAATCGGGGCGGGTGCGGCCGGAATGATGGCCGCCATCCAGGCGGCGCAGCAGGGCGCCAGCGTGCTGCTTTTCGAGCGTAACGAAAAGCCGGGCCGCAAGCTGTACATCACTGGAAAGGGCCGCTGCAATGTGACCAACGACTGCACGCCGGACGAGGTGCTCGCCCATGTGCCCCACAACGGCCGGTTCCTCTTCAGTGCGGTGCATTCCTTTTCACCCCGGGACGCCATGGATTTTTTCCGTGCACTGGGGGTGCCGCTGAAAACGGAGCGGGGGAACCGGGTGTTCCCCCAGTCCGACCACGCGGCGGACATCATTGATGCGCTGGTGCGCGGCTTGAAGAAGGAGCGGGTGACCGTTCAGCACGGCCGTGTTACCGGCATCCGAACGGAAGAAGGGCACGTCTGCGGCGTAGAAGCGGATGGAGCCTTTTATCCCTGTAAAGCGGTTATCCTATGCACTGGAGGCGTTTCCTATCCCCTGACCGGTTCTACCGGCGACGGGTTCCGCATGGCGGAGGAGCTGGGGCACAAGGTATTGCCGCCGAAGCCGTCGCTGGTGCCGCTGGTGTCGCCCGACCCGTGCTGCGGTGCCATGCAGGGGCTGGCGCTGAAAAATATCAGTCTGAAAATCAAAAATAAGAAAGGAAAGGCCATTTTTCAGGAGCAGGGCGAGATGCTCTTCACTCACTTCGGCTTTTCCGGACCGCTGGTCCTCAGCGCCAGTGCCCATATGCGGGATTTTGAGAAGGATTCCTGCACCGCGGTGATTGATCTAAAGCCCGCGCTGGACGAGACCACGCTGGATAAGCGACTGCTGCGGGACCTTGCGGAGGAGCAGAACCGAGACATAC
>CAKUEI010000095.1 GCA_934646175.1 uncultured Oscillospiraceae bacterium
ATCAGGAAGGTGAGGGCGATGCGCAGGACGATGATCCCGCCGACCAGAGCCAGCTCGGAAAAGGTGCGGGTGATGGTGGTGCGCAGGATCTCGCTTCCCAGGAAGAAGCCAAGACCCATGGACAGTCCCTTGAACAGGACCATCTGCGTGTGGGAGTCCCGCTGGATGTAGTGGACCAGTCCGCGGATGCCGGAGACCAGAATGATCACGGCGCCGATCAGCTCGAAGCCGTGGATCCCGATCTCGACCAAATGGGTCAGGATCATCTCCAGAACGGAAGTCAGCATCTTCCGCCCTCCCTTACCGCTTCAGGGCCAGCGCTTCCGCCGCCTTTTCCGCAATGGATTCCGGCGTAAGGCCATAGGCTTCCAGCACGGCGGGGGCCTTGCCGCTGCGGCCGAACTCATCGTTCACGCCGTGGCGCACCACGGGCACCGGGCAGACGCCGGACAGGTATTCCGTCACGGCACCGCCGAGGCCGCCCAGCACGTTGTGCTCTTCGGTGGTGACGATGCAGCGGGTCTCCTTCGCGGCCTTCAGCAGCAGCGCCTCGTCCAGCGGCTTAATGGTGTGGAAGTCCAGCACGCGGGCATCGATGCCCTGTTCCTTCAGGATATCGGCAGCCTTCATGGCCATCTGTACCATCATGCCGGTGGCTACGATGGTCACATCGCTGCCGTCCCGCAGGGTAACGCCCTTGCCCAGCTCGAACTGATAGCCGGGGATCTCGTCGGTGACGCTGTCCACCGCCAGCCGGCCCAGTCGCATGTACGCAGGCCCGTCATACTCCAGCAGGGCCTTCACCGCCAGGCGCATCTCCGGCCCGTCGCAGGGGGAGAGCACCATCATGCCGGGGATGGCGCGCATGATGGCATAATCCTCGATGCACTGATGGGTGGCGCCATCCTCGCCCACGGACAGGCCGCCGTGAGAGCCGATCACCTTCACATTCAGATGGGGATAGGCAACGGAGTTGCGCACCTGCTCCCAGGCGCGGCCCGCCGCGAACATGGCAAAGGTGTTGCAGAAGGGCTTCTTGCCGCAGGCGGCCAGACCGGCCGCCACCACCGTCATGTTGGCCTCGGCGATGCCCATGTTGAAAAAGCGCTCCGGATGGGCCTTGGAAAAGGCCTTCGTCATGGTGGAGCCGGACAGGTCCGCGTCCAGCACCACCAGCTCGGGATACTGCTCCGCCAAGCTGACCAGTGCCTCGCCGTATGCGGCGCGGGTTGCAATCTTCTCGCTCATCTCACTTGCCCTCCCGGTTCAAAAATGCGGCGACCTTGTCCAGCAGATCGCCCGCTGCGTCCAGCACGCCGCCGGCCTTGTCCACGATGCCTGCGGCCACGTTTTTCAGGCTGTCCAGCTTCTGACCGGCCCAGTCCACGCCGTAGCCCTTCAGCACACCCAGAAGCTCAGTCATGGCCTGCTTATACTGCTCGTCGTTGGGGGCCTTGCCGTGCCAGCCGGCGTCGTTCTCCATGAAGGAAACGCCCTTGCCCTTCACGGTCTTTGCCAGAATGACCGTGGGCTGGCCCTTGGCGGCAGCCGCTTCCGCAAAGGCCGCCTCCAGCGCCTCAAAATCGTGGCCGTCCGCCTTCACCACATGCCAGCCAAAAGCCGCGAACTTCTGGTCCAGCGGCTCGGAGGGCATGACGTCCGCCGTCTTGCCGTCGATCTGCAAACCGTTCACGTCCACCACGGCGCAGAGGTTATCCAGATGGAACTTGGCGGCAGACATGGCCGCCTCCCACACCTGACCTTCCTCGATCTCGCCGTCGCCCAAGAGAGTGTAGACGCGGTAGCTCTTCTCGTCCATCTTGCCCGCCAGAGCCATGCCCACCGCGGAGGAAACGCCCTGACCCAGGCTGCCGGTGGACATGTCCACGCCTTTCACGTGGCGCATTTCCGCGTGGCCGGACATATGCCCGTCAATGCGGCGGAACATGCGCAGCTCGCTGACGGGGAAGAACCCTTTCAGCGCCAGAATGGGGTACAGCGCCGGGGTGCAATGGCCCTTGCTGAGGACGAACCGGTCACGGTCCGGATCCTGGGGGTTCTTGACATCCACATGCATCACATCAAAGTACAGCGTGGTCAGAATATCCATCGCGGACAGCGATCCGCCCGGATGACCGGAGGCGGCGCGGTGCACCATGTCGACGCACAGCATTCTCGCCTCCGCGGCGGTGACCGCCAGGGACTGAAGCTTCTTTTGCTCCATGATCTCCCTTCCTTTCTTTCATCAAACGTTCTCTCTATTTCACAATGCCCGATGGCAGAAAATACTTTTTGCGGGAAAATCAGAACTTCAGGCGCTCTTCGATATAGCTCTTCACCTGATCGAGGGGGATGCGCACCTATTTTCCCGCCAAACGGGTTTGGCGGGAGCCCTTTTATCTGAATTTGCGCAGGGTGAAGTGAATCCACCCTGCACCAAGGTTTTGCTCCGCAAAACGCTTGTACGCCGCATTAGCGGCGAGGACAGCAGGTGCAGGCAGCCTGTTCTTTTTCAGAACTTGACCTTCTCTTCCAGATAGCTCTTTACCTGGTCAAGAGGGATGCGCACCTGCTGCATGGTGTCACGCTCACGGATGGTGACGCAGTGGTCCGCCGGGGTGTTCTCGTCGCCCACGGTCTCGAAGTCAAAGGTGATGCAGAAGGGCGTGCCGATCTCGTCCTGGCGGCGATAGCGCTTGCCGATGGAACCGGCGTCGTCGTAGTCCACCATGAACTCGCTTGCCAGTTCGGCATACAGCTTCTGGGCGGGGCCTGCCAGCACTTCCTTCTTGGACAGGGGCAGAATGGCCGCCTTGAAAGGGGCCAGCGCGGGATGCAGGCGCAGGACGGTGCGCACATCGTCGTTGCCCTTCTTGTCCTGACCCACGATCTCTTCGTCATAGGCATCGCACAGCACCGCCAGCACGCTGCGCTCCACGCCCAGGCTGGGCTCGATGACATAGGGGATATAATGCTCGTTTTTCTCCTGATCGTAATAGGTCAGGTCCTTGCCGGAAACCGTCTGGTGCTGGGTGAGGTCATAATCCGTCCGGTCGGCCACGCCCCACAGCTCGCCCCAGCCGAAGGGGAAGAGGAACTCAAAGTCGGTGGTGGCCTTGGAGTAGAAACACAGCTCCTCGGGGTCGTGGTCGCGCAGGCGCAGGTTCTCGTCCTTCAGGCCGATGGACAGCAGGAAGTTGTGGCAGAAGGTGCGCCAGTACTGGAACCACTCCAGATCGGTGCCCGGCTCGCAGAAGAACTCCAGCTCCATCTGCTCGAACTCGCGGACGCGGAAAATAAAGTTGCCCGGGGTGATCTCGTTGCGGAAGCTCTTGCCGATCTGGCCGATGCCGAAGGGCAGCTTCTTCCGGGTGGTGCGCTGCACATTCACGAAGTTGGTGAAAATGCCCTGCGCCGTCTCCGGGCGGAGGTACACGGTGTTCTTCGCGTCCTCGGTAACGCCCTGGAAGGTCTTGAACATCAGGTTGAACTGACGGATGTCTGTAAAATTATGTTTGCCGCAGGTGGGGCAGGGGATCTGATGCTCCTCCACAAAGTCCTTCATCTCCGCCTGAGAAAAGGCGTCGATGGGCTTGGGCAGTTCAAATCCGCTCTCGCCGCACCAGTCTTCGATCAGCTTGTCGGCGCGGAAACGTTCGTGGCACTCGCGGCAGTCCATCAGCGGGTCAGAGAACCCGGCCAGATGGCCGGAAGCCACCCAGGTCTGCGGATTCATGAGGATGGCGGCGTCCAGGCCCACGTTATAAGGGTTCTCCTGCACGAATTTTTTCCACCATGCCTTCTTCACGTTGTTTTTCAGTTCAACGCCCAAGGGGCCGTAGTCCCAAGTGTTGGCAAGTCCGCCGTAGATCTCGCTGCCGGGGAACACAAAGCCGCGGTTTTTGCACAGCGCCACGATCTTGTCCATGGTCTTGTCTTGATTTTTCATGTTCGCAAAGCTCCCATCTCGCCCGTGCTGGCTGCGCGGGTCATAAAAATACAATTGTAATTATAACTCACCGGCCCTGTTTGTCAACGGATTTCCCGTTTCAGCGGAACTGCTGCACGTTGCGCAGGCTCTCCCCGGCTCGAAAGCGCCGCAGATTCTCGCAGAAAAGCGCCACCGCCCGGCTCGCAAGATGTTCACCGTCCGCAGACATGTGGGGCGTGATCATCACGTTTTCCATGTCCCACAGGGGGCTTTGAGGGGAGAGGGGTTCCTCCTCGGTGACGTCCAGAGCCGCACCGCCGATCTCGTTCGCCCGAAGGGCAGCGATCAGCGCCTGTTCGTCCACTACCGCCCCCCGGGCGATATTGACCAGCAGTGCCGTCTTCTTCATATGGGCAAGAGCCTCGCCGTCGATCATGTGGAAAGTGAACGCCGTCAGGGGCGTGGCCAGCACCACATAGTCGCTCTCCTCCAAAAGGCCGTACAGCCCGTCGGAACCGACCACCTTGTCGTAGCACGGCTCCTCCTTCGGATGACGGCGCAGGCCGATGGTTTTCATGCCCAGTGCCCTTGCCTTTTCCGCCGCTTTGTTTCCGATGCTGCCCGCGCCTACAACGCCCAGCGTGCGGCCCGCCGCCTCGTAGGGCTGACGGGTGGCCCCTTTGGCCCACTGATGCTCCCGCTGCTTTCCCCAGAAGAAGGGGAGGGTGCGGTTATAGGTCAAAATCATCCCCAGCACATGCTCGCCGATGGTGTCCCCATGAATACCGCTGGCGTTGGTGTAAAGGACAGGCAAATTCCGCAGCACCGGAGAGGCGTCCACCGGATTCATCCCCGCAGAGAAGGACTGCACCCATTTCAATGTGCCGTGGGATGCCGCCCTTTCGCAGTACCGCTCCGGCACCGGCAGCGTTCCGCACCAGGTGAACAGCACCGGCGCCTCCACGCCGCTTTTCAGCAGGGAGTCCTCATCCGGAAAGCAGAAGAGCCGGCCGGCCGCTGCCTCTTCGATGTTCTTTTTGTCCTCTTCCGTAAAGACAAAGGGGACCTTTGCGCTGGTCTCAAACAGGAATACTACTCTGGCATTCTTGCCGTCTCCTTTCCGTTTTCAGCGTTTCAGGCGCTGGCTCTCCGCCACCGCCAGTTCATCGCAGCGGTTGTTGTAAGGGTTCTCCGCGTGACCCTTCACCCAATGAAACACCAGCTGATGCTGTTCACAGAGGTCCAGCAGCTTTTCCCACAGGTCCGAGTTCAGCGCCGGCTTTTTGTCCGCCTTCACCCAGCCTCTGGCCCGCCAGCTTTTTGCCCAGCCCTTTTCCAGCGCGTCGATCACATATTTGGAGTCAGACCAAAGCTCCACGCGGCATGGCTCTTTCAGGGCGGACAGAGCCTCGATCACTGCGGTCAGCTCC
>CAKUEI010000096.1 GCA_934646175.1 uncultured Oscillospiraceae bacterium
GAGCAGCAGCCCGCCGGGAAGCAGCACCCGGTGAAATTCCTCCGCCGCGCAGGGAGAGAAGAGGTTTAGAACCAGATGGAACCGGTTGTCGGGGACCGGGAGGGAGAAAACGCTTCCGACGGCGCATTCCTTGGGGAAGGAACGCCTGGCCGCGGCCTTGACCGCGTCCTTGGAGATATCCACCAGTGCGGCCTGCGGCTCCTTCCCGGCCTGCTGAAGGGAAGCAAAAACGGCCTCGGTGTAGTACCCCTCGCCACAGCCGGCGTCCAAAAAGCGGCAGGGGGCCGCGGCATATTCCGCGGCGAGCCGGGCGACCGCCCCTTGGAGGGGGGCGTAGAAACCGGCGTTCAGAAACTGTGTGCGGGCAGTGATCATTTCTCTGTCATCGCCATGTCGCTTGGAAGAGGACGCCTGAGAGCGCAGAAGGTTGACATAGCCCTGCTTCGCGCGGTCAAAGCTGTGCCCGTTTGTACACTGCAGGGTCTGTCCCTCTTCACGGAGCGCGCCGCGGCAGACCGGACAGCAGAATAAGCTCATAAAGTTTCACCGCCTTTCCAGATAGTACCCTTACTGTACACGCCGAAAAGGGAAAAGTCCATGCCCATTTCCGGGGAATTGGGAAAGGAATTTATGGAAATTTAATCTGTTTTTCACCAAGAATGTGTGAATGCCTTCCAGGGGCGTGATACAATAAAAGCATCTTCAATCAAAGGTGTGAAAAAGTATGCTGACAGTGTCGCATGTGACAAAGCGGTATGGAAAGCTGGCGGCCAATGAGGATATCAACTTTTCGGTGGACGACGGGCAGATCGCCGTCCTGCTGGGGCCGAACGGCGCGGGAAAGTCCACGCTGATCAAAAGCATCTGCGGCCTTTTGCGTTATGAGGGAACCATTGAGCTCAATGGCCTTCCCAATAAGACTCTGGAGGCGAAGCGCCTGCTGGGGTACATTCCGGAGCTTCCCGCCGTTTATGATATGCTGACCGTGGGGGAGCATCTGGAATTTGTGCGTCGGGCCTACCGCATGGAAGAGAACGAAAGCTACGGAAACGAGCTTTTGCATCGCTTTGAACTTTGGGAGAAAAAGGACAAATTGGGGAAAGAACTTTCCAAGGGTATGCAGCAGAAACTGTCCATCTGCTGCGCACTGGTGCACCGACCGAAGGTCATCATCTTTGACGAGCCCATGGTGGGACTTGACCCCCACGCCATCAAGGAACTGAAGCTGATGTTCCGGGAGCTGAAGAAGCAGGGCTGCACCCTGCTGATCAGTACCCATATGATCGATTCGGTGGAGGATTACTGGGACGCGGTACATATCATGATGCGGGGCAGGTTTGCCGCGACACGTCTTCGCAGCGAGATGGAGCAACAGGAAGAAAATCTGGAGGAGCTGTTCTTTGATATCACCGAAGGCGGAGAGGAGCGGGGGAAATGAACCGGGAAAACGCCCTTTTTTACCTGCTGAGAACGCGGCTGAAAAATCAGCTTAAAAGTATGGTCGCGTCCCCGGGCAAGCTCATCGGCTTTCTTGTGATGGCGGCGCTGCTGGTGATGGTGGTGCTTTCCGGCCAGCTGGGGACGATGCCGGGGCAGACCTACCGCCCGAAGGAAGAACTGACGGCCATGGTGTTCGTGCTTTATGCTGTCGTCTTTTTCATCGCGGTCAACGCTGGATTCCGGTATGGTGGGAGTTTTTTCCGGATGGCGGACGTAAATCTGCTGTTCCCGTCGCCCCTAAAGCCGCAGCAGGTTTTGTTCTACGGCCTTCTGCGCCAGATGGGGACTTCCTTGCTGGTGGGGCTTTTTCTGCTGTTCCAGTATTCCTGGCTGCATCAGCTTTACGGGATCGGCATGGCGGAGCTTATCGGTATTCTGATCGGCTACGGACTTAACATGTTCCTGGGGCAGACGGCGGCCATGGTGCTTTACGCCGCCACCAGCGGAAGTGAGAGAAAGCGCCGGGCCTTTCAGGGCCTTTATTACGGCGTGATTGCCGCGCTGGCGGTGTATGTGCTGATCGCGGCGCTGAGCGGGGAGAGTCTTCTCAGCGGTGCGGTCTGGGGCTGCAACGCACTGCCTGCCAAGCTTTTTCCTTTGTGCGGGTGGATGAGCATGGCGGTGACGGGGGCGATGAGCGGCCGGTTTTCTCAGCTCCTGCTGGGCGCGCTGCTGTCTTTGGGCGGATTTTTGCTTCTCCTCCTGCTGCTCATGCGCATCCAAACGGATTTTTACGAGGATGTTCTGAAGAGCGCGGAAACGGTGCAGTCTGCCATTACGGCCCAAAAGGAAGGGCAGGTCAACGAGGGTGTCCCCCGCAACGTGAAGGTGGGCAAAACGGGACTGAACGGCGGCTGGGGTGCGTCGGTCTTCTTCCGCAAGCACATGCTGGAGAACCGGCGTTCCCGGATCCTGCTGCTGGCCCCCACTGACCTCATCTTTGTCGTGATGACCATTATCATGAGCGTGGTCCTGTGGAAGGATGCGGGACTGATCGGCGTACTGCTGCTGGGGACCTATCTGCAGCTCTTTTCGGCCATGCTGGGCCGCATCAACCGGGAACTGACCAAACCCTACATCTACCTCATCCCGGAACCGGCCATGAAAAAGCTGGTATTTGCTCTGGCAGAGGGGCTGCCCACCGCAGTGGTAGAGGCGCTTTTGATCTATCTGCCTCTGGGGATTATCCTGAAGTTTTCTCCCGGGCTGACAGCCTGCCTGATCGTCACGCGGATCGCCTACTCCGTGCTGTTCGCCGCGGGAAATGTGGCAGCGGTGCGGCTGTGGGGCGGCATTTCATCTCAGGTGGTGTCAAGGGTTTTGTATCTCCTGACGCTGGCGGTGCTCGCTGTGCCGGGGGTCATCGCGGTCTCCGTTACACTGGTGGGCGAAGGAGGCATCACTGCGGCGCTTCTGATTCTTGCACTGGTCGATTTGGTGACCGCGGCTGTGGTCCTGTTCCTGTGCCGCAATGTGCTGGAATGGGCGGAGCTGAATCACAGATAAAATCACTTCGCACAAACGGAAGCCCGGCGAAGCGGGTTCCGTTTGTGCGCCGAGCAGAGTGTTCGGCGATGTAGACACCGCCGCCAAACATGATTTTTGTTGATTCGCACCTGCGGGTGCAAGCTCTGCGAGGCTTATAAAAAGAAAAAACCCGGACTGCGGCAATCTGCCGCAGTCCGGGTTTGTTTGACAAAATTTTATGAAATGGACGTGACCTCGTAGCCTGCGTCGGCGACGGCCTTGGAAAGCACCTCGTCCGCAACGTTGGCGGTCAGGGTGACCGTGGCGGTCTTACTTTCCAGATCAACGTGGGCGGCAGAAACGCCATCCACTTCGGAAAGCGCCTTTTCCACGCGGCTGGAGCAATGGGCACACATCATGCCCTCTACGATCAGTTTCTTTTCCATGGAAATCAGTTCTCCTTTCGGTTCTTTCAAAATAGCGGGCGCAGAGGCTTCTTCGGGAATAACGGGACAGGCGGGGGCGGAAAGCTGCTTCTCAGGCGCGGGAGTGCTGGTGATATTGGGCTGAAAGAAGCGCAGGCGCAAGGCATTGGTCACCACGAACACCGAGGAAAGGCTCATGGCCGCGGCGGCGAACATGGGGTTGAGCTGTAGGTGCAGCAGCGGGTAAAACGCACCGGCAGCCAGCGGAATGCCGAGGCAGTTATAGAAGAACGCCCAGAACAGGTTCTGCTTGATGTTCCGGATGACCGCTTTGGAAAGCTGGATGGCCTTGACCACATCCATCAGATCGCTTTTCATCAGCACCACGTCGGCCGACTCAATAGCCACATCGGTGCCTGCACCGATGGCAAGGCCCACATCGGCCCGGGCCAGAGCGGGGGCGTCGTTGATGCCGTCGCCCACCATGGCCACGCGCTTGCCGCGCTCCTGGAAGGCGGCCACCTGCCGCTCTTTTTCCTGGGGCAGAATGTCCGCCACCACCTGGGTGACACCGGCCTCACGGCCGATGGCCTCGGCGGTGCGGGCATTGTCACCGGTGAGCATGACCACGTCGATCCCCAGCTTTTTCAGCTCGGAAACGGCGGCGGCGCTGGTGGGTTTCAGCGTATCGGCCACGGCGATAAGGCCGAGGAGCTTGCCGTCCTGCGCAAAGTAAAGGGGCGTTTTGCCGGACTGGGAGAGGGCGTTTGCCTCGTCAAGGTACGGGGCGATATCGACGCTGTTTTCCTCCATCATGGCGCGGTTGCCCGCCAGAAAGGCCGCGCCCTGAATGCGCCCGGAGACGCCGCGGCCGTGTACGGCGGAGAATTCCTCCACCGGGGCGCAGGGAATGCCACGCTGAGCGGCTTCCGCTGTGATGGCCTGCGCCAGCGGGTGCTCCGACGGCATTTCCAGCGAAGCGGCGACGCACAAAAGCTCTTCCTCAGTGGCTTGCCCGGCGGGGAACAGGTCGGTCACCTTGGGCTTTCCTTCGGTCAGAGTGCCGGTTTTATCCAGCAGAACGGTCTGCACCGTGTGAAGGGTCTCCAGCGATTCGGCGGATTTGATCAGGATACCGTTTTCTGCGCCCTTTCCGGTGCCCACCATGATGGCGACCGGGGTGGCCAGGCCCAGGGCGCAGGGGCAGGAGATGACCAGCACGGCGATCCCGGCGGTGAGCGCCGCAGTCCCGGAGTGGGTGACCAGCAGCCAGATGACCGCGGTGACCACGGCGATGGTGATGACCGTGGGGACGAACACCCCGGCCACCTTATCGGCCAGCTTGGCAATGGGAGCCTTGGAGGCGGAAGCCTCTTCCACCAGACGGATCATCTGGGCCAGCGTGGTGTCCTCACCCACCTGAGTGGCGCGGAAGGTGAACGCGCCGGAGCGGTTGATGGCGGCGGCGGACACATGATCCCCGGGGCCTTTGTCCACGGGGAGACTCTCGCCGGTGAGGGCGGATTCATCCACGGTGGAGAAGCCGTCCACCACCTCGCCGTCCACGGGGATGGAGGCGCCGGGCTTTACGGCGAGCAGGTCGCCCACCTGCACCTCTTCCACGGGGACTTCCATCTCCTGCCCGTCCCGCAGGACCAGCGCCGTTTTGGGGGCAAGGTCGATGAGACGGGCGATAGCTTGACCGGTTTTTCCCTTGGAACGGGTCTCAAGGAATTTGCCGACGGTGATCAGGGTGACGATCATCCCAGCGGATTCAAAATAGAGGTCCATGGACCACTTTTCCACCAGCGCCATGTCCTCGTGCCCCAGGCCCCAGCCAATCTGATAGAGGGCCACCACGCCATATACTACGGCGGCGGTGGAGCCGATGGCGATGAGGGAGTCCATGTTGGGCGCCCGGTGCCACAGGGCTTTATATCCGCCGGTAAAATACTTG
>CAKUEI010000097.1 GCA_934646175.1 uncultured Oscillospiraceae bacterium
GTGGCTTACGTGCTGATGGGTCACGGTACGGCTCATGTGGCGAAGGTCACTTACAGCCAGATGGCCACCCAGATGGGCCAGCTGGGCTATGAGAACGTGTTCATCGGCACCGTGGAGGGTGAGCCCGAGGATACCTCCTGTGAGGCCGTGATCGCGGCTGTCAAGGAAGCCGGTTACACCACTGTGGTGCTGCGCCCCCTGATGGTGGTTGCAGGCGACCACGCCAACAACGACATGGCCGGTTCTGATGAGGATTCCTGGAAGACCATGTTTGAGGCCGCCGGCTTCACGGTCGACTGCCAGATTGCCGGCCTGGGCCGGATCGCGGATGTGCAGGCACTCTATGCGGCACACACCAAGGCTGCCATCGAGGCCATTGCGTAACAAGGGCTGAATGGGCTCCGAGGCGGTAAACCATCGCCTCGGAGCCTTTTTTTGAAAACAAGGAGGAAAAAGAATGAAAAAGATGATCTCATGCCTGATGGCGGCGCTGATGATGGCGGCTTTGCTGGTGGGTTGCGGACAGCAGAAGCCAAGCGAGTCTGCCAGCGATGAACCCGTTGCGCCTGCTCTGGAAGACGGTGTCTACACCGCGGACTTCAACACGGACAGCAGTATGTTCCATGCCAACGAGACTTGCGACGGAAAAGGTGTTTTGACCGTACAGGACGGGCAGATGACCATTCACGTCAGCCTGGCTTCCACCAGCATCGTGAACCTGTTTCCCGGCTTGAAGGAGGATGCACAGAAGGATGGAGCTGTTTTGCTTCAGCCCACCACAGACACCGTGACTTATCCCGACGGGCTGACCGAGGAGGTCAACGGGTTTGATATCCCGGTTCCTGCGCTGGACGAGGAGTTTGACGTGGCTCTGATCGGCAAAAAGGGCGTGTGGTACGACCACAAGGTGTCTGTCTCCAACCCTGTGCCGAAGGAGGACGATGCTGTTGCTGCCATCCCACTGGCGGATGGCACCTATACCATTGAGGTGGGCTTTGCCGGCGGCTCCGGCAAGTCTCATGTACTGTCTCCCTGCACTCTGAAGGTAGAAAACGGCACTGCCACAGCGACCATCGTCTGGAGCAGCGAGAAATATGACTATATGCTGGTAGACGGGCAGCGCTACGATGTTCTCACTACGGAGGGCGGTTCTACGTTTGAGATCCCGGTTCGGGCGCTGGATACCGCGCTGACGGTGATCGGTGACACCACCGCCATGAGCACGCCTCACGAAATTGAGTATACACTGACCTTTGATTCGACCACAGCGGAGGAGGCGGCGCAGTGAGGCGGCTGACTGCCGCAATGCTGGCACTGTTGCTGACGCTGGCGCTGTGCGCCTGCAGCACGGGAAAGACGCCCGAAAATACGGACGGGCAGGGAACCTCTGTGGCATGGGAGGATCTGGCGTTTGATCGCACGATGCCGCTGCGCTATGCCGAACAGTTTTCTGTTGAGTATGCCGGCGAGGACTATAAGCGCATCACCATCCGTGATGATCGGGTGTACCTGCTGGTGGCGGAGGGTGCGGCGGTGCCCGACGGCGTACCGGCCGGCGTCACCGTGCTGCAGCAGCCGCTGGATCAGATTTATCTGGTGGCCAGCGCTGCCATGGATTCCTTTGAAAAGCTCGATGCCGTTGACTGTATTACGCTCAGTGGGAAGAAAGAAGCAGACTGGTATATCCAGGAAGCGAAGGAAGCAATGCAGAGCGGAGCCATGGTGTACGCCGGTAAGTATTCCGAGCCGGACTATGAGCTGATTCTGTCACAGGGGTGCGACCTTGCGGTGGAAAACACCATGATTTATCACTCCCCGGCGGTGCTGGAGCAGTTGGAAAGACTGGGAATCCCAGTGCTGGTGGAGACTTCCAGCTACGAGCCACAGCCTTTGGGGCGGATGGAGTGGATCAAGCTGTACGCGGCGCTGTTGGATAAAGAGGACGAGGCGGCAGCTCTCTTCGATGCGAAGATGGACAGCCTGTCCGGCGTTCTGGAGCAGGAGCCGACGGGCAAGACCGTGGCGTTCTTCTACATCACCAGCAGCGGAGCCGTAAATGTCCGGAAGTCCACAGACTATGTGGCAAAATCCATCACACTGGCGGGCGGCGACTATATCTCCTTTGATACCTCGGAGGAGGAAAATGCGCAGTCCACGGTAAATATTCAAATGGAGTCCTTTTATCACGGCGCGGTGGATGCTGATGTGCTGATCTATAACAGCATCATAGACGGCGAACTGCACTCGATAGATGAGCTGGTGGCATTGAATCCGCTGCTGGCTGACTTTAAAGCTGTGAAGAACGGGAACGTGTGGTGCCTGACGAAGAATTTCTATCAGGAATCACTGGAATTAAGCGACCTGATTTTGGATGTCAACCATGCATTGAATGAAACACCGGATGCGGAGTTTCATTTTTTGACGCGGCTGAAATGAGCATTTTGAGAAATGAGGAGGAGCGGCATGAAGAAGACCCGAACATTTCGTATCTGGGGAGGATTTTTGCTGCTCCTCCTTCTCTTGTTTTTGTTTTTGATCTGGAATATTTTTGCGGGGAGCGTTTCGCTTTCCGCGTCTGATATATGGCGGATCCTGTTTGGAGGCGGAGTGGGACTGACCCAGAGCCAAATTGTGCTGCAGATCCGCTTGCCAAGGCTTTTGTCGGCGCTGATACTGGGCGGAGCGTTGTCGCTGTCCGGTTATCTGCTGCAGACCTTCTTTCATAACCCCATTGCGGGTCCCTTTGTGCTGGGAATCTCCTCCGGCGCGAAGATGACGGTGTGCATGGCAATGCTTTTTCTGCTGAGCCAGGGAAAGACGACGTCTTCCGCCGTGCTGATTGCCGCGGCTTTTGTGGGCGCAATGCTGTCTATGGGCTTTGTGCTGAGCATCTCTCAACGGGTCAAGCGCATGAGCCTGTTGGTGGTTTGCGGTGTGATGATTGGCTACATCTGTTCGGCGCTGACGGATTTCCTCGTGACCTTTGCCGATGATTCCAGCATCGTGAACCTGCATAACTGGTCTCTCGGATCCTTTTCCGGCATGAGTTGGGAGAATGTTAAGACCATGACCGTTGTCTGCGGTATCACGCTGCTGCTGACCTTTTTGCTGTCCAAGCCCATTCGGGCGTATCAGTTGGGGGAGGTCTATGCACAGAACATGGGCGTGCCGCTGCGCGCCTTCCGGGCGGCGTTGATCCTGCTGTCCAGCGTGCTGTCCGCCTGCGTTACGGCATTTGCCGGGCCCATCTCCTTTGTGGGCATTGCGGTGCCCCACTTGATGAAGTCCCTGTTCAAATCGGCGGAGCCGCTGTTTATGATCCCGGCGTGCTTTCTGGGTGGAGGTGTATTCTGCCTGTTCTGTGACCTCATTGCCCGCACGGCGTTCGCTCCCACCGAGGTGAGCATCAGCTCCGTCACGGCGGTATTTGGCGCACCTATCGTGATCTATATGATGATCCACAGGAAGGGGGCGTGAGCATGGCGGCGTATCTGGAGACAAAAGACTTGAACGTTGGTTACCACGGGAAACCGTTGATCAGCCGGATTCCGCTTTGTGTGCAGCGCGGAAAGATCGTTACGCTGATTGGCCCCAACGGATCGGGAAAGTCCACTATATTGAAGACTATTATCGGCCAGCTCCCGAAAGTGTCCGGCACGGTGTTCCTGGACGGAAAGGCCATGGAGGCGTGGAGCCGCAACGAGATTGCCCGGCGGCTGGCCATCCTGATGACAACCCGAATGGAACCGGAGCTGATGACCTGCCGCGATGTGGTGAGCAGCGGGCGCTATCCCTACACGGGGCGGCTGGGCATTTTGCAGCCGGAGGATCAAGCCATCGTGGAACGCTCGCTGGAACAGGTGGGCGGACTGGAATTTGCGGATCGCCCCTTTTCGGCCATCAGTGACGGGCAGCGGCAGCGTATCCTGCTGGCGCGGGCGCTTTGCCAAGAACCGGAGCTGATCGTGTTGGATGAGCCCACCAGCTTTCTGGACATCCGGTACAAGCTGGAGCTGCTGACAGTGCTCAAGCGCATGGTGCGGGAAAACAACCTGGCGGTGCTGTTGTCGCTGCATGAGTTGGATCTGGCACAGCGCATTTCGGATACTGTGGTGTGCGTAGCGGGCGACAGGATCGACCGCATCGGCACGCCGGAGGAGATATTTACCCGCGCATATATTGCAAAGCTGTACCGGATGGAGCACGGGAAGTACGACCCCTGCTTCGACAGCTTGGAATTTGTGCCGTAAGGAGTGGCGACATGGAAAGACAGGGCATTTTTTACGCCGTCAGCGTGGGCCCCGGCGATCCAGAACTGATGACGCAACAGGCGTGCCGCGTGCTGAAGGCGTGCCGCGTTATAGCGGCCCCCCGGATGAAGTCCGGGCGGATGCTGGCGTTGGACATCGCCGGAGGCGCGGTGGATATGCAGGGAAAGACCGTTCTGCCGTTGGACTTCACCATGGAGCGAAGCGAGGCGGTACGGGAGGAGAGCTACCGCGCGGCGGCAGCCGCTATCGAGGCGGAGTTGGCGGCGGGACGGGACGTTGCCATGGTCAATCTGGGCGACGTGTCCGTGTATGCCACGGCGTACTATATTTTAGAGCGCGTCCGCTCTGACGGGTTCGAGACGGTCATGTGCCCCGGTGTTACCAGCTTCTGCGCCGTAGCGGCGCGGCTGGGGCGGAGTTTGACCCGCATGGAGGAGCCGCTCCACATTCTGCCGGGGAGCATGGACATGGACAGCGCGCTCACGCTGGAGGGAACGAAGGTGCTGATGAAGTCCGGGAGAACCATCCATGAGACGGTGGACGCGCTGGAAAAGCACGGTCTTGTAGCGCGTGCCGGGATGGTGGCGGACTGCGGGCTGGAGACGGAACAGGTCTACACCGACCTGCGGCAGATGCCGGAGGAGATCAGCTATTTTGCCACCATTGTGGCAGATTGAGAGGATACTATGCAGAGACGGGTGCCCCGGCTGGTGCTTGCCGGAACCAACAGCGGCTGCGGCAAAACCACCGTTACCTGCGCCGTGCTGCAATCACTGGTGCAGCGGGGACTGCGGGTAGGGGCGGCGAAATGCGGCCCGGATTACATCGACCCCATGTTCCACAGCCGTGTTATCGGCGCGAAAAGCTCTAATCTCGACTTGTTCTTCTTTGACCGCGACACCATGCGGTATCTGCTCGCCCACAATGGCGAGGGGTGCGATGTGACGGTCATTGAGGGGGTCATGGGGTATTATGACGGGCTGGGGCTGACATCCACCCGCGCCAGCACCTATGAGGCGGC
>CAKUEI010000098.1 GCA_934646175.1 uncultured Oscillospiraceae bacterium
GACCTGCGTCTGGTCCTTTATCTGGACGAGGAGTACGCCTCCCTTGTCCCCGGTGACCGGGTCAGCGCCGTGGTCAAGCTCTCCGACGCGGGGGTCGTGGCCGGGGCCTTTCGGGATACCTACTATGCTCAGGGCATTCGCCTGAAGGGCGTGTGCTATGGGAAAATCGAAGTGAGCGAGCCGGGGCGCACCCCCCTGAAGTATGTGCCCCAGCTGATCGTGCAGCAGGTGAAAGAGGGCATCTCCAATGCCTTTTCTCAGGAGACTGCCCCCATTGTGACCGCAATGGTCAGCGGGGACAAGACGGGCCTTTCCGAGGAATGGTACGGCGCGGTCAAACGGGTGGGCCTTGCCCACCTGACGGCGGTCTCCGGGATGCACCTTGCCTATCTGGTGGGACTGATCCAGGTGCTGTCCCGCCGGAGAAGGAGGGGAGCGGTCGCCTCCCTCGTGGTGGTGGTGCTGTTTGTCCTCTCCGTGGGGGGAACACCGTCCGGGATACGCGCCGCGGTGATGCAGGGACTTCTTCTGCTGGCCCCGCTGCTGGACCGGGATTATGACCCGGTCACGGCCCTGCTGCTGGCGCTGGCCGGGATCTTGGCGGTAAATCCCTATGCCGCCTCCGGCGTGGGCGTTCAGCTTTCCTTCGGCGCGGTGCTGGGCATTCAGCTGTTGGGGCGGCCCCTCTATCGGCTGTTGTGCGAAAAGTCGGGTGCGGCCCAGCGAGGGAAGACCCTTACTGTTCGCGGGAAAAACAAGGCGCTCCGGACGGTATTCTCTACGTTTTCCGTGGCGGTCGGGGCGATAGTGTTCACCGTGCCCTTGTCCGCACTCCATTTCGGGAGCATTGCACCCCTTGCTCCGCTGCTGAGCGTACTGGTCTCTCTGCCCGCCGCAGCAGTCTTTTTCTTCGGCCTTTTGGCGGGGATCGTCGGCGTTTTCCTGCCTGGGGCGGGCATGGTGATTGGCCTTCCGGCGGCGGGAGGCGTCTGGTACCTTGACAAATTGATTTTCTTTTTCTCGGACCATGTGCCCGTCAGCAGCGTGCAGGTGTCCGGCTTTTATATGGCCGCCTGGCTGCTGTTTGCCTATGCGGTGCTGCTTTTGAACCTGTTGTGGAAGGGCAGAGGGAAACGCCGGCCGGTCCTGTCCGCGGCGGCGGTCATTGCCGGCTTGATCATGGCGGTGGCGCTGAACGGGGCGACCTTTTCCCTGGGCGATCTGACGGTCTCCGCGTTGGATGTGGGACAGGGGCAGAGCATCCTCGTACGGGAAGACTCCTACTGGGTGCTGGTGGACTGCGGCGGAAATCTGCAGGAAAATGCAGGGGACATTGCCGCCGACCAGCTGGAAAATCTGGGCCACCGGAGTCTGGACGCGCTGGTGCTGACCCATTATCACGCGGACCACGCCAACGGCATTCCGCGCCTTTTGAAACGCATTCCGGTGGACGTTTTGTATTTGCCCGATGTGGAGGAAGAGGATCCTCTGCGCGTTGAGATCCTGCGTCTTGCAGCGGAATACGGCATCGCCGTCCACTTTGTGCGGGAGGATATGCAGCTGCAGATCGGACCTAAACTGACCATGAATCTGTACCCGCCCCTGGGCAGTGAGACCACCAACGAGATGGGCCTTACCGTCCTGGCCACCTCCGGGGACTTTGATACGCTGATCACCGGTGACATGAACACGGAGGTGGAACAGTTGCTCCTGCGGCATACGGAGCTTCCGGACATCGAGCTTCTAATCGTGGGCCATCACGGTTCCCGCTATGCCACCTCGGAGGAGCTGCTGGAGGAGACCCGGCCGGAGTGGGCCGTGATCTCCGTGGGGCACAACAACTACGGACATCCGACGCAGGACGTGCTGGACCGACTGCAGAATGCGGGCGCGGAGGTGTACCGCACCGATCTGCAGGGAACGGTCACACTGCACGCGAAAGATGCGGCGTAACGGTCAGAGAAGGGAGAAACGGAACGTGGCACAGAAAGGAAAACCCGATCTGGCGGCTTATCAGCAGCTGAAACGGGAACTTGCGGCCGGAACGGCCGGGAATCTTTACCTCTTCCACGGGGAAGAGGCTTATCTGAGAGATTATTACCTGGGAAAACTGAAAAAGCTGCTTGTGGGCGGCGGCATGGAGGAATTTAACCTCCATACCCTGCCGGGAAAGGAACTGACTCCCCACATGCTGCAGGAGGCGGTGGACTGCCTGCCCATGATGAGTGAGCGAACCATGGTCCTCATCTACGACTACGACCTCTGGAAGGCGGGGGAGAAGGATCGGGACGCCTATCGCAATATTCTGGCGGACCTTCCGGATTACTGCTGCGTGGTCTTTGTGTACGACCTTATCCCCTACAAGGCGGATGCCCGGACCAAGCTGTCGGCTCTGTTTAAGGAAAAGGGGAGTGTGGTGGCCTTTGCCCGGCAGGAGCAGGGGGACCTGGTCGACTGGATCAAGCGGCGCTTTCGTGCGCTGGGGAAGGAGGTCGACTCTCAGCTTTGCCGCTACCTGATGTTTTTGTGCGGCGATCTGATGAACGGCCTGATCGGCGAGGTGGAGAAGATCGGGGCCTACGCCAAGGGCTCCCGCATCACCAGAGAGGACATTGACGCGGTAGCTGCGCCGTTGCTGGATGCGGTGGTGTTCCGCATGACGGACGCCATCGGCGCAGGAGACTTTGACCAGGCGGCCGCCGTTCTGGGCGACCTATTGCGGATGCAGGAGCCGCCGATCAAGATTTTGTTCTCCCTTGGAAAGCAGATGCGGCAGCTTTACTCCGCACGGCTGATTCTGGAGCAGCGGAAGCGGGCCGCCGACCTGATGGAGCTGTGGGGATTGCGCAATTCCTATCCGGCGGAGCGGCTGCTCACCTCGGCCCGGGGTTTTTCTCTTGCATGGTGTCGGAATGCGGTGGTGCGCTGCGGCGAGACCGACCTTGCCATGAAGTCGACCGGTTCTGACGGAAAGGAGCTTCTGGTGAATCTCCTTCTGGAGTTGGCGGGAGCTCCTGCAAAGGAGGCGGTGCACTGATGGTACGGGTGAAAGAGGCCATTCTGGTGGAGGGCCGGTATGACAAAAACGCCCTGAAGCAGGTGGTGGATGCCCTGATCGTGGAAAGCGGCGGCTTCGGCATTTTCAAGGATAAGGAGAAGCAGGACTATCTGCGTCGGCTGGGGAAAGAGCGGGGCCTGATCGTCCTGACGGACAGCGACGGCGCGGGCTTTGTGATCCGCAATCACCTGAAGGGCATTCTGCCCCCAGAGCAGGTAAAGCACGCTTACATCCCCGACATCAGGGGCAAGGAACGACGAAAAAAGCAGCCGGGCAAAGAGGGCAAGCTGGGCGTGGAGGGAATGCGACCGGAGGTGCTCCTGCGCGTACTGAAGCGGGCGGGCGCGACCTTCTTAAATGACGATGCCGCTCCGGCAGCGGCGGGGAAAAGCTCCGTGACCAAGGCGGACCTGGTGCGCCTTGGCCTTTCCGGCGGCGCGGAAAGCGGCGCGCGGCGGGCGGCACTGCAACGGAGGCTGAACCTGCCGGAACGCATGACGGCAAACGGCCTTCTGGAGGCGCTGAATGCCTTTTACAGTCTGGAGCAGCTGGAAGAGATCCTTGCGAAAGTGTAAAAGGCCCCGGGGATCGACCCGGGGCCCTTTCACATATGCAGGCAAGCGGTTTTTGTCAGCTGCCGCAGCAGCCGCAGGATTTGACGGAACGATAGCTGTCGCCGCAGTCGGGGATGGAATTGGGCGGGAAGAACTCATCCACCGGGAACTTCACGTGGCGGAAGATCTCGCAGGGGTCGTCATCATTTCCGCAGGTGCATTCCTTTTCGGGCAGGCAATAGTCGTATGCGGGGATCAGCAGCTGGGAATCCCGCTCCAACCGGACGATGGAGAACTGCCCCAAGGTGACGAAAAGCCGCTTAGCATCACCGGAGAAGCAGAGGTCGCTTCCGAAGCAGGCACAGATGCAGGACGGGATCTCGGTCATTTCACAGCCGCAGCTGTTCCGGCAGTCGCACAGGTCCACCAGTTTGATGTTCAAAATCAGCGGGTCCACCGCCTCCACCACGGCGGTGGGAAGGTTGCTGCTGCGGATGCCGCGGCCATCGCTCCCCTCAAAGACCGCTTCCGAGGAGAAGGTTTTGACGTTGCCCTCACTGCCGAAGAGGACCATTCGCTTATCAAACACCGCAAGGCCGCACAACTCCACCGGCCGGGCCGCCCCTACAAAGGCATCTGCCGTGATGCGGTAGTAATAGCGCACGTCGACGGTGTAAAACCCACGGTTGAAGCTGACGGGCTCCACATCCGTGGAGGCAAAGAGCAGCTCGGCCTTTCCGGCACGGACGCTGACGGCGTGGTCGGCGGCGGCCTGGGAAGACTGGGTCAGATAGACGCGCAGGTCTTCAATGCAGTCCTTGTCCTTGCAGGAATCGTAGATCTTTTTCGTATGAACGCATACCGCTTCTCGAATGCAGGCGTTTTCCTGCACGGGACCGGGCAGAATTTTATCCGGCATGAATAATACCTCCCAAAGTAGTTGAATTCTGGATCTCTTCCGTCTCATTCTATGTTTGGGAGGGGGAACGGTGCGAAAAGGGTCAGGGCTTGATGGCGCCCTCTTTGGAAAGGCGCTCCAGCGCAAAGCGGTCCAGGGCGGCATAGCCACCCGCATGATAAAGGGCGCGCACCTCGTCCTGACGGGGGGAACGGCGGGGCGCTTCGGTCAGCTGAAGGTTGCGCCGGGCTGCGTTTTCAAAGGTGGAGGGCCGCAGGATAAGTGCTGGCTCAAACCGCTTGAGCCAGCAGCGGCCGTTTTCCGTATTGACGATAAGGGAGGAGATGCCGCCGCGGGGGTCGAAGGGCCCGCCGGCATCTGCCATCCACTCCGGGTGGCAGACCTCGATCCCCCAGAAATCGCCCACCGTCAGGTCCGCCGGGCGGTGGCGGCAGGCGAAGGGACAGGCAAAGCAGCTTTCCCGGTAGAATTCGCCGTGGAGGAAGAGGTCGTAGTAAGAGCAGTCCTCCCCGCGAAGGACTTCCTCCCGTTTTTGTCCGGAGGCCGTCTCATAGACCGCCTTGCCGCACAGTCCCCAGCCGGAGCCCTTGTCCCGGAACAGGAAGGCGGAAAGGGGTTCACCGGCCTTCTCCTCCAGAAAGGCCCGGTAATCGCGGAAAAATTTCGCAGGGGGCGTCCCGTGGCAGATCAGATCCATGGTGATCAGGT
>CAKUEI010000099.1 GCA_934646175.1 uncultured Oscillospiraceae bacterium
CGGGCCATGACCTCCACGGGCATACAGCCCTCGAACACATTTTTGTCCTCAAAGCCGTGGACCTCCGCCTCCTGCGCGGTGGTCAGCGCCTCCCAAAAGGCGCGGTATTCCTCCTCCGTCAGGGGGCAGTTGATATAGTCCGCCGTGCCCTTATCATAGCGGGAGGCAAACCACGCGGAATCCATATCCACGCTCTCCGCTGTCACCAGCGGCGCGGCGGCGTCAAAAAAGTGGAGGGAATCCTGCTCCGGGAACCGGGTCTGAATGTCAGTAAACAGTGCGTCCGAGGTCAGAGGGCCACTGGCCACCAGCACCTCGCCGGTCTCCGGGATTGCCGTCACCTCCCCCTCTACGACGGTGATCAGGGGATTTGTACGGATTTTCTCCGTCACGGCGCCGGAAAAGCCGAACCGATCCACCGCGAGGGCGCCGCCCGCCTCCACCCGGTGCGCGTCCGCGCAGGAGAGGATCAGGGAGCCGCAGCGGCGCAGCTCCTCCTTCAGAAGGCCCACCGCATTCTCCAGCTGGTCGGAACGGAGAGAGTTGGAGCAGACCAGCTCCGCAAAATCATCGCTGTGATGGGCGGGGCTTTTCTTCTCCGGCTTCATCTCCATCAGTCGGACAGGGATACCCGCCCGGCTAAGCTGCCACGCCGCCTCGCACCCGGCAAGGCCCGCGCCGATCACGGTAACTGTTTCTGTCGTACTCGCCATTATGCCTCCGCCTTTTTCGTCTTCTTCGCTGCGGTCTTCTTCACGGCAGTCTTCGCCGTTGTCTTTTTCGCCGTGGTTTTGGCTGCCGTTTTCTTTGCGGCAGGCTTTTTTGCTGCCGTTTTCTTTGCCGTGGTCTTTTTCGCGGTCGTCTTCTTCGCCGCAGAGGGCTTCGTCTCTTTCTCTTCCCCGGCATCGTCCTCTGCCGCCGTCTTCTTCCGGTATCCGCCGCGTTTTTCCTCCGGTGTAAAGTTAGAACACTTTTCATTGATGCAGAAGGGCTTCTTGAACCCGCGGCCGGATTTTTTGAACATCGTCCAGCCGCACTGGGGGCAGGTGTCCTTCACCGGCACATCCCAGGTCATGAAATCGCACTTCTGGCTTTCGTCCTTGCTGTTGAGTTTTTCGCAGCAGTAGTAGGTGAACTGCTTGCCGGTCTTCTTGCTGACGCCGGTGCGCTTAAAGAGGCGCCCGCCGCACTTGGGGCACTTGCCCGGCATTTCCACCACCAGCGGCATGGTGAAGTTGCACTCCGGATAGCCCGGACAGGCCAGGAATCGTCCGAACCGGCCGGACTTGATCACCAGATTGCGGCCGCACTGGGGGCAGATCTCGCTGGACACCTCGTCGGGCACCTTGATACGCTCGCCGTCCAGCTCCCGCTCGGCCTTAGCAAGCTCCGCGCTGAATTCCCCGTAGAAGTCGGAAAGCAGCTGCTTCCAGTTCTCTTTGCCCGCTTCCACCTCGTCCAGCTTTTCCTCCATATTAGCGGTGAAGGCCGGATCCACGATGTCCTGGAACTTGTCTTTCATCAGGCCGGTGACCACTTCGCCCAGAGGGGTAGGGCGCAGGTTCCGCCCTTCCTTCACCACGTATTCCCGGTCCATGATGGTGGAAATGGTGGGAGCATAAGTGGAGGGGCGGCCGATGCCCTGTTCCTCCAGCGCCCGGATGAGGGTCGCCTCGGTAAAACGGGCGGGAGGCTGAGTAAAATGCTGCTCCGGCGTCATGGCGGAGCAAGCGAGCTTCTCCCCTACCTTCAGGTCGGGCAGCGGGGACTGGACCTCTTCCCCGTCCTCATCCCGGCCCTCTTCGTACACGGCGGTAAAGCCGGAAAACTTCAAGGAAGAGTGGCTGGCGCGGAAGGTATAGCCCGCGGCCTCGGTCTCAATGGAGATGCTGTCGTACACGGCGGGGGCCATCTGGCAGGCCAGAAAACGGCTCCAGATCAGTTTATAAAGGCGGTACTGCTCGCTGGTCAGATCGCCCTTGATGCTCTCCGGCGTCAGGCTGACGTTGGAGGGACGAATGGCCTCGTGGGCGTCCTGGGCGCCGGATTTCGTCTTGAAATGCCGGGGCTTTCCGGGATAGTACTCCTTGCCATAGCGGCTTTCGATGAAAGATCGCGCGGCGGAGAGTGCCTCGTCCGAAAGGCGCAGGGAGTCGGTTCTCATATAGGTGATCAGACCCACGGTGCCCTCGCCTGCAATATCCACGCCTTCGTAAAGCTGCTGGGCAACGGACATGGTGCGGCGGGGCGTCATGTTGAGCTTGCGGGATGCGTCCTGCTGCAAAGTAGACGTGATGAAGGGCGGGGCGGGATTGCGCTGTTTATCCTGCCGCTTCACGCCAGAAACGGTAAAGTCCGCCCCCGTCACCGCATGGATGATCTGCTGCACCTCGTCCTCGCTGTGCAGCTCCATCTTCTTCTCTTTGCCGTAAAACTGTGCCTTGAATCCGCCCAGATTGGGGGCCACGCGGACAAGGTCGGCCGTAACGGACCAGTACTCCTCGGGCACAAAGCGCTTGATCTCGTCCTCCCGCTCTACCACCAAACGGGTGGCGACGGACTGCACGCGCCCGGCACTCAGTCCCCGGCGGATCTTCTTCCACAGCAGAGGGGACAGCTGATAGCCCACGATGCGGTCCAGAATGCGGCGGGCCTGCTGGGCGTCCACCAGGTCCATGTCGATGGCCCGGGGCTTTGCAATGGACTCGTTGACCACCTTTTTCGTGATCTCGTTAAAGGTCACGCGGCAGGTCTTTTCCTTCGGCAGGCCCAGCATCTCCTGCAAGTGCCAGGAAATGGCCTCTCCCTCGCGGTCGGGGTCGGTGGCCAGATAGACAAGGTCACTTTTCTTCGCCGCCTTGGTCAGGTCCTCGATGATATCTTCTTTTCCCTTGATGGGCTGGTAATTGGGGACAAATCCGCCTTCAATGTCCACGCTGAGCTTGCTCTTGGGCAGATCGCGCACATGGCCCATGGAGGCCTTTACCTGATAGTCCGGGCCGAGATACTTCCCGATGGTCTTTGCCTTTGCGGGAGACTCGACGATTACAAGATGTTGTTTAGCCATATGAAAGGGTCCCTCCGTGTCGGTGAATTGATCAGGGCTCCAGCCCGATTGCGGCGAAAAAGCGTTTGCCCGCCTGCTCCTGTACGAAACCGCCCACCTGCAGAATGGTCAGGGCTGCCATCACCTGATGGGCCGGCAGGCCGGTCTTTTCGATGATCTCGTCCGTCAGAAGGGGCGTATCCGCTACCGCTTCCAGGATCGCCATCTGTTCTTCGCTCAATTGGGCACTTGCATCCGCCCGTGTCATAGTGGGCCGCGGCGGCTCCTCAGTCTTCGGCTTGGGCGGCTCATTCCGCTTTTCCCGCCGCTCCGGCATTTTGATCCCCGACAATCGCGCTTCCCGCTCTTCCTTCGTCAGCGGCTCCTCCTGATGCTTCAGCCGCACGGTATACCGTCCGGCGTATTCCTCCAGAATCTCACCGGCGTTGAGCAGCAACTGCGCCTCGCCCCGCTGGATGAGCCGATTCGTCCCCCGGCTCATGGGTGCGTCCGCATTTCCGGGCACAGCGTAGGTGTCGCGGTCCTGTTCCAGCGCAAGGCGCATGGTGATCATGGTCCCGCTGCGCTCTGCGCCCTCTACGGCGATCACGCCGCAGCTTAAACCGCTGATGATGCGGTTTCGCACGGGAAAATGGAAGCCCTGCGGCCGGGTACCCGGCGGGTACTCACTGAGCAGAGCGCCCACCGCTGCCACGTCGTCATACAGAAATCTGTTTTCGTAAGGGTACGGCACGTCGATGCCGCCGCCCAACACGGAGATAGGCGTTCCTCCCGCCTGAAGGGCTCCTTTGACCGAGGCGGTGTCGATTCCCTCCGCCATACCGGAGACCACCACTGCGCCGCCCCGGGAAAGGTCCATGGAAAGGGTGGCCGCCATGTTCACGCCGTAGGGCGTGGCCTTTCGCGTACCCACCATGCCGATGGTCAGCATTTCGTCCAGCGGGAACCACTTGCCCTTGCGGTAAAGCACCAGTGGATAATCCCGGATCTGCCGCAGCCGGTCGGGGTAATCCGTATCCTGCACGGTCATGATATGCAGGTCCAGCCGGGCGCACCGTTCCAGAATGGCCTCAGCACTGTCCAGCGTTTTGTCCTCCAGCTCCTGATGCATCAGCGGCGGAAGCTCCGGGATGCGCCGGTACTCCTCCGGGTCGGCAAAATAGACGGCTTCCGGCGTGCCGAACTGCTCCAGCAGGCGGCACAAAACCTCCGGATGCTCCTCTGCGCCCCGGCGGGTCGACAGCCACAGCCAGTATTTCAGCGGAGCCATAGGATCCCCCCCTTGCTTTTATTTCAAATCCCGCGGGTCATCTCCCACAGTACAACGGCCGCCGCGCTGGCCGCATTCAGGGATTCACACCGTTCCCGCATGGGAATGCGCAATGTTTTTCCGCATTGCGCCAGCACGCTTTGGGAAATGCCGCGGCCTTCATTGCCGATGGCCACGGCGGCACGGCTGAGGTCACAGCCGCGGATGTCTTCCGTATCCTCCCGCAGGGCGGTGCCCAGCAGGGGAAGTTCCGCCTGCGCAAGCAGCCTCATCAATTGCTTCTCTTCCATCTCCCACACGGGAAGGCGGAAGGCCGCGCCCATAGTGGCCCGAACGGTTTTGGGGCCATAGGGGTCGGCGCAGCCGTTCAGCAAGATCAGCCCGTCCGCGCCGAAGGCGTCTGCCGTGCGCCAGATGGTGCCCACATTGCCCGGGTCCTGCACACCGTCCAACACCAGATACCGCTGGCCGGTCAAAATCTCGGGCGGCGCGGTATCCGGCCTCTGGGCCAGAAAGAGGACCCCCTGCGGCGATTCCATCGGCGAGATGGAGGCCATGACCTCTTCCGGAACGGCAACGCAACGCACCCCATCCGGCACGGGCGGCAAACTGATGCCGAAGGACGCGATGATGGTAGTCAACGGCGCATGGTTTTTAAGCGCCTCTTCCAGCAGCTTGACGCCGTCCCCCAGATATTCCCCCGCATCGCAGCGGGCCGTGCGGTTCTTCTGCAGCTTCCGCACCCGGGTCATCAG
>CAKUEI010000100.1 GCA_934646175.1 uncultured Oscillospiraceae bacterium
GCGCAGGGCTCTCCCTCCGGTTCTGTGACCACGTTGAGGCAGTAATACATGCCATAAATGAGGTAGACGTACGCCGTGCCCGGCCGGGCAAACAGGGTGGCAGTGCGTGCTGTTTTCTTATAGCCATAGGCGTGGCAGGCTTTATCCATCCGCCCGATATAGGCCTCCGTCTCCGTGATGATCCCGGAAAGAGGAACGCCATCCACCAGATGGACAAGGCGCTTTCCAATCAGTTCCCGGGCCACGGTGCGGGTGTCGCGGTCGTAAAAAGAACGGGGAAGGGGCGTAAACTGCTCCATTTTGAACCCTCCGGAACAACAAAACTGCCTTTACTGTAGCATACATCGAGAGGAGAAACAACCCATGAAGGATTCCGTAATGAAAAAACTGGCGCAGCCCATGATCGTTCTGGCCACGGTGATCTGGGGCTCCACCTTTTTTATCCTGAAGGACACGCTGGACAATGTGTCCGTCCCGTTCATGCTGGCCTTCAGGTTCAGCATTGCGGCGGTGCTGCTGGCGCTGGTGTTCTGGAAGCGGTGGAAGGGGATCGACAAACGCTATTTCATTTCCGGCGGGATCATGGGGACCTTGCTGTTTCTTGCCTATATGATCCAGAATTACGGTTTGATGGAGACGACACCGGGGAAAAACGCATTTTTTACGGCGGTCTACTGCGTTCTGGTCCCTTTTCTGGCGTGGGGCTTTCAGCGGAAGCGGCCGGATCGCTTTAACGTGCTGGCGGCGGTGATCTGCCTTGCGGGGATCGGCTTTGTCTCGTGGGACGGCGGATTTTACATCGGGCGAGGGGAGGGCCTTACCCTGCTCAGTGGGCTGATGTACGGCCTGCACATCGTGGCTGTGTCCCACTTTTCCGAAAAGCAGGATATTTTCATCCTGACCGTACTGCAGTTTGCAATGACCGCGATTTTATCCTGGCTCACCGCCTTCGCAGTGGGTGGCATTCCGGCGGCAGGGCTTCCGGTGCGGGCCTGGGTCGTGCTGCTCTATCTGGCTATTGCGGCAACGTCGCTGGCACTCCTGTTTCAGAACGTGGGGCAGAAGTACACCAGTCCGTCCTCCGCGGCGGTGCTGCTGGCGCTGGAAGCGCCCTTCGGCGTGCTGTTCTCCATGCTCTTCTATCAGGAGCGCCCCACGGCGACCATGCTGCTGGGCTTTGCCCTGATCTTTGTGGCCATTTTGTGCTCGGAGACGAAGTTCTCTTTCCTGTGCAGAAAAAAGGCCGTGAAGGAGACTGCGAAAATTTCCTCAAAAGAAAATTGAAAATGGGGGTTGACAACCGGCACCCAAGTGCGTATAATGCGTAACAACAACCAAACAAACCAAACCTGTGATGAAGAGTAGTAGTTCGCGCAGCGGCGTTTCAGAGAGCTCTGGATGGTGAGATCAGGGCACAAGGCGGCGAAGGAATGGACTTCAGAGGGCGGCTTGAACAGGGAGAGATCCCTCAGTAGATGCCGACGGGCTCCCACCCGTTATCCATCGGGCACGCATGATGGTGCGTGAAGCGAGTGGACGCCGCAAGGCGTCAATTTGGGTGGTATCGCAGAAGCAGACGCTTTTGTCCCAGAAATGGGACAAAAGCGTTTTTTGTTTCCAGATTCGCCGGTTCGGCAGCCGGAACGGGTCCATCTGCCACTCAAATTCAATTTATTGGAGGAACCAAACAATGAAAAAGCTCAACCTGAAAAAGATCCTGTCTCTGGCCTGCGCAGCGGCGCTGGCGCTCTCCCTGGCGGCCTGTTCTTCTAACGGCGGCGGAGAAGCGGAAAGCGATGCGCCGCAGCCAAGCGGAACGGCCCAGACCGAAACGCTGAAGGTCGGCATTCTGCAGTACGCGCCGCACCCCTCGCTGGACAACTGCTATGAGGGTGTTGTACAGGGTCTGGAAGCTGCCGGTTATAAAGACGGGGAGAATCTGGTGATCGATTATCAGAACGGCAACGGCGACGGCGAGACCAACAACATGATCGCCGCGAACTTCGTCTCTCAGGGCTATGACCTGATCGTTGCCATTGCGACCCCCGCCGCCATGAGCGCTTATTCCGCGGCCAAGGATGCCGGCATCCCGGTGATCTTCTGTGCCGCATCCGATCCCGTGTCCGCCGGACTGGTCCAGAGCCTGGACGATCCCCAGAGCGGTGCTTCCGGCACCTCTGACAGCTTGAATCTGGAGGGCCAGATGAAGATGATCCGTGCCCTGCTGCCCGAGGCCAAGTCCATCGGCATTCTCTACACCACCAGCGAGCCCAACTCCCTCTCTCACCTGAAGAACTTTGAAGCGCTGGCCCCCACTTACGGCTTTACCATTGAATCCGTCGGCATCACCGACGCATCCGAGGTCGGCTCCGGCGCCGCGGCTCTGGTGGCCAAGGGAGTTGACTGCGTCAACAACTTCACCGACAACAACGTGGTCAACAACCTCTCTGTCCTGCTCAACGCAACGGACGCCGCCGGTATCCCCGTGTTCGGCAGCGAGGAAGAGCAGGTCCGCAACGGCTGCGCCGCTTCCGAGACGCTGGACTACGTGGCTCTGGGCAACACCACCGGCCAGATGGCAGCTCAGGTGCTGGGCGGCACAGACATCAACAGCCTGCCCGTCTCCATCGTGGCGGACTCCACGCCGGTCTACTCCGGCACCAACTGTGCCAAGTTCAACATCACCATTCCGGAAGCCTACAGCAGCGCTGTGGATCTGGACAATAACTGAGCGATTTTTTAAAGCAAAATCCCGGAATGCCGCGGGCAGTGCCCCGCGGCATTCCAATTCCCTCTCAGGCAGGAAGGAGTCATGACCGTGACGATTTTTTTCTCTTTGGCCGAGACCGTTTTGCGCGAGGGCTTTATTTACGCCCTCATGGCCATGGGCGTATACATTACATATAAGATCCTCGATTTCCCGGACCTTTCCGTGGACGGGACCTTTCCTCTGGGCGCTTGCGTAGCGGCGGCGCTGCTTACCTTCGGCGCGGGCCGCTTCACCGGCGTCATGGCGGCGGTGTGGCCGTGGCTGGTGTGCGTGATCGCCTTTTTGGCCGGAGCGGCGGCGGGCTGCGTGACTGGTCTCATCCACGTGAAGGGCCGCATCACCGATCTGCTGTCCGGCATTCTGGTCATGACCGCCATGTGGTCCATCAACCTGATCATCACAGGGAAATCCGCTATTCTGCAGTTCTTCAATAAGCCCACCATTTTCAATTCTGGTCCGGTGGCCCTGCTGCCCAAAAGCGTTTACGCCCACCGTCAGCTGCTGGTGGCGCTGATCTTCGTGGTGGTGGTAAAGCTGCTGGTGGACTGGTTCCTGAAGACCAAGCGGGGGATGCTGCTCCGCGCGGCGGGGGATAACCACCAGTTCGTGACCTCTCTGGCGCAGGATCAGGGCAAACTGAAAATTCTGGGCCTTGCAATCGGAAACGGCTGCACGGCCCTGTCCGGCTGCCTGCTGGCGCAGGTGAACGAAAGCGCAGACATCAACTCCGGCAAGGGAATGGTGGTGCTGGCGCTGGCCGCGGTCATTATGGGCACCAGCCTCTTCAAGCGGGTGCGGTGGATGAAGGCCACCACCATGGCGATCCTGGGCGCACTCATCTATAAGGCATGTCTGCAGATCGCCCTGCAGCTGGGCCTGCCCAACCACTTCCTGAAGCTGCTCATGGCAGTACTGCTGTTCCTGGTGCTGCTGTCCGACCGGTTCACCCGGAAGAAGAAAGGAGGCGCGGTCCGTCATGCCGCAGGAAACTGAACGCTTAGGACAGCCGCTGGTCCGTCTGGAGCACATTGATAAAATTTTCAATAAGGACTCCGTCAACGAAGTGACCTTGTTCCGGGATTTTAACCTGACCATTCACGAGGGGGAGTTCCTCTCCGTGGTGGGCTCCAACGGCTCAGGCAAGACCACCACGCTGAACATTTTGTGCGGCAGCCTCCCGATTGACGGGGGAAAGGTGCTGCTGCGGGAAAAGGACATCACCAACCTGCCCGAATACCGCCGGAATGCCTTTATCGGCCGCGTGTTTCAGGACCCAGCGAAGGGGACCTGCCCGTCCCTGACGATCTTGGAAAACATGTCTCTGGCGGACAACAAGGGGAAGCGGTTCAATCTGACGGGCGGGATCAACCGGAAGCGGATCGACTTTTACCGCTCTCAGCTGGAACTGCTGCATCTGGGGCTAGAGGATAAGCTGGATCTTCAGGTGGGGGTGCTCTCCGGCGGCCAGCGGCAGGCGCTGGCCCTGCTGATTGCCACGCTTACCCCCATCGACCTGCTGGTGCTGGACGAGCACACGGCGGCGCTGGACCCGAAGTCCTCGGAAAATGTCATGGAACTGACCGATCAGATCATCAGCCAGAAAAAACTTTCCGCCATCATGGTGACCCACAATCTGCGCTTTGCGGTGGAGTACGGTACCCGGCTTCTGATGATGGACAAAGGCCATTGCGTGATCGATTCCGGCCCGGACGAGAAAGCAAATTACAAGATCGATGACCTTTTGAAGGTATTTAATGAGATCTCCATTGAATGCGGGAACTGAAAGAGGGGTGCGCAGTGTGCTGCGTGCCCCTTTTGGGTTGTAAGAAGACTGTCGATTTGTTAGAATAGAGAAAAAGAAAGGGGGGAGCAGAAATGAAGGGCTTTTCGGGACGTTCCGCAAAACAGGCAGATACGGAGGAAAACCGCGCACCGGTGCGCAAACTTGCCTGGGTGACAGGGGGCTTCTCCGCCGCGATTTTTCTTTTTATCTATCTGCTCCCTGTGAAATGGGGGCTTCTCGGCGCTGTTTTGTGTATGCTGGGCTTTGGTATCTCACTGTTTTTCTGGAAGCGGAGGGGGATCAGCCTTGCAGCCCCACTCCTTTTTGCGGGGGCGGCAGCGGCGCTTTTTTGGTGCACGGGGTATCACACGTTGATCTGCGCCTCAGCTGAGGAGCTGGCGGGGCAGACGCTGCGCCTGACAGCAGAAGTGATGGCGTGGCCGGAACAGACAGACTACGGCGTTTCAGCCGCGGCGAAATGGAAGCGGGAGGATGGAACGGACC
>CAKUEI010000101.1 GCA_934646175.1 uncultured Oscillospiraceae bacterium
CCCCGCTCTGCCCAGAAGGAGCCGCAGCACCTCCCGTTCCTGAGGGGTGAAATCCACGAAGCCGTCCAGATAAAAGTCCGCTCCCGTGCCCCAGCTGCATTCCCTCAGCGCTGCGGCAAGGCGGGTCAGCCGGTCCCGCGGGTCAGCCCCCGCCTGGCTCACCAGCGCGTCATACGCGCCGCAGATCAGGGCAAGGTCCCGCAGCTTGTCCCCTTCACTGCCTGCCCCCTCCGCCGCTTCCCGCAGCTGCTCGAGCTGGATGCAGCAGCTTTTCAGCTCGTCCGAGGTCAATAACAGCTGCTCTAAAAATTCCGTCTTTCCGGAGTGGGAGGCGTACACTGTCAGCTGCCCGGCGCTTTCCTTCAGCGCCCGGTGCATCAGCAGAATCCGCCCACCCTGATCGATCTCTTTCTCCGCACCGCCGCCCGCCGAAGCGAACACCCTTGCCGCCAGGCGGGTGAAGGACAGCACCTCGCAGTGAAGGCTCACGCCGTCGCCGCCCTCCCGGCACAGCCGCCGCTCCGCCTCGTGGGACGCCTGCTCCGGTACAATGAGGTAGGCCCGCTTTTCCGCCGGCAAACACGCCATTTCCCGCAGCACCGCGCTGCTTTTTCCGCTGCCTGCCCGGCCCAGCCACAGTCGCAGCATTCCGATGCGCCCCTTTCTCTTCCGGCTCCGCGGCCGTTTTTTCTCTATTCTAACACATGATCGCGCCTCCGGAAACGGAAAATGCATTTTTACCTCCCTCAAAAGCAAAGAAACCGGCACAGCCGAAGCCGTGCCGGTTTCCACATTTATGCTCGTTTTCGGTCTGCCGGCCCTCTCACCGCTTTGCGGCAGCATTGCGCGCCTCGGTCTCGGTGGTCAGCTTGGTGACCCTCTCCTCGGTCAGGTGATAGCCAAAGGCCAAAATCAGGCAGGAAACAATGGAAAGGACTGCCATCAGCAGGCAGTAGGAATTGTTGAACGCCGCGGCGTAGAACGAAGGCTCGTTGGCGGCTGTATACCCCACCAGACCCAGCACGCCGGAAACGATAAAGCCCTTCAGCATCAGTCCCACCTTCAGGGGAATGCCGTACATGGACATGACGAAGCTCTTGCTTTCCACGCCGGTCTTCCATTCGCCGTAGTTTGCGCAGTCGCCGTACATGGCGATCAGCGGCATACTGGTGATCCCCTTAAAAATGGCGGCGACCGCATTGGTGGCAATAAAGACCACCGGGCCGGGCTTGATGATCCACATGATCAACAGGTGGGCGGCGCAGATGAGGTTGGTCGTGATAACCAGATTGCGTTTGCTGCCTTTGCACAGCTTCAGCAGCGGCTTGAAAACAAAGCCGGAGATCATGGTGCCGACGCTGGTACAGCTCATGCCGATGCTCATTAGGGCAAGGGCACCCAGTGTACAGTTATAGTAGTAAAACATCATGGCGCTGTTTAAAAATGCTGTCGTCCAGTAGAAAAGAGAGTACAGCATCAAAACCAGCATGGGGGGATTCTGCACCACGTTGGC
Organism: uncultured Oscillospiraceae bacterium; assembly: GCA_934646175.1. GTDB lineage: Bacteria > Bacillota > Clostridia > Oscillospirales > Oscillospiraceae > CAKUEI01. Next base: position 1,514 of record CAKUEI010000101.1, read on the forward strand.
CAGCATTTCCTTTAGGGATGGGCCCTTCTTTTTCTGGGTCGGGGAGAGCTTCTGCCGTTCAGCATCGGCCCTCTCCGCTTCCTTGATACTGTGCGCCAGAACGCAGTAGGCAATGATGTACAAAATGCCGGCCATGCCGGTCATGATGGCATAGCCGCCGGTGCTGCTGCCCAGAGACTTGTTGAAGAACATAATGATAGGCATGGCGATCAGGCCGAAGAGGAAACTGGACCAGTTGGCACCCGCCCCGTGGAGCATGGACATGGAGGAGCGCTCCTCCATGTCGTCGGTCAGAATGGCCGGCAGGGAGTTGAAGACGTTCTCGGCCAGTGCCCAGAAGAAGTGGGCCAAAATCAGCGCCACAGTGATCAAAATAGTACAGGCCAGATCACCCGGAATGCGGACATAACAAAGCGTGTAAAAAATTACGGCAAAGATTGGGCCGATGATCAGCCAGAAGCGGTACTTGCCGATGGGATGGGGTAATTTTTCAATGATAGCCCCGTTGACAAAGGACAAAATGAGATCCACAACTGTCGGAACATTCAAAGCAATCCCGGCCAATGCCACAGGCAGCAGGGCAGCATCGGTCAGGTACGCGGCAAAGTAGAACATTTCCATGCCAACGAACAGGTTGAACATGAACTTGCCAAGGAAATAGATCACTTTGTCTTTTCTTGGGTTTGCTAAGGTTTTACCGGTCATACAGATTACTCCTTTCAGGCGGCACGGGCCGCTCCTGCAAGGTGTTCCTTGGCAGGGGCGCAATGCCATTCATCATTTTCTTGAATGAGGCCTGCGGTGGTTGTTGACTTGGTGTTCCGTGGAAAAACGCGTTTCATCCGAATCCGAGAGAAAATTGTACGCAAGGAACTTCTGCCCTGTAAGCGTGCGCTCCGATCAAATGGTCTGTGGATCTCATCACTCCTTTGTGTCAATCATACTAAATGTGTAAAAAGTCAATGTGCTACTTATAACATATATACAAATATATCTTCAAGGCTATGACATTTCTACAGAAATCGTCCCGTTTCCCCTCCGGCAAACACTTCTTCTCATCGAGCGGGGAAAACGCCCTTGCAAGCGGCATTTTTCCCGGGTATAATGAAAAAAACGCCGGGATACCGGTCAAGAAAGGAGCCGTCTCCCATGGTTCTCGATTTTCCCGTTTACCAGCAACTGAAGGAGTACGTCGCCCAGCAGGGTCTCTCCCCCATCCATATGCACGACGCCTGCGGCGGGCAGTATTTCACGGTGGAGCAGCCTGACAAAAAAACGGCGGACGCCATTCGGGCCTATTTCGCTCCCCAGGGCGTTCTGGCCGACTTTACGGAGGACCTTACCAGCTTTATCCTTTTGGATCAGCCCCAAAATTGAAAGAGCGCAAAAACGGCGCGGGAGCAAATTGCTCCCGCGCCGTTATTCCTATGTTCGCTGTGCCTTATCTCAGAACACCAGCACCGGCTTGATGACCTTGCCGGAGTGGGAATCTTCAAAGGCCTGCTCCAGCTGGTCGAAGGGATAGAACTTCGTGATCTTCTCCAGCGGCAGGCGGCCCTCCTGATAGAACTGCACCAGCTTGGGGATGAACCGCTGGGGATCGCTGCCGCCTTCCACCACGCCGGTCAGGGTGCGGCAGAAGGACATCAGCTGCAGGTCGGGCATAAAGGTGACGGTTTGAGCACCGGTGGCACTGACGAACACCTCGGTGCCCTCGCTCTTCAGGCTGTCCAGCCCGGTGACGATCAGCTCCGCGTGACCGGTGGATTCAAAGGCAAAATTGGCGCCCTTGCCGCCGCAAACTTCCTTTACCTTTTCTGCTACGTTCTCCACTTCTTTGGAATTGATGGTATGGGTGGCGCCCACTTCGGTTGCCAGTTCCAAGCGGGCAGGGACGATATCCACGGCGATGATAGTGCTGCAGCCGCAGATCTTGGCTGCCATGATGGCCGCAAGACCCACTGCGCCGGTACCGAACACCACCAGAGAGCTGCCTGCTTCCGGCTTCATGACGTTCATAACGGAGGAGGCTCCCGTCTGGATGCCGCAGCCCAGAGAACAGAGCATCTTCAGATCGACCTCCGGGTCCACCTTCACACAATAGCGGCTGTTGGCAATGGCGTACTCGGCGAAAGAGCCTTGACCGAACATGACGGCCACATCTTTCCCGTCCTTGTCCTTCACGCCGTGAGAACCGTCGAAGTACGCGCCGCCCCAGAAGAGCTCGCCGGAATGCTCGCAGGCATAGGGATGCCCGGCACGGCAAGCGTCGCACACGCCGCAGGAAGGATAGGACATCACCACGTGGTCACCCACCGCAAGGTCGATCACGCCAGGCCCCACCTGCTCTACAATTCCTACCCCTTCGTGACCCACAATGGTCGGCTTGGGCATGGGCATAATATCGTTTATGACCACCGAGTCGGTGTGGCACACGCCGCAGGCCACCATCTTTACCCGCACCTGGCCCAGCCCCGGCTCGCCGATGGTGACGGTCTCAAATCCCAGTTTCCCGGTTTCGCGGTTGACGCAAGCTTTGATTTTTTTCATAGAAATCAAACCTACCTTTTTCTAATACGTTATTTCGCCAAACTGCACAAAAACTGATTATATTATACCTGCTTTTCCCGTGCTTTTCCATTCCAATTTTGGCATACCTTTATATCCTACGGGCTAAAAGCCGTTTTCCCCACCGGTTTCTCCGCTTCTTTTCGTGCCATCTGCCGCTTTTCAGAAGCCGTCGTTTGTGTTATTTTATGAAATATGTATTTTACAGAAAAGGAGTGTCTCCCTTTTGCGCTGTCTTTTCGCTCATCTGCGCGATTACCGGTGGGAGGCCGTCTGTGCGCCACTGTTCAAAATGCTGGAGGCACTGTTCGACCTTTTCGTGCCGCTGGTCATGTCCAATATCATCAACATCGGCATTCTCAGCCGCGACACCGGGTATATCCTCCGCCAAAGCGGCCTTCTGGTGCTGCTGGCCGTGGTGGGCCTTGTCTGCAGTGTCACGGCGCAGTACTTTTCCGCCAAAGCTGCCGTGGGCTGTGCCGCCGGACTGCGTCGCAGCCTTTTTCGGCATATCCAGTCTCTGGGCTTTTCCGAGATGGACGCCATAGGCCCCAGCACCCTCATCACCCGCATGACCAGCGATATAAATCAGGTGCAGAACGGCGTGAACCTGGCCCTCCGGCTGCTGTTGCGCAGTCCCTTTGTGGTCTTCGGTGCCGTGATTCTCTCTTTCACCGTGGACCGGCAGATGGGCCGTATCTTTCTCGCCGCCCTGCCCGTTCTGGCCGTGATCATCTTTGGCGTCATGTTCGCCTCCACCCCCGTTTACCGCAAGGTGCAGGCCAAGCTGGACGACCTTCTTTCCGTCACCCGGGAAAACCTCACCGGCGTCCGGGTGGTGCGGGCCTTCCACCGGGAGGACGCGGAAGAGGCCCGCTTCCGCGCGGCCAACGACGTCCTCACCCGCAC
>CAKUEI010000102.1 GCA_934646175.1 uncultured Oscillospiraceae bacterium
AAGCTGGGGGACTATGCCGTCACCGAGGCGGGCTTTGCCGCAGACCTGGGGGCGGAGAAGTTTTTGGACATCAAGTGCCGTCTGGCGGGGCTTACCCCAAGCGCCGTGGTGGTGGTAGCCACCGTCCGGGCGTTGAAGCATCACGGCGGCGTGGCCAAGGCCGATTTGAACACGGAAAATCTGGAGGCGCTGGAGCAGGGCCTTCCCAACCTGCTGCACCATGTAGACACCATCCGGAACACCTTCCACCTGCCCTGCGTGGTGGCCATCAACGCCTTCCCCACGGATACGGCGGCCGAGCTCAAGCTGGTGGAGGACAAGTGCAAGGCGCTGGGCGTCAACGCTGTGCTCTCCGAGGTGTGGGCCAAGGGCGGCGAGGGCGGCAAGGCGCTGGCCGAGGAGGTGGTGCGCCTGTGCGAGGAGCCCCGCCGGGAGGAGTTTACCTTTGCATACCCGGACAGCACATCCTTGACTGATAAGCTCGATGCCATTGTTCAGCGGGTGTACGGCGGCGAACGGGCAGTGCTTACCCCCGCCGCGCAGAAACAGGCCCAGAAGCTCGTCGACCTGGGCTTCGGAAATCTTCCCATCTGTATGGCCAAGACCCAGTATTCCCTGTCGGACGACGCCAAAAAGCTGGGCGCGCCGGAGGGCTTTACCGTGACAGTGAAGAACCTGAAGGTGTCCGCTGGTGCGGGCTTCATTGTGGCTCTCACCGGGGACATCATGACCATGCCGGGCCTCCCGAAGGTTCCCGCTGCGGAAAAAATCGACGTGGATGAGAACGGGAAGATCACGGGATTGTTCTGAGCAAGGCATGGTCATGCCCGCCGCAAGTGCGGCGTACAAGCGTTTCGCAAAGCGAAACCTTGAAATTGCCCGGATTCACTTCGGACAATTTGAGTGAAATCGAGGGTTCCCCGCGGGGCCAGCCCCGTGGGGAACCATGCCGGGCCTCCCGAAGGTTCCCGCCGCGGAAAAAATCGACGTGGATGAGAACGGGAAGATCACGGGATTGTTCTGAGTCCGGGCAAAAATGATAAAGCAGAAATGAGAGCATGGAGAAACTCCATGCTCTCATTTTCATACTCTCATAAAAGCCTCGCAGAATTTCGCGCCAGCAGGCCGCAGCTGATTCAAACGAGAACCCGGCAAAGCGGTTCTCGTTTGAGAGCAGGGTGCTTTTTTCGTGCGGGAGATTGTCAAAAAGCTCCGTTTATTGTATAATAACTTAATTCCCATATCAAAACGTGAAAAGGGGATGAACAAGGGTGGCTCAGGAGAAAAAGAACACCTTTTTCGGCGGCGCGGCCATTCTGGCGGCAGGCATCGCCATCGTCAAAGTGTTGGGCGCGCTGTATAAGATCCCGATCGTTTCCATTCTGGGGTCGGGCTATGCGGACTTCAGCAACGCTTATTATATCTACTCCCTGCTAATCAACATCTCCACGGCGGGACTTCCCGTGGCGCTGTCCAAGCTGGTTTCGGAGGCGAACGCCCTGGGGAACCGGCGGCAGGTGGAAAAGGTCTTTCGCATTGGGCTTACGACTTTTTTGGTTTTTGGCGCGGTGTCCTTTGCTGTCATGTTTTTCTTTGCCGACGGACTGGCGGGACTGATGAACGATCCGCTGGCCGCACCGGCCATCCGGGTGCTTGCCCCGGCGGTGATCTGCGTGTGCGGACTATCCGCTTTCCGGGGCTATGCCCAGGGCCATGGGCGGATGACGCCCACCGCCGTCTCCCAGATCATCGAGGCGGCGTGCAAACTGGTGATCGGGCTTGCGCTGGCGCTTTATCTGGTCAAGGCGGGCCGGGAAAATTCCGCAGCGGCGGCGGGTGCCATTGTGGGCGTGACCATCGGCACGGTGCTGGCCCTGGCATTCATGGTAATTGATTTTCTGCGCAACAAGGCCAATGAGCCGATGGGGAAGCGCAGCGACAAGGCGGAGGGCACCAAAACGGTGTTCGCCCGCCTGATGACCCTTGCCATTCCCATTACCATTAGCAGCAGCATGGTGTCCATCATCACGCTGGTCGACTCCTCCATCGTGCAGGGCCGGCTCCAGAACGCTTTGGGCATGACGCTGGAGCAGAGTCGGGACCTGTTCTCCTCCTACTCCGGCGTGATGACAGTGTACGCGCTGCCCTCCGCCTTTATGATTGCCCTGACGGCGTCCATCATCCCGGCGGTGTCCGCCTGCCGGGCGGTGAAGGACAAGGCCGGGGCGGCCAAGATCGTGGGCTCTTCCCTGCGGGTGACGGCCCTGCTGGCCTTCCCGGCAGGCGTGGGCCTCTGCGTTATGGGAAAAGCCATTGTGAAGCTTCTGTTCCACAGCCTGGACGCGGAACTTTCCGGTGCCCTGCTGTCCATTCTGGGCATTGCCGCCATCTTCGTCTGCCTGATGCAGGTGACCAACGCTGTTCTGCAGGCTCATGGGTTTGTGTTCCTGCCCATTGTGACCATGGTGATCGGCGGCGTGATCATGATCATTTTCGACTACATTTCCGTTGGCATTCCCAGCGTGAATATTTTCGGCTCACCCATCGGAACGGTGATCTGCTACGCGGTGGTGTCCATCCTGAACCTGTTCATTGTGAAGCGGGTGGTGCGGGGCTGCCCGGGATATCTGGGCATCTTCATCAAGCCCGCGATCGCTGCGGTGGGTATGGGCGCGGTGGCCGCGGCGGGGTACAAGCTGGTCTCCAGCTTTTTGGGGAACACCGTGGGCGTGCTGGCGGCCATTGTGCTGGCGGTGATCGTCTATGTGGTGCTTGTGCTGGCGCTGCACGCCATTTCGAAGGAAGACCTCTCCCTGATGCCCAAGGGAGAGAAGATCGCAAAGCTCCTGCACATCCGATAATAACGCCGCGCCGCGGTTTGCGGCGGACAGAGGAAACCGGAGGGACTGCATCATGGGCTGGATTTGGATCGTGATTATCGCGGCGGTGATCGTCCTCGGGCTGATCCTGTTTCATCGGCAGATGCATCGGAAATGCCCCCACGACTGCGCGTCCTGCGGGCGGATCTGCCGGTACCATCAATTTCGGAAGGGATCTTGACGAAAGGGGGGCGTACCGCGTGAAAAAACGGGAGAAAAAGAAGCGGGAAGCGCACCCCCGGGGCGATGGAAAAGGGACAGCCCGAATGCTGGACGTGCTGACCGCGGCGGGTGCGGCGGCCATGCTGCTTGCGCCCTGGGCGGTGTGCGCCCTTTACGGGGTGAGTACCTGGACGGCGGCGGACATCCTGCCAAGTTGGGGAAGCGCGTGGCGGAGCCTGGAAACTGCCATTCCCACTCTGACGGCTCTGCTGCAATGTGCGTGCATTATCGCCGCCCTGCGGGCGGGGCGGGCCGCCTGCCGCAGCCGGGAAAACCCGGAGCGGGAGGAGGCGAAGCTCAACTGGTGCGCGGTGTGGGCGTTGCTGGCTGGGGGGCTTTTTATGGTGGGCACCGGCTGGGACACGGCGTTTACACGCTCCCCCTGGGCCCTGCTTGGCCTTGTGCGGACGGCGGCGGCCGTTCTGGCGGCGGCGCTGGTGCAGCGGTACCGGAAGAGAATCGCGGAAGCCCGCCCCGCCGGGAAGGAAGAGCCGGTTGACAAGGCCGGGGAAATAGAGTAAACTATGTAAGCTTTGTGTTTCAAGCGCTCAGCGGGTTTTGTTGAAGTTCATATTTTTGCTTGTTCTATCCTGTTTTTCTATCCTATTCCTGACCTTGTTTTTTTCGAGGATTTAGGATAGAATAGGGTGCAGCATATTTGGAGGGCTATCGAAGAGGTCATAACGAGAACGACTCGAAATCGTTTGGCCGGTGTTGAGCCGACCCGTGGGTTCGAATCCCACGCCCTCCGCCACAGGAGCTATCAACTTTAGTTGATGGCTCCTTTTTCATGTTCCGGGATGGAAATTGCTTTCCATTGCGCTTGCAAATGTGAGCTTTGATAAGGAATCAAGGTGCGCGTAGATATTTGCTGTGGTTGAAAAATCGCGATGCCATAACCATTCTTGAATATGTTTCATGGGGATACCGCTGGCCAGCAGCAAGCTGGCGCAGCTGTGTCTAATTCATGGAACTCTATTTCTGATTTTTATTGTACTACCTCCTGATATTTTGAAATAAATCAGGAAATAGTGCTTTTCTATTCTCCTTACCGATGATATACTGAAAATGACTTTTAGTTGTTGAGGTATATGTGATGCTGCCTTACACAGGGGATTATATTGAACACATCGAGTCCGGAAAGAACAGTCTCAAATTCTATTCTTTCACCCCTCACCCCTTGACGCGTGGTCACATATATCAGATGGACGATGATTCGTACATTATACCTGCACAAAAGAACAATGCCGCTTTGCAACGGCATTGTTCTTTTGTGCATACAAAACAAGCGGAGGCCATCGGCCTCCGCTTGCTCGTTACGCGCATACAATTTCCTGCATCACGGCCTCGTTTGCCCGATGTCGGATGCCGTTCATCTTTCGCACCCACGCCTGTGCCCGCTCCTCGATGTCTGCAAGATGGCCGTCCAGCATTCCGGCGGTCAGCGCAGGTTATAATACAATACCCGGTGGTGCACCTTCAGATAAACTCGCCGCTGCTGGCCGTAAATGCCGATGGGGCGTTCTTCTTCGGGCGGTAAGCAAACATTCGGCAGGCAGTAGTCGCCCTGCCTTGTGTAAGTGCCGCCCAGCTGCTCAAATAGCATATTTCACATGCGGTCCTCCCATTCAAAATTTCCCCGACAGGTCTGAAAATAGAATAGATGTGGGGAGAACTGCGAGTGTTTGGAAAAATGAAAGGGGGCTCATCCATAGCTCCGCGTCAGATCAATGGAATCCATATCGTCCGGAAGGAAGGGAACCCCTTCACCGCTGCGCGAACGCTGGAAATGCATCTCCTCGCCGGAGGGGGAGATGAGGATCGGGAAACTGCCGCTGAGGGAGCT
>CAKUEI010000103.1 GCA_934646175.1 uncultured Oscillospiraceae bacterium
CTTCAGGACGGGTACGAGCTGGGTCTTGAAGCCGGTTGGGTTCGTGATGTAATCGTCCTTCGCGTGGCTGGCCACGGTGAAGAGGGAGTGGTGGAACACAGCGACCTTCCACTGGATGTCCTGATCGGCGGTCGCTTCGATGGCCTGCTCCATGAACGCCTTGTGCTCGGCGACAGACATATCGTTGCTGTTGAGCACCAGGAAGAGGACGTTGTTGTAGACGAAGTAGCTGTCGCCGCCCGCAGCAGTGGTGCCGAGCGTGTCGGACTCGTTGGCCACGTTGAAGTGCTGGCCGTAGGCATTGGAGCCGGAGTCGTGGTTTCCCACGACGGTGGCCGCCGGGAGCCCGGTAAACACGTCGTGGTCGAGGTAGCCGTCATACTGACCTTCATCGGACGAAGTATTGACCTGATCGCCCGCGGAGAGCAGGAAGGAAACGTCCGAGAAGTTTTTGTCACTGCGGATCAGACCCAGGGTCTTGTCCCATCCGAGGATGTCGCTCTGGGTGCTGCCCGCACCGATCTGGGGGTCGCCCACATAGGCGAAGGAGAAGGCGCCGCCGTCATCGGTGGTAAAGGAATACACGTCGCTCTTCTGGCCTGCGTTGGTCAGCTGATAGTAGTAGGTGGTGCCGGGCTTGAGGTCTGTAACGGTGACCTGACAGCTCTGCTGGCCGTCGTTGGCGGTGGCCGGTGTCACGGCATAGGTCTGTGCATCGGTCAGCGCCTCACTCGTTGCAATAGTAAGTGCAGCGTCGCCGGTGAGCATGGAGTACCAGGTAAAGCCCATCTGGCTCTCGTCCGCGCCCATGGACAGGCTGATGTTGGACTGATAGTCCACGGCCTCATTGGAGAGCGCCAGCTCGGGCAGACCGAAGAAGATGTCGGAACTGCCTTCGGCGCGGTTGTGCAGCTCCACCGCCACGGTGTTCGCGCCCTTGTGCAGGGCAGTGAGAACGGCGGGGTCGACGATCTCAAAGTCCTGCTCCATGGGGTTTCCGCCCGCAACATTGGTGCTGAAGCTGGCGTTCGTATCGCAGCCTTCGGCGTTGAAGGCCGCTGCGCGGACGCCGTTGATGTACAGGATGGCTGCGTCATCATACTGAATGCGGCCGACGAGCTTGGTCATCTCCGCGAGCTGGTCCGCGGTGAGCGTGACCGTCGTGCGGAAGTAGTAGGTGGGATAATTGGTGTCATCACCGGGGCACCCGGCGAGGCTGGTCGTTGCACCGGCGTGCAGACTGCTGCGCTTGGAACCGAAGGCACCCTGGGCCGTATTCCAGGCGGAGTCATCGAAATCGGCGGCAGTCCAACTGGTGCGGTCGTAGCCTTCGGTATCCGGAGTGCCTGCCGGGTCGGTGTTGTCGTCCAGATATCGCCAGACGGTCGCGTCATCAATTTTTGTGGGTACCTGCGCGTTTTCCGCTGAGTCCTCTACCGCTAAAGCACTGGGAAGTATGCTCAGCATCAGGGCAAACGCGAGCAGGCAGCTTGTCAATCGCTTCATTTGTCTTTTCTCCTTCCATGATTGTGACATGCAGACTGATGTGAATGCATGATTCATGTTAGAGAAAGAAGGTAAAATCCACAATGTGATATCCGTAAAGTTTCAGTGAAGTTTGCTGCTAGGTTCTGAACGGTGAGGGCGCGGCGAAGAACCGTGTGCAGGAACTCATATTCGGACTTCTCATGGGGCTGTCTATAGCAGATATCCTTGCGGATATGATCATAGTTGGCCAGAAAAATTCTACAGCAGCGGCAAGACGTTGCTGAGCCAATATGAAACACACGGGATACGGCCTGCACCAGGCCATATCCCGTGTGTTAACAATGTTCTGAGCGGTTATGATGTTGTCCTTATGCGTGAATAACGTTTCTTCCCTGCAGATCTTTCGTTTTTCAGTCCTCGTTCCAGTCCCATTCCACATTGCCTTTGAACACACCCGCGTTCATGTCGTTGCTGATGAACAGGTTGGCGTTGGGAAAACGCTGCGCCATGGCGTAGTAAAAGGACGGCGCATCCTTCGTCTGCTTCAGCACTTCCTCCGTGGCCTCCAGATAGGCGCGAGTAAAGCGGATGGAGCTTTCGTCAAAGGGCATTCCCGGTTTCTGGTGGCCAGGAATGATCACCTGTGCCCCCAGCTTTTCCAGATCGGCCAGTTCCTCATGCCACACCTTGCGCTGCTGCTCGTCCACCTCGCAGGTGAAGGGGTGGGCCTCGTTGAACAGGATATCACTGCCGTACAGGGTCTTGACGGAGGGGATCCAGACCGCGGAATTATATTTCAGGTCGCCCATCATGTGGGGGATGATCTCCAGCTTCTCCCCTTCCAGATAAAAGCAGTTCTCCTCCAGCGGCTCAATAGGCACCGTTTTGGTGCAGACATTGGTCTCGCCGATCACCTCGACCCAGTGCTCCATTTTACCGAAAAACTGGTTGTTGATGGTGCGGCACACCTCCGGCAGGGCGATCACCCGCGCGCCGGGGAATGCCTCCGCAATATGGGCCGTGCCGAAATAATGGTCCGGATGGGCGTGGGTGATGTAAATCGTGGTCAGCTTCTTCCCGGTCTCCAAAATCTCCGCGATCACCCGGTGCGCGTTGCTCAGGGTCCACTGGGTGTCAATCAGGGCGCACTCCTTCTGCCCCATAACGATGACCGAAGCGACCTCGAACCCGCTTTCGTCGCTGTAAAACACCTTGGTGGAGAGCTTTCCGTCCCCGTGCGTATTGACGCGTACTTCCATCGTTTTCCCTCCTCAGTCCTGTTCCACGGTAAAATAGTCGATCTGCACTTCGCTGGGAAGGCGCCGGGCACCGCAGACCAGCATTTTCTTCTTCATCCATGCGAGAGAATCGTCATATACTTCGATCTCGGGCTTGGTGCAGAAATAATAAAGGGACGGATCCACAAATTCCCCGTTCAGCACCGCCTGCGTATACGCCTCCGGCACTGACCTTAAGCCGTTATTTTCCACATAAAAGCTGCGTCCGTCCTCCAGCCGGACCGCATAGCGCGCGGACAGCTCGCACACGCCGTTGGGGCGGATCACCTGACTGTCCACCCCGCCCGGCAGAACAGTGCCGCGGAAATTCTCCCCCTCTACCGTTCCGCTTTCAATGGGGATCAGCTGGCGGCGGCCCACCTCAGCGTTCTGCCCCACCACGATGGGGGCGGATACGGCAACCGTCACCGTAAACAATTTTTTCAGCGCAAGTCCCATGAAAAAGTCCCTTCCTTTCCATAATTTTCTCTATCTTGCACGATACCACGCCCGATTCCTCTTTGTCAACGCTTGAAAAAGCAAACGTTTCAATATATAATAGCTCAATAGTGTATAGGAAATAAGAAGCAGGAAAGAGGCATCATTCCCATGACGAAGGTCCTACTTGGCCGCACCGGTCTTTGTGTGAACCGAAACGGCTTTGGTGCGCTGCCCATTCAGCGCATTCCCGTGGAGGAATCCGACCGCATCCTCCGCCGCGCCTATGACTGCGGCATCGACTTTTACGATACTGCCCGGGCCTACAGCGACAGCGAGGTAAAACTGGGCCACGCTCTGCACGATGTCCGCAGTCATATCATACTGGCCACCAAAAGCATGTCCTCCACGCCGGACGGCGTCCGCGCCGACCTGGAGCAGAGCCTGCGCAACCTCCGGACGGACTATGTGGACATTTTTCAGCTCCATAACCCCCCTTTCTGCCCCCGTCCCGGGGATGAAAGCGGCCTTTACGACACCCTGCTCGGCTTGAAAGAAGAAGGAAAGATCCGTTTTCTCTCCATCACCAACCACCGGCTGAACGTGGCGAAGGAGGCGGTGGAGTCCGGCCTTTACGACACCCTGCAGTTCCCTCTCTCCTACCTTTCCAGTGAAGAGGATCTTGCTCTGGCGGAGCTTTGCCGCGAGAAAAACGTTGGTTTCATCGCCATGAAGGCGCTGGCCGGAGGGCTGATCACCAACAGCGCCGCGGCGTATGCCTATCTGGCGCAGTTTGACCATGTGCTCCCCATCTGGGGCATCCAGCGCGCCTCCGAGCTGGAGGAATTTTTAAGCTATCAGGAAAATCCGCCGGTCTATGACAGTACGCTGAAAGCGGTCGTCGAGGCGGACCGCACCTCCCTTTCCGGCTCCTTCTGCCGGGGCTGCGGCTATTGCATGCCCTGCCCCGTCGGCATTGAGATCAATACCTGCGCCCGCATGTCCCTCCTGCTGCGCAGATCACCCTCAGCCTCGCAGCTCACCCTCCAGCAACAGGCGAAAATGCAGAAGATCCGCGACTGCATCCGCTGCGGCCACTGCAAGGCACATTGCCCTTACAGTCTCGATACCCCAACACTTCTCGAGGAAAACCTGAAAGATTACGAGGAAGTTCTGGCTGGAAAGCCCATTTGACCTTCCCACTCTCTGCGCGATTTGATGTAAAGGATTGGAGTGCTGCTTCATGCCGATTTCTCAGCGTATTTATGGAGTGACCGCGGACGGACAAACCGTTACCGAATTCACCCTGACCAACCGCCACGGATACGAGGTCCGCGTGCTGGACTATGGCTGCACCGTGACCCACTTTTTCGTTCCCTCCTCCCGCGGAAAAATTGATATCGTTCTGGGCTATGACGACCTTACCTCCTACGAGAAGGGCACGGCCACCCATGGCGCGCTGGTGGGGCGGTACGCAAACCGCCTCGCCGGGTCCCGCTTTTCCATTCACGGAAAGGAGTACCTCCTCCCCCCCAACGAGGGCCGCAACCATCTGCACGGGACGCTGTCCAAAACCGTGTTTCAGGGCGAGGCCAAGGGGGACGCCGTCGTGGCCTTCCGCCTGCTCACCCCCGCGGGGGACGACGGGTTCCCCGGCAATCTGGACCTCTTGATCACCTCCACACTCACCGCCGCCG
>CAKUEI010000104.1 GCA_934646175.1 uncultured Oscillospiraceae bacterium
CATTCCAAACGGCCGCTGCGGCAAATTGCCGCGGCGGCCGTTTTTGCCCTCTCCGACATCTCCGGAATTTTGTCCATTGCGGTGTCCGTTCGCCTGTGCTATACTTTCCCCGTTCTTTCCGAAAGAGGTGACTGGAAGGTGAACGTAGCAAAAACATACGGTGGGTTCGTGAAAAAGGCTCTGCCGGACCATCCGGATCGGGCCCGCGCCCTCATCCGCCTGGGCCTGAAGCTGGAGCAGACCCGCAAGCGCGTCGCGCCGGAAAAGGGGATGCCCAAGGGGTACCAGAAGCTGCACTATCTCTCCATGGGCAAAACGGTAGAGGCGCTGAAGGACCCGGCGCATTCCGCCTGGGTCAACGTGTTTGCCCCGGTGGAGCTGCTGCAGTGCTTCGGCCTGAACTGCACATCTATCGAGCTGCTCTCCTCCTTCCTCTCCGGCTTCTACTGCGAGGACACCCTCATCGACGCCGCGGAAGAGGCAGGCATCGCCTCCACCCTGTGCTCATACCATAAAAATTTCATTGGCGGCTCGCTCCTTGGCCTGGTGCCCACACCAAAAATCGCCGTCACCACCTCTATGGTCTGCGACGGGAATATCAACACCTTCCGCTACCTTTCCAAAACCACCGAGGTGGAAAGCTATATTCTCGATGTCCCCCACACATGGTCCCCGGAAGGGGAGGATTACGTGGTGGATCAGCTGCGCGAGCTTGCCGCCCTGCTGGCGAAAACCACCGGCATCCCCTACCGGGAGGATGAGCTTTCCGCCATGCTGGAGCGGGAAAATGAAAGCAAGCGCCTTCTTTTGGAGATCAACGACCTGCAGAAGACCCGCTGGTACCCCAACACCATGACCATGAATCTGTTTCAGATCTACGCCTCCCATCTGGCCATCGGCACGCCGGAGGTGCTGGACGTTTATCGCTTCATGCGGAAGGATATCGAGCAGTACCCCGAATACCACGGGAAAAAGCTCTTCTGGGTCCACCTGTTTCCCTATTATCAGGAGACGCTGAAGCACTATCTGGACCTTTCCGACCGTTATTACGTCTGCGGCTACGATTTCAATCTGGACTATACCGACCCGCTGGACACGCAGGACCCTCTCCGCGCTCTGGCCCGGAAAATGATCCTCAATTTCTATAACGGCGACTATTCCCGGAAGATCGAATGGATCACCCGTCTGGTCTCCCAATGCGGAGCGGACGGCGTCATCCACTTCAACCACTGGGGCTGCAAGCAGGTGGCGGGCAGCGTTCCCCTGTTGAAAGCCGCTCTGCGGCAGCACGGCGTCCCCATGCTCATTCTGGACGGAGACGCGCTGGACCGCCGCAACAGCCATGACGGGCAGGTCAAGACCCGCATGGAGGCGTTCTTCGAACTGCTGGAGAAAGGGGGCGCGGCGGAATGAAGCTGGGCTATGTCTGCAAATATACCCCCATCGAGCTGTTCGAGGCTATGGGCGACACCGTCCTCCGGCTGGAGGCCCACGCCGCCGACTTCAACCGGGCGGACACCATGATGCACCCCAACCAATGCTCCTACGCCAAGGCCGTGCTGGAGGAATTCATGGCCGGTCAGTGGGACGGGATCATCCTCACCACCTGCTGCGACAGCATCCGCCGCTTGGGGGACGTGCTCCGGGCCGCCTGCCCGGACAAATTCGTCTACCTGCTGGACCTGCCCCGCAAGGTGAACGACTACACCGCCGGGCTGTATGCCCGCCGCATCCGGGATATGCTGGACGCTTACCGGCAGTTTTCCGGCAAGACCCTGGAGGAGGATACCCTCCTCGCCCTGCTTCAGAACAAGCAGAAGGAGTCCGCCCTTGCCCGCGCGCCGGAATCCGCCAGGGACCGGGTAAAGCTCGGCATTCTCGGTGCCCGCTGCCCGCAGAGTGTCCGGGACATTCTGCGGGAATCCGGCGGGCAGGTGGTCTTCGACCTCAGCTGTACGGGGCTGGACCGCTCCTTCCCCTTCTCCGGCGGGGACGTGCTCACCGATTATTCCCATGCCCTGCTCAGCCAGTTCCCCTGTATGCGCATGGCGGACGCCGTCAACCGCAGCCGCTACTGGCAGCAGATGCAGAGTGAGGTGGACGGCATCCTTTACCACACCGTCCAGTTCTGCGACAACTTCTCCTATGAATACGCCGCCTTGAAAAACGAGGTGCAGATCCCCCTGCTGGAGTTAGAGACCGACTGCACCCGTCAGGGTGAGGGGCAGATCCGCACCCGCCTGCAGGCATTTCTGGAATCTCTGGGGGGCAAAGCGCCGGGCAGCTCGTCCGCCCGCCCCCTGACTTTGAAAAAAACGGAGGGAAAAGCAATGTACGTCATGGGCATCGACAGCGGCAGCACCTCCACCAACGCCGTCATCCTCAACGATCAGCGGAAGCTGATCGCCTTCTCCGTCGTGCGCACCGGCGCGAAAAGCGGCGAAAGCGCCCAGCGCATCCTGCAGGACGTGCTGGAAAAGGCGCGCCTCACCCAGGCCGACCTCTCCGCCATCATCTCCACGGGGTACGGCCGGGTCAGCATCCCCTTTGCCGACGCCAACGTCACCGAGATCAGCTGCCACGGCCGCGGTGCCCATTACTTTGACCCTTCCGTCCGCACCATTCTGGACATCGGCGGGCAGGACAGCAAGGCCATCCGTCTCAACGAAAACGGTGAGGTGAAGGACTTCGTCATGAACGACAAGTGCGCCGCCGGCACCGGCCGCTTCCTCGAAATGATGGCCCGCACGCTGGAGCTGCCCATCGAAGAACTTGGCCCCACCTCCCTTCAGTGGACGGAAGAGGTGGAGATCTCCAGCATGTGCTCCGTCTTCGCCGAATCGGAGGTCATCTCCCTCATCGCCCGCAATAAGGAAAAGGCGGACATCGCCCACGGCGTCCATCAGGCCATTGCGGGCCGGGCCTATGGTCTCATGCGACGGGTGGGCCTTACCCCCCGGTATATGATGACCGGCGGCGTGGCCAAAAACCCCGGCGTGGTCAAAGCCGTGGAGGAAAAGCTGGGCGAGCCCCTCATCATCTGCCCGGAACCGGAGATCGTCGGTGCCGTGGGTGCCGCCCTCTGGGGCCTGGAGCAGCAGTGAGCTGTTTTTTAATCCGTTTCGTAATATGTTCTTATAATTATACAAAGTGGAAAGCTGCAAATACGAAAAAGCAAACCGGCAGAGGGCATATGCCCTCTGCCGGTTGTATTATTCATGATAATTATTACGTTCTGTTGTTATTAAAATTCGACGTGTACTCTTTCTCCCATCCCGTCTTCGCAGGAAAAAAAGTCCGTGCCCCATGTGGGGCACGGACTTTTCTGTTCGGTTTTCCGCCTTGTTTACACGCGGCCCAGGTCGCGGGCCACCTGATAGGCGATGGAGGTTGCCTGCATGATGTTCTTCGGGGTCACGCAGTCGCCCAGCATATGGAACTCCGGCGCGCAGTCCTTCAGGGCAAGGGCAGCCTCGCTCTGGGGGCGCTGACCGGTGGCGTAAATGACGGTGTTGGCCTCGATCAGGCGAGTGCCCTCCGGGCCCTCCACCATCAGGCCGTTCTCCTTCACTTCCAGTGCGCGGGTCTTCACAAAGATGCGCATATTGGGCAGGTGGGACATTTCCACACCCAGGGCCACACCATGCACCAGGTTGTCGCCCTTGAACTCCAGGAAGGAGTTGATGCGGCTGCCGGCACTGCCGTCGGCCACTTCGTCGGCCGGGCGGCCTGCCGCCTGAGGCGCCATTTCCACCACGGTCACGTCTTTGCCGGAATGAGCCAGCCAGATGCCCAGCTCCACGCCGACCAGGCCACCGCCCATGATGACTACCTTGTCGCCGGTCTGCTCGGGATGGTGATAGACCTCCTCGGCGCCCATGACGTTCTTGCCGTCAATACCGGGCACGGGGGGAATGGCAGGACGGGCGCCGGTGGCTGCGATGATGGCGTCCGGCGCGATCTCGCGGGCCAGCTCCGGGGTCACTTCGGTGTTCATGCGCACCTCGATGTGAGGATCGCGCTGCACCTTGCGGGCCTGAGTGTCCAGATAGCGGTCCAGCTTCTGCTTGAAGGGCACATGGCGCTCACAGCGCAGGGTGCCGCCCAGCTCGTCAGTCTTCTCGCAGAGAATGACCTCATGGCCGCACTCGGAAGCAGTCAGAGCGGCCTGCATGCCGCCCACGCCGCCGCCGACCACCAGCACCTTCTCCTGACGGCGCACGGTGTTGTCGGTCTTGCGCTCGGTCTCGTGGCCGATGACGGGGTTCACAGCGCAGTAGAACACACCGTTCAGGCTGCTGTTGTGGAAGCAGTTGAAGCAGCGCAGGCACTCGGTCACCTCATCGTCGCGGCCTTCGCGGGCCTTGACGGGCAGATCGGGATCAGCCAGAGTCTGACGGGCCAGCTGCAGCACGTCGCACTGGCCGGAGGCCAGCAGCTCTTCCATCATGGCGGGGTCAGTCAGGGCGCCAACGGCCTCCACGGGGGTCTTCACGTGCTTCTTCACGTCGGCGGCGAAGTGGACGTTCACGCCGTCGGGCATGAACTGCGTGGGGCTGCTGTACATGGAGGCTTCGTCCACCTCGTGGTGGCCGGCGGAGACGTTCAGCAGATCCACCATGCCCTGAGCATCAATAGCCTTGAAGATCTCCAGACCTTCGTCAAAGTGATAGCCGGTGTCGGTCAGCTCGTCGGCAGACACACGCACCTCGATGGGGAAGTTGCGGCCCACGCGCTTGCGCACGGCTTCGATCACGCACAGCAGGAAGCGCATCCGGTTCTCCAGAGAGCCGCCCCATTTGTCCTTGCGCTGGTTCTGGGGGGACAGGAAC
>CAKUEI010000105.1 GCA_934646175.1 uncultured Oscillospiraceae bacterium
GTGGGGGGTCTATACGCTGATCGTGCGGGCCAGCGCCTCGGGCGACGCCATCCAACTGCTCACGCTGGTGCCCTATTCTCAGCTGGCGGGCACGGTGCTTGCCATTTTCGCGGGCACAGGATTCGTGATCGGCGTGGGCGGCTCTCTGCTGGCCATCCGGAAGTTCCTTCAGGTTTAAGCGGCGAAAGGAGCGGATATGAAAAAGCATCAGGATAAAAAGCGCCGCCTTGCGGCCATTCTGGCCATCATTCTGGCGGCGCTGATGATCTTGCCCCTGCTGGCCACCGTGATCACCTCGGTGGGCGCCGTCACCCAAAGCGAGATCGACGGGCTGAAGGACGATGCCAAGGACATCAGCAGCAAAAAGAACGAGCTGCAGCAGCAGCTTTCCGAGATCCAGAACGATAAGTCCAAGGCCTTGCAGCAGAAGGAGCTGCTGGACGATCAGGTATCCGCGCTGGAGCGCGAGATCGCCAATGTGGACGCCCAGATCACCTACTACGATTCCGCCATTGCGGAAAAAGAGACCGAGGTCGCCGCGGCCGAGGAAAAGGAACAGGAACAGTACGATCTCCTGTGCGAGCGGGTGCGCATCATGGAGGAGGACGGCGACGTCTCTTACTGGGCGATCCTCATGCAGTCCGCCAGCTTTTCCGACCTTTTGGACCGGCTGGACCTGGTCAATGAGATCATTGATTATGACAACGCCATCATGAATGCCCTGACGGAGACCAGAAAGCAGATTCAGGAGGACAAGGCCGCCCTGGAGGAAAGCCGCAGCAGTCAGGAGCAGATCAAGAGCCAGAAAGAGATCGCTCGCCAGCAGCTGGACGCCAAGGTGGTGGAGGCCCAGAGCCTGGTGGCCGAGATGGAGGAGAAGTCCGACGAATACTCCGCCGCCCTGGCCGCCGCCAAAAAGGAAGAGGACGCCATTCTGGCTCAGATTGCCAAGAAGCAGAAGGAACTGGACGCGCAGAACAGCACGCCCAAGGGCGACGGGACCTACATCTGGCCCCTGCCCGCGGGGTATTACACCCTGACCTCCAAATTCGGCTGGCGCATCCATCCCGTTTACGGGACGCGGAGGTACCATAACGGGACCGACATCGCCGCCCCCAACGGAACGCCCATTTACGCGGTGGCCAGCGGAACGGTGACCATTTCGAAAAAAGCTTCGTCCTATGGCAACTACGTGGTCATTTACCACGGCAACGGCACGTCGACTCTGTACGCCCATATGAACTCCCGCGCCGTGTCAGAGGGGCAAAGCGTCAAGCAGGGACAGGTGATCGGCTACGTCGGCTCCACCGGCACCTCCACCGGCAACCACCTCCATCTGGAATTCCAGGTGAACGGCACCCGCAAGGACGCGGAGAGCTATTACCCACAGCTGAACTCGGTGTTCGTGCGCCGATACTAAAAGCATAGGCCCAGAAGGGAGAAGGGCGGAAGCGCTCTTCTCTCTTTTTATCCGGAAAGGATGTGCCCGATTTGAAGAAAAAAAGATTCTGCCTCTGGCAGCTTTTATTGACCGCGTTTGCAGGAGCGGCGGCCGCCGTGGTGATCTGCGTTCTGGCCACTTTATTCTGGCTGGGGGAGGACGGCCGCGCCATTCTGCAGGGCCTTCAGCTGGTACGGCAGCGCTTTGTGGGCGACTATACGGCAGAGCAACTGGTAGACGGCACCATGGATGGCATGATCGATGGCCTGGGGGACCGCTGGAGCCACTATCTCACCGCGGACGCCTATGAAAACCAGAAGGAAAGCCGGGCCAATGCCTATGTGGGCATCGGCTGCACCATCCAGTATGAGGAGGCAGGATGGAAGATCACCAGGCTGATCTCCGGCGGCCCCGCGGAGCAGGGCGGATTACAGGTGGGCGAGATCATCACGGCGGTGGACGGCACCTCCGTGGCCAGGCAGGATAGCGCTACCTTTTCCAACCTCGCCAAAGGGGAGGAGGGAAGCAGCGTGGAGCTGACCGTCCTGAGTGCGGACGGAGAAACGCGCACCGTCACCCTCGTCCGGGCCAAAGTGAATAACGACCCGGTGACCTATGAGTTGCTCCCTAACGGTGTGGGATTGATCACCATTGCGGACTTTCACGCCCGCTGCGCGGAGGAAGCCATTGCGGCGGTGGACGACCTGATCGGACAGGGCGCATCGGCGCTGGTGTTCGACGTGCGGAATAACCCCGGCGGCTACGTGTCGGAACTGACGAAACTGCTGGACCGCCTGATGCCGGAGGGGGCGATCTTCCGCTCCCGCAGCCGGGACGGGAAGGAGAATGTGACCGAATCGGACGCCGAGATGGTGGATCTGCCCATGGCGGTTTTGTGCAATGCGGATTCCTACAGCGCGGCGGAATTCTTCGCCGGGGCCTTGCAGGAAAACGGACAGGCCATGGTGGTGGGGGAGCAGACCTGCGGCAAGGGCTATTCCCAACAGACCTTTGAGCTCCCCACCGGCGGGGCGGTGGTACTCTCCACCGCCGAGTACTTTACCGGCGCGGGCACCAGTTTTATCGGCACAGGCGTGGTGCCCGATCGGGTCGTCGGCCTGGATGAGGCTGCGGCCAAGCAGCTGGCCGCAGGGGACCTTTCCCATGCGGTGGATGCCCAGCTGCAGGCGGCCCTCGCCCTGCTGGAACCGTAAACGGAAAAGCCCACCGGCCGAAAGGCTGGTGGGCTTTTGGTTCAAAGTGCCGCCGGGCACGCATACCCTTTCCTGAGGTGATGGAGGGTGATGGGCGTGATAACGGGCGGAAGGGGCGGCTGGCGGATCAGGACGAACGTGCGCACCCTCTGCGGGGTCCACTTTTTAGAGGTTTCTGTCCCGCGGGCGGGACAGGCGGGGCGGGGTGCCCGGATTTTGCGAAAAAAGGGTGTTCGCCAGGTGCTGTTTACCGCCTCCGCGCCCTTTGATGGGGACGCGCTGCGCCCATGGGGGATCGCGTCGGTATCCGAGGTGCCGTTTCTGCGGAGTTGCGGCGGACTGCTGGCCCTTTCCGCGCTGGAGCATTTGCATATCCCGG
Organism: uncultured Oscillospiraceae bacterium; assembly: GCA_934646175.1. GTDB lineage: Bacteria > Bacillota > Clostridia > Oscillospirales > Oscillospiraceae > CAKUEI01. The sequence goes on from CAKUEI010000105.1 coordinate 3,035, forward strand.
CGGAGAAGGGCACCGTTCTCCTGCGGGGAAAAGGCCTGAGTGCGGACCTCTGCCGGACGGCGCAATTTCTCTGCCCCCGGGTCAGGCATATCGCGCTCAGCTTTGCAGTGGATAAAGAGCCATTGGCGCAGCAGCTGCATGACAGGTACGGCATGAGCGTTCTCTGGGAGGAAAACGGCGTTTGCGGAGACGTGTCGCTGCAGTTTGAGGCGGGCATGCAGAGAGACTGCCCGCTGGAGCTGAAGCTGTATGCCCCAAAGCCCGACCTTTGCGGCGCGGTGCTTACTGCGCCGGGACTTCCTCTTTGGGAGGATGTGCCGGAGCTTATGCAGATGGCCGCCCTGTGGGAGTGCGGGGCCTTGCCGCTGAGGAGCTTGCAGGCAGAATGGACTTGACAGGAAAGGGCAAACTATCTATAATTATCTACACTGTCTGATTCTGTCCATTTTTATATTTAAGGTATCATATCTGCTGTAAACCAGCAGGAAAGGGTGCGATCAACATGGCAAAAGAATTTAAGCTCAGCCCCCAGCGCTATCAGGAGCTGCAGGAGGAACTGAACTATCTGAAAACGGTGCGCGAGAAGGAAGTGGCCGACCTGATCAAAGAGGCCCGCTCTTTCGGCGACCTGAGCGAAAACAGCGAGTACGACGAGGCGAAAAACGAACAGGGTAAGCTCTATTCCCGCATCGCTGAGGTGGAGAACATTCTCGCCAACTGCATCGTCATCGACGAGGATGAAAACCAGGACGGCGAGTATGTCCGCTTGGGCAGTACCATCACCGTGCTGGACAAGGAATTCAACGAGACTATGACCTATGAGATCGTTGGCTCGCAGGAGGCGGACCCTCTGAACGGCCGCCTGTCCGAGGACTCCCCTTTCGGCCGCGCCCTGCTGGGCAAGCGGAAGGACGACGATGTGGCGGTGGAAGCACCCGCCGGCGTCATCCACTATCAGATCGTGGAGATTCAGAAATAAAGGAGTTGTCACCCGTGGCAGAGGGAAAGAATCCGCAGCAGACTGCGGAACAGAATACCGGCGATTTGCTGCAGATCCGCCGCGATAAGCTGGCCGCCCTGCAGCAGGCGGGGGAGGACCCCTTCCAGCAGACCCGCTTTGACTGGAATGCCACCTCTCAGCAGATCAAGGACCATTTCGACGAGATGGAGGGGCAGCCTGTCCGGGTGGCCGGCCGCCTGATGAGCAAGCGCGGCATGGGCAAGGTCTCGTTCTGCGATTTGCAGGACCGCGACGGCCGCATCCAGCTCTACGCCCGTCAGGACGAGATGGACGAGACGATCTACAAGGCGTTCAAAAAGTACGACATCGGCGACATCGTGGGCGTCGAGGGCGAGGTGTTCCGCACCCAGCGGGGCGAGATGAGCGTGCGTGCGCGCAATATCATCCTGCTCAGCAAGTCCCTCCTGCCTCTGCCGGAGAAATTCCACGGCCTCACCGATAAAGAGACCCGCTACCGCCAGCGTTATGTGGATCTGATGGTGAACCCCGAGGTGAAGCGGAATTTCGTTATCCGCTCCCAGTTCATCAAGCATCTGCGGGATTATCTGGACAACATGGGCTATATCGAGGTGGAGACGCCGGTTCTGAACACCATCGCCGGTGGCGCGGCGGCCCGTCCATTTGTGACCCACCACAATACGCTGGACATCGACATGTACATGCGCATTGCCACTGAGCTTCCGCTGAAGCGCCTGATCGTGGGCGGCATGGACCGCGTCTATGAAGTGGGCCGCATCTTCCGCAACGAGGGCATGGACCCCAA
>CAKUEI010000106.1 GCA_934646175.1 uncultured Oscillospiraceae bacterium
GCAGAACTCATCTGCGACGGCCAGCACATCCACCCGAGCGCGGTGCGCATGGCGTTCAAGCTGTTTCCGGGGCGCATTTGCCTGATCTCCGACGCGCTGCGCTGCTGCGGGATGCCGGACGGGCAGTACACCCTCGGCGGACAGGACGTGTTCCTGCATGGCGGCGTAGCGAAGCTCGCGGACGGCACACTCGCAGGCTCCGCGACGAATCTCTACTACTGGGAGACTGAATCTCACCAGATCACCCTTCAGGCAGCGATCGATGCCTACAATGCATCGCAGACCGCTTACAAGGTGACTGCCAAGTATGTCCCGTTCGCAGACTTCAAGAAGCAGCTTTCCATCGGCGCTGTTGCAGAGACTCTGCCGGACATGGTCATTCTTGACTCTCCGGATCACGCTTCCTACGCATCCATGGGCATCTTCGCTGACATCACCGGCAAGATCGATGTTTCCGGCTATTTTGAAGGCCCCGTGAACTCCTGCACCTATGACGGCAAGCTCTACGGCGTCCCGTTCGGCGTCAACTGCCTGGCTATGTTCTACAACAAGGACATGCTGGCGGAGGCCGGTCTCGAGGTTCCTACGACTTGGAGCGAACTCAAGGATGCTGCTGCGAAGATCTCCGACGGTTCGCGTTGCGGCTTTGCATTCTGCAGCCTGCAGAACGAAGAAGGCACGTTCAACTTCATGCCGTGGGTCTGGTCGGCAAAGTCTGATTACGCGACCATCGGCGATGAGAACGGCGTCAAGGCGCTGAGCTTTGCAAAGGATCTGATCGACTCCGGTGCGATGAGCAAGGAGTGCATTAACTGGACGCAGGGCGACGTTATGAACCAGTTCATCTCCGGCAACGTTGCCATGATGGTCAACGGCTGCTGGCAGATCCCGACCATGCGCAGCGAGGCTGCCGATCTCAACTGGGGTGTCAGCCTGATCCCGATGTGCGATGACGGCGAATATGCCTCCGTCATCGGCGGCGAGAACTACGCTGTCATCGAAGGCGGCAACGTCGACGGCGCACTTGACTTCCTGAACTGCATGACCAACGAAGATGTTGTTGTTGAGCTCATGAGCGGCTTTGGCTACATTGCCGGCATTGAATCCATTGCGCAGAATCAGTTCAGCGGCGATGAAGACTATCTGAAGTTCGTTGAGCAGATGACTTACGCCAAGGCTCGCGGCCCGCACGAAGATTGGCCCTCCATCTCCGACGCGATCTCCCTTGCGTTCAATCAGGTCATGACCGGCTCCGCAGCTCCGGCGGATGCAGCGGCTGAAGCGCAGGCAACTGTTGACTCCATTTTGAAATAATTGCTGCTAAACCCGGGGAGCCTCGACAACATCGGGGCTCCCCATTTTTACAGGAGGTACCGCGTGAAAACATTGAAACGGTTTTTCCGATATGAACGTGCAGGCTGGCTGTTTGTCCTTCCGGGTCTGCTTTATATGCTCGTATTCGTCGGATATCCAATCATTTATAATATCGTCCTGAGTCTTCAGGATGTCACACAGAAGAATCTGATCTCAGGCGAACGTCATTTTGTCGCCCTGAAAAACTATATCGCGCTGTTCCATGACAACGTGTTCCTTCATTCCATTGGCAACACACTGATCTACACGGTTTGCTGCCTCGTACTGCAATTTGTAATTGGCTTTGCACTGGCGCTCTTTTTTACAAAGAAATTCTCATTCTCCAAACCGGTTCGCGGCCTTCTCATGATGCCGTGGATGATCCCGATCACAGTCACGGCGCTGATGTTCAAATTTATTTTTGGTACGGATGTCGGCATCCTGAATTACATTCTGAAAAGTCTCGGACTGATCTCACAAAACATCGACTGGCTGACCTCTTCCGGAACAGCAATGCTTGCCTTGATCGTAGCGAATGTCTGGATTGGCATTCCGTTTAATATGATCCTGATTTCCACCGGTCTTACCACCATTCCAACCGAACTGTATGAAAGCGCATCCATTGACGGTGCCGGAAAACTCAGTACCTTCTTCACAATCACACTTCCGCTGCTCCGTCCGACGATCGAATCGGTTTTGATCCTGGGCTTTATTTACACCTTCAAGGTCTTTGACCTTGTCTTTGTGATGACGGGCGGCGGTCCGGTCAACAGCACACAGATGCTGTCCACATATTCCTATAAGCTGTCGTTTGGCATGTATAAATACAGCATGGGTTCCGCAGTTGCGAATGTTCTGTTTGTGCTTCTTATGCTGGTCGGCCTGCTGTATCTGAGAGCTACAAGAGAGGAGAATGCCGCATGAATCGTGAACAGAACCTGAAGGGGCATAAAAATGTTATCTGCTGCATCTTTTCCGTAGTGATTTTAATTGTACTGCTGTTTCCTCTCTACTGGACGCTGGTCACTTCGCTGAAAACAGAGCAGGAAATTTTCCAAATTCCGCCCACTCTCTGGCCGAACGTTCTGAATACGAAATCCTATACCGCGCAGCTCGATCATGGCGATTTCAATATGTTCCGTTCTTTTGGAAACAGCCTTCTGATTTCGCTGGGCGCTACGGTCATCAGCGTTGTGCTGGCGGTTCCGGCATCCTACGGGATTGCCAAATATAAATTCCGTTTCCGTAAAGGTGTGCTGTTGACATTCCTTGTAACACAGATGCTGCCGGTTTCCGTTTTGCTGACGCCGATGTTTTTGATGTTCAAAAATATGCATTTGTACAACACATGGCTGTCGGCCATTCTTGCCGACGCAACGATCGGAATCCCGTTTTCCGTATTGATTTTGAAAAACTATTTTGCCTCCATTCCGAACGAAATGGAAGAGGCGGCCTATATTGACGGCTGCGGGAAATTCGGTTCGTTTTTCCGTGTGCTGATCCCGATTGCAAAACCGGGCATCATTGTCTGCGCCATTTTCTCCTTCCTCTATGCATGGGGCGATCTGGCGTATTCCATGACGTTTATTCTCGAGCAGGAGGCGCGCCCCATCACCGCGGGTATTTACAACTTCATGGGACAGTACGGAACGAAATGGAGCTATCTGACGGCGTATGCCATTGTAACGATCATTCCTGTTGCACTGATTTTCATTTTCATGCAGAAATACATCATCAGCGGTATGACAAGCGGCGCTGTAAAGGGGTAAAAACATGATTACAACACGGGAAAACAAACTTATCTATACGTTCAATCAGGAAACTGTGCTGATCGAGCCGTGGGGCAAAAATGCAATTCGTGTTCGTGCGATCAAGCAGGCGGCGTTTCCGGAGGAAAACTGGGCGCTGACGCAGCCCTGCACACATTCCTGCACGATCGCACAGTCAGAATGTTATGCGCAGCTGGAGAATGGAAAAATCACCGCCCGTATTTCATCCGGCGGCAAACTGACGGTCTACAACAGCGATGAAAAAAAGCTGCTTGAGGAATACGCGCGAAATCGGAGAGATGTTCTTGACCCCAAATGCAGCGCCATTGAGGTCGAGGCGCGAGAATTCCGCCCGATCCCCGGCGGCGACTACCATCTGACGGCACGCTTTGAATCGTTGGATCCAAATGAAAAGATTTTTGGCATGGGCCAATATCAGCAGCCGTATTTGAACCTGAAGGGTGCGGATCTGGAACTGGCGCACCGCAATTCTCAGGCATCTGTTCCGTTTTTACTTTCCAGCCTCGGATATGGCCTGTTGTGGAACAACCCTGCGATTGGTCGTGCGGTATTTGGAAAGAACCTGACGAGCTTTGAAGCCTGTTCTACGAATGTTCTCGACTATTGGATCGTTGCTGGAGACAGCCCGAAGGAAATCATGGAGAGCTATGCGGCTGTGACCGGGACCGTGCCGATGATGCCGGAATACGGGCTTGGCTTTTGGCAGTGCAAGCTCCGTTACCAGACGCAGGACGAGCTTTTGGAGGTCGCACGGGAGTATAAGCGGCGCGGCCTGCCCATTGATGTGATCGTAGTGGATTATTTCCACTGGTTTAAGCAGGGCGATTGGAGCTTTGATCCGACCTACTGGCCAGACCCGGATGGCATGATCGCAGAGCTGCACAATATGGGCATTGAACTCATGGTGTCGGTGTGGCCCACTGTTGATAAAGAATCTGAAAACTATCCGGAAATGCTGGAAAAGGGATACCTCATCCGCTGCGAGCGCGGCGTTCAGACTGCCTTTGAATTTTTGGGAAACACGATTCATTTCGATGCGACAAATCCCGCAGCTCGACAGTATGTGTGGAGCAAGGCAAAGAAAAATTACTACGACAAGGGTGTCCACATCTTCTGGCTGGACGAGGCAGAGCCGGAATATAACGTCTATGATTTTGACAACTACCGTTACTATCTCGGTCCGAACCTCAAAATCGGTAATCTCTATCCTGTCAAATACGCACAGGGCTTCTACGAGGGAATGCAGGCCGCGGGTCAGAAAAACATTGTGAATTTGCTGCGCTGTGCGTGGGCCGGAAGCCAGAAATATGGTGCGCTGGTCTGGAGCGGCGATATTGCATCCAGCTTTGAAAGTATGCGCAATCAGCTTGCGGCCGGTCTGAATATGGGCATCGCCGGTATTCCGTGGTGGACAACGGACATTGGCGGCTTCCACGGGGGAAATCCGAATGATGAAGCATTCCGTGAATTGTTCGTTCGCTGGTTCCAGTGGGGGGCTTTCTGCCCAGTCATGCGCCTGCATGGCGACAGGGAACCGAAACAGCCGCAGCTCGGAACAACGGGCGGCTGCACCTGCCTGTCCGGAGCGCCGAATGAGGTATGGAGCTATGGCGAGCAAGTATATGAGATCTGCAAGAAGTATCTTGCACTGC
>CAKUEI010000107.1 GCA_934646175.1 uncultured Oscillospiraceae bacterium
TCATGGCCGCGCTTGCGGGCGGCTGCATCGGCTTTCTGCCCTATAACCTGAACCCGGCCAAGATCTTTATGGGCGATACCGGCTCCACCTTTCTGGGCTATATCCTCGCCGTGGTCTCCATTCAGGGCCTGTTCAAGTTTTACACCATCATCTCCTTTGTGGTGCCCTTTCTCATGCTGGGACTTCCCATTTTCGACACCTGCTTTGCCTTCTTTCGCCGCATCGCCCATGGGCAAAGCCCCATGTCGCCGGACCGCAGCCATATCCATCACCGGCTTATCGACATGGGCTTCTCCCAGAAGCAGGCGGTGGGCGTTCTCTACCTCGTCAGCGCCATTCTCGGCCTCACCGCCGTGGTGCTGGCCACTTCCACCGCACTGAAAGCCATGATTTTGCTGGCCGCCCTCTGCCTTGCCGTGGTGGTGGCCGGAAAGATCTTCCTGCATTATAACGCCGCAAAGCAGGGCACAGCCCAGTCTGACGCCCCTGAGACGGGACCGTCGCCCAAAGCCCCTTCCGCCCCGGAAAAGGAGGAAAAACCATGAGCATCCGCGTCATGACCATTTTCGGCACCCGGCCGGAGGCCATTAAAATGGCTCCTCTGGTGCAGGAGCTTTCCCGCCGGAAAGGGCTGGAAAGCCTCTGCTGCGTCACCGCGCAGCACCGGGAAATGCTGGACTCCGTCCTTTCCATTTTCCGTCTCACGCCGGACTATGACCTCAACATTATGGAGCCGCGGCAGACCCTGTCCACCATCACCTCCAAGTGCCTTCTGGGGGTAGAGCGCGTCCTCACCGAGACAAAGCCCGATCTGGTCCTGGTCCACGGTGACACCTCCACCACCTTCTCCGCCGCACTGGCCGCCTTTTATCAGAAGATCCCCGTGGGCCATGTGGAGGCCGGCCTGCGCACCTATGATAAGTACTCCCCCTTCCCGGAGGAGATGAACCGCAAGCTGGTCACCGCGCTGGCGGACCTCTATTTCTGCCCCACGGCCCAGAACCGCGTCAACCTGGAAAAGGAAGGGGTTACGAACGGTGTCTTCCTCACCGGCAATACGGTGATTGACGCGCTCGCCTCAACCGTTGTAAAGGATTATCGCTTTTCGGTCGATCTTCTCAATGAGCTGGACTACGCCGATAAAAAAGTCATTCTGGTCACCTGTCACCGCCGGGAAAATTATGGGGAACCGATGACCGCCATCATGACCGCCTTGCGCGAGATCGTGGAGACTCACCCGGACGTCGAGCTGGTCTACCCCGTTCATCTCTCCCCCGCGGTACAGGAAGCCGCGAAGACCTATCTCTCCGGCCATCCCCGTATCCACCTCATCGCCCCTCTGGACGTGGAGGAGATGCACAACCTCATGGCCCGCTGCTATCTGGTCATGACCGACTCCGGCGGTCTTCAGGAAGAGGCCCCCGCGCTGGGCAAGCCTGTTCTTGTCCTCCGGCGGGAGACCGAGCGGCCGGAAGCGGTAGCTGCCGGTACCGTCCGCCTTGCGGGCGTCCAGCGCGAGGATATCGTCTCTATGGCCTCCCAACTGCTGGAATCCCCCGCAGCATATGAGGCCATGGCCCATGCCGTCAACCCCTATGGCGACGGGCACGCCTGCGCCCGCATCGCCGACGCCATCGAGTGGCACTTCGGCCTGCGGGATGCCCGTCCCGCCGACTTCACCGTCTGACAGTACGCCCGGCAGGTATCGGGAAAGGAGGCCTTTATGAGCCAGAAAAAACGGTTTCTCTTCGCTATCATCATCGCCGCCGTCATCGTGGCCGCCGTTTTTTCCAGCTTCGCCCTCAGTTTTCTCTTCCGCTCCTCCCATACCATTACCCTGCCTGATATCTCCTCCACCGCTTCCCCCGCTCCCACTCAGTCCCGACCCGGGGAGGAGGACGGTTTTCTCCCCGTCAGCGTCACGCCGGATACTGTTCAGTCCGTCATCCGCACCCTTTCCCGTCCGGAAAGCTATCAGCGTTCCTTCACCGTCTCCCTCTTCTGGTCCGGCGGGGAAAGCGCCGAGACATCGGTGCAGGTCTGGCAGGAAAACGGCCTTACCCGGGTGGAGCTGACCCCTCCCACCGGTCTTGTCCAGTATAACCTTCTGGACGCGGAGCACCTTTACCGCTGGTACAGCGGCAGTTCGTCCTACGCCGTCCTTCCCTGCATGGGCGACAGTGACCTGGCGCAGCGCATCCCTACGTATGAGGACGTTCTCGCCCTTCCGGCCCGCTCCATTCAGGACGCCGGTTATGTCACCAAGGAAGGAGTTTCCTGCATCTACGTCGCCGTGGCCGACGGTGGGCAGACGGCCTGCTACTGGATCTCCATCTCCTCCGGCCTGCTTGCCGGGGCGGAGATCCGGACGGACGGCGCACTGACCTACTCCCTTTCCGCTTACGGTCAGGTCACCACGCCCTGCCCCTCCGGCGTTTCCTTTTCTCTGCCGGACGGGACAGCCCTCAGCTGACATTTTCTTTCCCTTTGTCGCCCAGTCCCAGCAGCAGCATGACCCCCAGGGCGATCACTAGATCCAGGTCATCCCCGTCCAGAAAAACCAGCAATATAATCAGCAGCAACAGGATATCCCCTGTGTCTATCCCATCCAGATTCAGCTTTTTCAAAATGCCGGTGAGTCCACCGGCATTTTCTTTTTGCCCGAAGGCGGAAAAGAGCTTCCCAAGGTCAAATCCGCCGTTTCCTCCACCGCCGTTCCGGCGTTTCCCCTCCCCGCGGGGCGCACGGTCCGGCTCCTCCTCCGGGATCCGGGCATACTCCGTCCCCTCCGGGATATACCGGTTGTACATGCGCCCTCACGCCTCCTCTTCTCCCTGCTTCTCCCGGAACGCACTGAGCGCCGCCCGGATGACCCGGGTCATTCGGGCGGCCTGAATGGCCTTGTCGATCCGGGCGTGGCGCTTTTCCTTCACAAAGGGCTTCAGTGCCTCCAGAAGCGCCGTGCGCTGATCATCCCCCCGGGTCCACTCCCCCAGCACCTTCATTCCGATCTCCAACATTCTCGGGTCGATCTGACCAAGCAAGGCGCCCAACTCTCCGCTCTCCGCGCCGCCGCTCAGCTGCTTTAATAGCCCTTCCGCCGCATTCAGGTCCGAGCTGCGCTCTGCTGCCTCCGCGGTTTCTCCCTGCACCGCTTCCTGCTTCTCCCCGCTCAGGGAATGGGCCAGCGCCATGATCTGCCCCATGGCCGCCTCATCCTGCAGAAGCCTGCCGATCTTGTTCTCCCAGTCCTCCATTTCCGCAAGCTCCCCTTTCCCCTTTTCCGTTTACGGGATCTTCTTTTTTAGCTGTTCCACCGCCTCCGCCCCTTCCCGGGCCTCCATTACCTCGCGCATCAGGGCCATGAGTGTCTCCGGGTCTCCCTTCGCCGCCGACTGCGCCGCGCTTCTCAGGTTCCCGCCGGATCGTTTCTCCAAAAGCTCCATCAGCTTTTTGGTCTCCGGTGCACTTAAAAGCTCCCCCAGCTTCTTCCGATTCCCCAGAAGCGCCTCCGTTCCCTTGGCGTGCATCGCCCAGTCCAGCATCTCCTGCTCCTCTTTCACAGCAAGCACCCTCCTTTTCCTTCCGGTGCCCTATTCTATGCTTTCCCATCCATTCTGTGACAAACTGCCCGGGCCATGCCCCTTTTTCCGCCCATTCCTGCGGAATTCTCTCTTTTCAAGTTCCCGCACCTGTGATATACTTTTTAAGTTACTGCAAAGAACAGGAGGCAATCTGCCATGCTGCTTGTGATCGACGCCGGAAACACCAATATGGTCTTCGGCATTTATGAAAAAGACGCGTCTCTCCGCACCTTCCGCCTCATGACAGACGCAAACCGCACTTCGGACGAGATCGGCCTGCTGGCCGTCACCTACTTCCAGCGCTTCGGTCTGGATCCCGCCCAGGTGGAGGCAGTGGTCATCGCCTCCGTAGTACCCCAAATCATGTACAGTCTCACCAGCGCTATGATCAAATATTTCGGCAAAACGCCCCTCATCGTGGGGGAGGACCTGAACGCCGACCTTCCCTGTGCCGTTCCCAACAGCGGGAAAGAGCGCCTTGGGGCCGACCGCTCTGTGGCCTGCATCTCTGCCATTGAAAAATACGGCACCCCCCTTATCGTCCTGGACTTCGGCACCGCCACCACTGTGGACGCGCTGGATGCGCAGGGCCGCTACCTCGGCGGCTGCATCACCGCCGGCATCCGCATCTCCACCGAGGCACTGTTCCACAGCGCCTCCATGCTCCCCCGGGTGGAGATTGCCATGCCGGACGCCGTCCTCAGCACCACCGCCGTGGGGCAGATCCAGGCCGGAGCCGTCATGGGCTATGTAGGCTCCATGGAGTATCTCATCCGCCGTGCCAAAGAAGAAATGCACTGCGATTCCCCCATCCGCGTAGTGGCCACCGGCGGCCTTGCCCGCCTCATTGCGGAAAATACGGATATGATTGACCTGGTGGACCCTCAGCTCATTCTGGACGGGCTGCGGCTCCTCTATCTGCGGCATATTTCCTGACGCTCTTTCAGCATATGTCCGCGCCCCTTTTCCCATGTATACAGCAAAAACGGAGTAAGACGCAATTGCGTCTTACTCCGTTTTTCTGTCGAAAGGGCCTCACAGAGTTTGCGCTTTTTTAGCCATGCAGGCCGTTTTCCTGCCGCTCCATGTTCTCCACCACGATGTCGTGGATGTCGCCCAGAGAAGCACCGTATTCCAGCACCAGCCACGGCTCATTGGTATGGAAGTGGATCTTGATCAG
>CAKUEI010000108.1 GCA_934646175.1 uncultured Oscillospiraceae bacterium
CCCTCCAGAGCCGCAATGCGCTTTTCAAAGACGTCCTGGGTGGAGTTGGTCAGGCGGCCGTAGATGTTGCCCGCGTCGGCAAGGCCGAAGCGGTCTGCCGCGTGCTGGCTGTTGTGGAACACATAGGAAGTGGTCTGGTAAATGGGAACGGCGCGGGAATCGGTGACGGGATCGGCCTGCTCCTGACCGACATGCAGCTGAAGGGTCTCAAAATGATATTTCTGATTGCTCATAACATATAACCTCTTTCGTCGTTTTCAGTTTTCTTTTGTCATTTTGGGTACAAAAAAGCCGGGCGGCTTTACAGAAAAGCTCCCGGACCGAAAAAGCGGCGCAGTTTCCTCATTCTGCGGAAACGATGGGCGCAATGCAGCGCCCGGCCAGCCGATCAGCCCGGGAGTACAGCATTCGTCCGCAGCGGAAATTGCTTCGCAGCAAAGACTCAAACAGCAGCCGCATTCCACTCACCTTCCTCACATTAAACGTAATCCCTACTTGTTAAATGGGTTTTATGAGTGGATAATATCATACTGATTTCCACCTGTCAAGGGGAAATTGAAATTTCTTTCATTCCGGATGCAAGGGGGCTTCACCTAAAGCAGGTGAAGCCCCCTGTTTTCAGATGAGACGGCACATATTACCACATCCAGTTGTTGTTGTATTGATCCCAAAGAGTTTCTCCGCCGGAATAGCCATAGGGAACGGTCTCTTTTGTTCCGTCGGCATATTCCAGCGTGATGCTGGTCAGATATACTCTGGAACAAACCGGAGTGTAGCCAATAATATTATAAATGATCAGTTCTTCGCCCGCTTCAACAGGACCGACGATTCTGATATTGCACTGGTACTTCCCGGTGATCTCGTCGTAAGCGGGATTGCCAACGGAGTTGTACATGGAGAACTTGCAGGTATAGTAATTGATCTTCTTGCCGGACTGGTTTTTCGCCCGCCAGAATACCGTGACGCCGTCTGCACTGTTGCAGTAGAAACCGAGGGCTACGCCGTCGCTGGTCAGACTTTCCCCTCTGAGGGGTGCGCTGATCGGGGGACGCTTGGTCACGGTCACGGTACAAATGGCGGCCTTTCCGTTGCTGCTCTTTGCTTTGATCGTGGTAGTGCCCGCCTTGAGTGCGGTGACCAGACCGGACGCATTTACACTGGCGACGCTGGGGTTTGTGGATGTATAGGTGACACTTTTGTCTGTGGTGTTGGTCGGGGCAAATCTTGTGGTCAACGTTTTGGCGTCACCAGTATAAAGTGTCAAATTTTGCTCCGAAAGGGCGATGCTGGTCGCCTCTACCGGTTTTTCCAGCAGGGTGAATCGACTGCGCAGACCGGGGTCGGCCATACGGGAAACGATGGCGGCGACGGCGCTGCGTTCAATACTGGAGGCCGGAGTGAATGTGCCGTAACGGTCGTTGCCGGTCAGAATTCCTGCCCGATAAAGGGTATAGACCGCGGTCCCGCCGTAATCCGCGGTTTTTACGTCGGGCAGGGCGTCGTCCGCAATGCTGTTGATCACCGGAAGTGCGTCAGCGGGGAGGGCGGCAGTCATGATTTTTGCAAATTGGCTCCGGGTCGCGCTTTTGGTATAGTCGGAAAATTCACCGTCCGTCAGAATCCCGTTCTGCAGAGCGTAGTTGACATATACCTGATACCATGGATTTCCCTGTTCAAATGCAGCATTATCACCATAGTAAATGCTGTGCAGACGACAGGCAAGGGTGACCGCTTCCGCTACGGTCATAACGCCTTTGGGCGAAAAGGCACTTGCGCTTATGCCGTTCATAAGGCCAAGCTCATAGGCATTTTGCACGCCGGTCTGGAACCATTGTCCCTCCGTTACATCAGAGAACTGGCCGCTCTGATATGCACGGGAGCGGGTGAAATGGGACAGACTCCCACCGGTCGACACGGGATCGTTGGCGGCGGATGCCATTCCGGGGAAGATCGCAGTGAAACACGCCAGGCAAAGGACAACTGCTATGATGCGTTTGAGTTGCTTCATGATTCATTCCTCCGTAAAATATATGACTTTTCGGTGGAATAAAAAAGTGCGCAGCATTGAGCTGCGCACCGAAAAACACAGACTCAATTGCTGCCACACAACTTTGCACTCCAAACGGATGCCAAATAAGAGTCTGCATTTTTACCAGAAGCAAAAATGCACACCCGTTTGGATTGCAATATCAAGTTGTGTGGCACGTTCATTGTAGCATGACAGCATTGAAATGGCAAGAGATTCAAGCGCGGAAAATAATTTTCATAAAGTTCCGAGGGCATTTCCCGTTGCCCGCCGGGAAATGCCATGGTATGATGAAGCTACCAAGAAAAACCGCCTTATTTTCAGAAGCAGGGAGGAACCAAAATGAAAGAACGGGGATTTATCGCGCCCGGGCAGTACATGCAGGGGCAGGGCGTACTCAGCCGGATGCATGAATTTACGGCCCGACTGGGCAAGGTCAGCCTGGTGATCGTCAGCGCCGGCGGCGCAAAGCGCCTTGCAGGCGTGCTGGAAGAAAACGCGGAAAACGCCGGGGAACAGACCTTCCACACTGCGGTGTTCACCGGGGAGTGCTGCCGGGCGGAGATCGACCGGCTCACCGCTCTGGCACAGGAAAAGCACGCGGAGGTGATCGTGGGCGTGGGCGGCGGCAAGGTGCTGGACACCGCCAAGGCCGTGGCCCATTACGCGGACCTGCCCGTGGTCATCGCGCCCACCACTGCGTCCTCCGACGCGCCGTGCTCTGCCCTTTCCGTGGTGTACCATGAGGACGGCTCACTGGACACCCTGCTGCACCTGCGCCGTAATCCGGACGTGGTGCTGGTGGACAGCGCAGTCATCGTCACTGCGTCCCCCCGGCTGTTTGCCGCCGGAATGGGCGACGCCATGGCCACCTATTATGAAATGCGGGCCTGCCGCAGGGGGGATCAGCTCAACCATATCGGCCGGAAGATCACGCTTGCGGCGGAGGCCATTGCCGCCCAGTGCGCAAAGACCCTGTTCGCCGACGGCCCCCTTGCGCTGGAAGCCGTGAAGGAGCACGCCTGCACCTTGGCGGTGGAAAACGTGATCGAGGCCAACACCCTGCTTTCCGGTCTCGGCTTTGAAAGCGGCGGCATCGGCGCGGCCCACCCCATCAACAACGGCCTTGCGGAACTGCCCGCCACCCATCCCTACTACCACGGCGAAAAAGTGGCCTTCGCCACTGTCTGCCAGCTGGTGCTGGAGCATGCCCCGGAGGAAGAGGTGGAGCAGGTACTGTGCTTCCACACCCGGGTGGGCCTGCCCGTCACCCTGTCCGGACTGGGCATCCAGTCCCTTTCCGAAGAGGAGATTTCTTTGGTGGCCGCCATTGCGGACAGCGACCCCTGTACCCACCGCTTGCCCGTTGAAGTGGACGCCGCCGCCATCGCTGCCGCGGTGAAAACGGCGGACCGGCTGGGCCGCCGCTATCTGGAGCTGGGTCACCTGTAAGAAGTCGGAAATTCTGACAATGTTAAAAAGAAAATTTTGTTTTCTTTTGCAGGGAATTACGAAAGGTTCTGGACAAATTTCCCGCAGACCGGTATAATAAGGCATACGCATCCCGGGCTGCATCTGAGCCCGACCGAACCATAAATGAGGAGGATATGGATCATGGAGTATAAGTACGGTTTCAGCAAAGACCCCGCACTGGTGGAAGAATACCTGAAGGGGGGCTGCCTGCTCACTGAGGAAGAGGGCCTTTGGCTGGCCTGGGAGAGCAAGCCCGAACTGGTGAAGGAAGCTCTGCCCCCCGCACTGGACTATGTGAACCCCGTTGTCAGTGTTTATGTCATGCGCATCGGCCGCACCAGCTTTGGCCCCGCGTTTATGGAGTCCGCGCTGATGCTCACCGCCAGCTATAAGGGCAAGGTGGGCATGTATGCCCCCTCGTTCCTGATGTACGGCCCCGGCGCCGAGTCCGCCACCGTCATGGGCCGCGAGATCTACGGCATCAACAAGAAGTACGCCAGCGACATTCGCCTCACCAAGACCGGCGACCTGGTCTCCGCCTCCATCGAGCGCGGCGGCCGCCTGATCTTCGACACCACCTGCCGTCTGGGTGCTTATAACGACGAAAAGGCCGGCATGGAAGCCTTCGGTATGCCCAAAAAGGGCGACGGCGGCCCCGGCAGCGCCTTCTTCTTTACTTATGAGGCACAGCAGCAGGCCGACAAAAATATGAAGTTCACCGCCGTTCACCTGAACGACACCGTTTCCGTCACCACCCACACCGAGGACTGGATCCCCGGCGCCGTGGAGGACATCGCCATGGAAGAGTCCATGAACGACCCTTGGTCCTACTTCGAGGTGGTCAAGCCCATCGGCTGCGGCTATGCTCACGAAGAGCTGCACATGATCGAGCAGATCCATCACCACAATGTGGGCGATCCCGTGGCCAACATGGCGAAGATGCTCAACAGCAAGTTCGACATGGCCGCCTTCGGCCAGTCCACCCGCATCCTGAACGCGGAATTCAACTGATCTTTGCTTTCAGCGCCGGGGCCCTTTACGGCTCCGGCGCTCTTTATCAAGCAAAACCAAAGAAAGGATGTTGACTTATGCATTGCACAAAAGAACTGAAAAAAGGCCTCTTCTGGGTCGGCGGCAGCGACCGGAAGCTGCACCTGTTTGAAAGCCAGTATCCCATCCCCCGGGGCGTCTCTTATAACGCCTATGTGCTGATGGATGAAAAGACCGTCCTGCTGGACAC
>CAKUEI010000109.1 GCA_934646175.1 uncultured Oscillospiraceae bacterium
CGACAGGCATCGTAAACACGATAACCTGTCGGGGGATCCCCGGAATTAGTTGTTACCCCTGTCAGGGGGGAACAAAAGGCAGCAGGGGATTTTTTATCCTTTTACCGCAGCAGGGACGCGGCTTCCACCGCGTAGGCCTCCGCCCCGGCCAGATCCAGCTTGGTAGGCATCAGCACGGCACGGAAAGGCATTTCCGGCGTGCGGAAGCCCAGCTCCCGCAGCCGCCGGTGCATCATGCCCGGGGCCTCGCCGCTCCAACCGTAAGAACCGAAGGCGGCCGCCGCCCGCACCTTGGTGTTCAATGCGTCCACCGACGCAAGCACCTCCCACACGGGGCGGGGGGCATCCTGCCGGATGGTGGGTGCGCCCAGCAGCACCAGATCGGCGGAATTGATCAGCGACTCCGGCACGCCGTCCGGCACCTTGGTCACGTCAGTCAGGGTGACGGCCAGTCCGCGGCCCCGCAGCGCGTCCGCCATGGTATTGGCCAACAGCTCCGTCGCGCCGTAGTCCGAGCAGTAGAGCACCGCCGCCGTGCGGTGAGTCTTCAGCGGGCGGGCCGCCCACATTTTATACTGTTCCTTCATGGATGCGATGGTTTCCGTCAGGCAGGGGCCGTGAGCGGGGCAGACCAACTCTGCGTCCAGCGGCATCCGGTCCAGCCCGCCCAGCACGTAGGAACGGAAGGAGCCGAAGGCATCGGCAAAATAGCGGGCGACCTCTTCCCGGTAGACGCTTTTGTACTGCAAGGCCGTGTCCAGCGGCATGGGAGCGGCAAAATGGCACCCCAGAAAGCGGCCGGTGAACAGCGTCTTTTCCCGCGAAAACCAGGTGAACATGGTGTCCGCCCAGGGAAGCATGGGGGCCATGATGAACATGATGTCCTGATTTTCCAGCTCCATGCGGTCGCCGTCCCGGACAGTGATCCAGTTCAGCTGTTCGTTCAGAAGGCCCTCCGCCAGGCGGCGGGCCGTGGCCGTGGCAATCACCCGCAGGTCGGGGCAGAGGCGCATCAGCCGCCTGACGCAGCCCGCCTGATCCGGTGAAACGTGGTTCAGGATCAGGTAATCCAGCTTCTCCAGCGCGATCACGGACTGGATATTTTCCAGATAAGCGGCAAAATGCCGGTCCGGCACCGCACCCACCAGCACGTTGCACGCTCCGGTGACCAGAAAGGCATTATAGCTGGTCCCGTACGGTGTCTGCCGGATGATCTGAAACGTGCGCTGCGCCGGGTCCTGCACACCAATATAAAAAACATGTCCTCTCAGATGAATGGCACTCATGGAAGTCTCCTTTCCGGAATCCGATCTCACTTCAATATAACTGCTTTCCCTTGTCCTGTCAAGGAAAACCGGCTTGACAGGGCCACCTTCGGGCCGTACAATAAAATAATATGGCCGCTTGCCTGCGGCCCGGAAGGAGCAGCTTTGATCATGTTGCATTATCTCGATAACGCGGCCACCACCTGCGTCTCTCCCGCCGCGGCGCAGGCCGTCCTCAAAGTCATGACCGAGGAGTTCGGCAATCCCTCTTCCCGCCACAAGTTGGGAAGTACCGCTGCCGCCCGCCTGAAAGAAGACCGCGCCGCAGTGGCCGCCGCTCTGGGCTGTCTGCCGGAGGAGGTTTTCTTTACCTCCTGCGGCAGCGAAAGCGACAACTGGGCCATCCGCAGTGCTGTGCGCATGATGCGCCGCAAGGGGAACCATATCGTCACCACCGCCATCGAGCACTCCGCTGTTTTAGAGCCTATGAAGGTGCTGGAGCAGGAGGGTTTCTCCGTCACCTATCTGAAGCCGGACAAGCAGGGGTTCATCTCCCCTGAGGCGGTGGAGGAAGCCATCCGACCGGACACCATTCTGGTGTCCATAATGCTGGTCAACAACGAACTGGGCACCATTCTCCCTGTAGAGGCCGCCGCCCGCGCCATCCGGGAACAGAAAAGCCCCGCCCTGCTACACTGCGACGCGGTGCAGGGCTTTCTGAAGGTCCCCTTTACGCCGAAGTCCCTCGGTGCGGATCTTCTGTCCCTCTCCGGGCACAAGATCCACGCACCCAAGGGCATCGGCGCCCTTTATATCCGGAAGGGGCTGAAGCTGCCGCCCCTGATGCTGGGCGGCGGACAGGAAAACGGCCTTCGCCCGGGGACGGAGCCTACGGCGCAGATCGCCGCCTTCGCCGCCGCCTGCCGGGAGGGAAAAGCGGCCTTTGAGGCAAACCGGGCCTACATGTCCGCCATGAAGGTCCAGGCCATCGAGCTGCTCACCCGGGACGTGCCCGGTCTTCTGGTTTTGACCGACGGCGGCGCACCCCATATTCTTCCCATTTCCATGCCCGGATATAAGAGTGAGGTGCTGGTGCGCTACCTCAGTGACCGGGACATCTGCATTTCCTCCGGCTCCGCCTGCCACCGAGGCAAACCCAGCCATGTTTATGCCGCTCTGGGCCTTCCCAAGCCGGTGTTGGACGGCGCCCTGCGCATCAGTTTTTCCGACTCCACCACTCAGGACGACCTGATCTCTCTGCGGGACGGGCTGGTAGATGCACAAAAAGAACTGTTTCAGTCCCTTTCCTGAAATTTCAACGCAAAGGAGCCGTTTCATGCTATCCTATCTGAAAAGAGGGCCTGTCTTTTACCGCAATCTGGTCGCCCTGGCCATTCCGATCATTTTGCAGAACCTGATCACCAATTCTCTGGGCCTGCTGGACACCTTTATGGTGGGTATGCTGGGCGAGGCCCCCATGGCCGCCGTCACGCTGGCCAACATCCCCATTTTTGTCATCCAGCTGATGATCTTCGGCTTTCAGAGCGGCGGCTCCGTCCTCATCAGCCAGCACTGGGGCAAGCGGGACACCGACACCATCAACCGGGTCATCGGCATCAGCTTTTACGTGGCGGGGACGCTGTCGCTTATTTTCGCCTTTATTATGGTCTTTTTTCCGGTCCCCTTTATGGGGCTGTTCAGCAACAACGAGGAACTGGTGGAACTGGCCGCCCAGTACGCCCGCATTGTCGGCCCCTCCTATGTGTTCAACAGCCTCAATCAAGTCTACCTGGGCGCACAGCGTAGCATGGAAAACCCCAGAGTTGGCCTTGGGGTGCTGGCCGTGTCCATGTGCAGCAACACTTTACTAAATTATATGCTGATCTTCGGCAAGTTTGGCGCGCCCGTTCTGGGCGTGGTGGGCGCTGCGGCGGCTACCCTGATCTCCCGCATCATTGAATTCATCGTCACCTTCTCCTACGCGGGGCTGAACCGCCGGTTCCGGCTGAAGTGGAATCTGCTGCTCCGCCCCGGCCGTGCCCTGATCTCCCGCTTTGTCCACTATGCCTCCCCCGTGGTGTTTAACGAAACCATGTGGGGCCTCGGCACCTCCCTGTTCCCCACTATCATGGGGCACATGGCCGGTTCCACCGAGATCCTGGCCGCCTTTACTCTGGCGGGCAATCTGGAAAAGATCAGCACGGTGGCCATTTTCGCCGTGGCCAACGCCGCCGCCATCATCGTCGGGCGTGAGATCGGCTGCGGCACCGACCGGAAAAAAGTATACGACATCGGCCGCGCCCTCAATGCCATTTCCCTCATCGTGGGCGCCGTGGTCGCCGCGGTGATGATCGCGCTGTGCCTTACCCTCGCCCGGCCATTCCTCTATCCCCTGTTCCACCTCTCTGAAACGGCCGCATCCATCACCACCATGATGCTGATGGTCACCTTCCTCATCATGCCCCTGCGCTCCTATAACAGCGTGGCCGTGGTGGGCGTTCTGCGGGGCGGCGGCGATGTGCGGCAGGCTTCGGTCATCGATCTTACGCCCTTGTGGCTCATCGCCATCCCCGCGGCGGCGGTCACAGGGCTTATCCTGAAAACCGGTATTTTCTCCGTCTACCTCGCTATTTCCCTTGAAAATATCGTAAAGCCGCTGTTGATCCTGCACCGCTTCCGCTCCGGAAAATGGATCCACGACCTCACCGTTTCCAATGAGGAGCTTTCCCCGGACTGACCTTCCGCCCGGCGTCAAATCGGCGCCGGGCTTTTTTGTTTTTCCGCTTTTGGAGGGGTTAACGCTCTCCCCTGGCAAGTGCGGATTTTCAGCGCTCTTTTCCTCCCTTTTTGTTCATATTTAATTTACAAACCAGCCTATTGACATTTCTGGGGGGCGGTGGTACATTATCTTTAGCACTCAGAGGGTACGAGTGCTAAAATGTTCCCGTGTGGGAAAGAAGGTGACATC
>CAKUEI010000110.1 GCA_934646175.1 uncultured Oscillospiraceae bacterium
CTCCTGCCCGGATCAGCTGGCCCGCGCTCTGAAGCAGGCCAGAGAAGGGTAACGCGGCATGAAAGCAGGACTGATTACCTTCCACTTCGCGCATCACTACGGGGCGCAGCTGCAGGCTTACGCTACCATGCGCGCGGTGGAAAAACTGGGGGTGGACTGCGAGATCATCGATTACCGCCTGCCCCACACCACACGCACCAACCGGCTCTTCAAAGAGGGGCACAGCGTGCGCAGTCTGGTCTCCAACGCGCACACCACCCTGCACTATACCCGGTTCAAAAACCGGTGCGACCGCTTTGAACGCTTTGTGCAGGAGGAGATGAAGCTGTCCGCCGGACGGTACACCTCCATTGAAGAGCTATGGAAAAACCCGCCGGAGTACGACGTTTATCTGGCTGGAAGCGACCAGATCTGGAACCCTCTGATTTTTGAAAACAAACAGTTTGACCCGGCCTTTTTCCTCACCTTTGCCAAGGGGAGGAAGATCGCATATGCCCCCAGCTTTGGCCTTCCCCACCTTCCGGAGGGGAAGGAGGAAGAACTGGCCGAACTCATCCGGGATTTTTCTGCCCTCTCCGTGCGGGAGAAGCGGGGAAAGGCGATTTTGCACGCCGTGACGGAACAGCCGGTCTATGATGTGCTGGACCCCACCTTGCTCCTCACCGGAGAGGAGTGGGGCGCTCTTGCTGTACCGGAACGGACAGGGGGGTACATTCTCTGCTATTTGATCGGCGACCTGTCGGTCATGGCGCCTACGGTAAAGCGGCTGGCGGAAGAAACGGGCCTTCCCGTGGTGCAGCTGGCCGGAAGCCGGAAAAAGGTGCTGGATCAGGCGGAGATGGTGTTCGACGCCGGACCGAAGGAATTTCTGGGCCTGTTCCAGAACGCCGCCTATGTCTGCACCGATTCCTTCCACGGGACGGTGTTCTCTGTGCAGTTCCGGAAGCCGTTTTTCACCACGGTCAGCCCCAAGGAGCGCCGTGATCTGGCGGCAGCCCGAGGCTATAACCTGCTGAGCACTCTGGGGCTTACCGACCGCATCGTCGGGCGGCTGGAAACGGCTGGCCTGACGGCCCCCATCGACTATGCTGCGGTGGACAATCGCCTGCAGCGTGCACGGAAGGATTCTATGGCCTATCTGGACGCTGCCCTCCACGGCACCGCGCTGCCCGAACTGCCTGCGGAGGCGGAGAAAAAGCAGATCCGCCTGTGCACGGAAGGGGAGTGCACAGGCTGCGCGGCGTGTGCCAACGTCTGCCCCGAGGGGGCCATCTCCATGGAGGCGGACGAAGAGGGTTTCCTGCGGCCAAAGATCGGGGAAAACTGCATCCGCTGCGGAAAATGTATGCAGGCCTGTCCCGCTCTTCACCCCTATGAGGGAACGGCGGCACGGTGCGCCTACGCTGTCTGGAACAACGACCCGGACGTGCGGGAGCAGAGCAGTTCCGGCGGCTTCTGGAGCGTTCTGGCGGAGGATACCATCGCCCGGGGCGGCAAGGTCTTCGGCGCCGCCTGGGACGGGGAACTGCATCTGCACCATACAGGGGCGGAGACCCGGGAAGAGCTTGCGGCCTTCCGCGGATCCAAATATCTGCAAAGTGATGTGGAAAAGACTTATCAGGAGGCCAAGGCGGCGCTGGATGGCGGCCGGCCAGTCCTGTTTTCCGGTACGGCCTGCCAGATCGACGGGCTTTACCATGTGCTGGGGGGCGACCGGGAGCAGCTGTTGACGGTGGACCTGGTCTGCATGGGCGTTCCCTCGCCCCGGGTGTTCCGGGAGGAGATGGACTATCTGGGTGCTTGCCACGGGTCCCCAGTCAAAAAGGTACGCTTCCGCGATAAGCGGCAGGGCTGGCACAAATACAGCTTAGCCGTCACCTATGAGGACGGGACGGAAGAGGCCCGCCCCCTGAACGACACCAGCTATGGGCGGGGCTTCGGCATGTCCCTGTTCCTGCGGCCTTGCTGCACCAACTGCCCGTATTCCAAGCCGGAGCGCCCGGCGGACTTCACCCTTGGCGACTTCTGGGGCGTAAATATGGAGAGCCTTCCGGTAGACGGCGAACGGGGCATCTCTCTGGTACTGCCCAACACGGAAAAGGCCCAGCGGCAGTTCGAAGCACTGTGTGAGGAATTTCAGGCGGTACCTCGTCCACTGGACGAGGCGCGGCAAGGGAACCCTCGCCTTGTCTCCAAGCATCCGGCGGCACCGGGACGGACCGGATTTTTCGCTGCCCTGAATGCCCTGCCTTATGCAGAGGTGCGGCGGCAGTACCTGAAGCTGCCATCGGTCCCGTACCGCGCGGTCTCCAAGGTGCTGACACCGAACGTGAAGGCAAAACTGAAAAAGATTTTGGGGAAATAAAAGATCCGCAGCCTCCTTTTAGAGACTGCGGATCTTATTTTTTATCTTCGTCTGCGGCGGCCACCGGTGTAGCGGCTGCCCTGATAACCGCCCCGGCGGCGACCATAGCGACGGTTGCGGCGGAACAGGGTGAAGCGCAGAATGAGGGCGACCACGGCGAGGATGACCAGGATCACAATGGCCTTGAACCAGCCCTTCCCCCACAACGCCTTCAGCATAGCGAGCCGGTAAAGGACTTCGGAGCGGGGGAGGGAGTCGTTGGCCACCAGATCAATGGTGCCGTACTCCCGGCCTTCGTAGGAAATGGTGACGCTGCCCAGTACCTGCCCTTTTTCCACAGGGGCCTCCACCGGCTCGGTGGGGAGATTGACGGTGAAGGTGAAATCCTCATCCGCCACATCTTTGGGCAGGGTGCGCTCCAAAGAGCCAGAAGGCTGGACCACCACATAGTCCTTGCCGGGGGAGTAGAGCACGGCCACCTCGCGCATCATGTTGGTCTCAGCCATGATGGAGCGGCGGCTGAAGTTGGCAAAGCCCCACTGGAGCAGCCGCTTGCTTTCGGAAAAAGACTTCTGATCGGTGGTGCCGTCACTGTGCTTGACAATCTCAGCCCCCAGCACGACGGAGATCAGGGTGCGGTCCCCGTCCACGGCGGCGGACACCAGGCACTGCCCGGCTTCCGGTGTGTGGCCGGTCTTGATGCCGATGGCGTTGGAGTAGGTGTAGCCGATGTATTTCCAGTTGGAAAGCAGGGCGTTGGTGGTGTGGAAGGTGCGGGAATCGGATAGGTTGGTGGCCGGTACGGTGTATTTTTCCAGTTTGACGATCTCGCGGAAGACCTTATACTCCATGGCCGCCTTGACGAAAAGGTAAATATCGTGGGCGGTGGTATAATGATCGTCCCGGTGCAGACCGTGGGCGTTGGCAAAATGAGTTCCCGTGCAGCCCAGCTCTTCCGCACGGGTGTTCATGCGCTCCACAAAGGTGGCGATGTCCCCGGCCACGGCTTCTGCCAGAATGTTGCAGGATTCGTTGGCGGAGGCGATGAGCATACAGTGCAGAAGGTCGTTCACCGTCATCTGCTCTCCGGGTTGAATGCCCAGAGTGGAACCATCGTCGGAAAGATCGGAATAGGCACTGCTGTTGGCGGTGAGGACGGTGTCCAGTGTCAGCTCGCCCCGGGAAATGGCCTCGAACACCAGAAGGGCGGTCATGACCTTGGTGATGCTGGCGGGATAGGCCTTGTCCTCTGCACTTTTTTCGTAAAGCACCTCGTCGTGGTCGGCGTCCATCAAAAGGACGTGCTGCGCCTCGATATTGGGATCGTCCACCGCGGCAGCGGGCAGGGCGAACAGAGGAAGAGCCAGTGCAAGGACCAGCAGAAGAGAGGAGAAACGATATTTTTTCATGGCAAACCTCGCAACAATGTGGTACTATACAAACAATGAAACATTACACCTATTATAAACATAGAATTTGGGAATAGCAATGAAGAAATTCTTAAAATTTGAATGGATTTTTCTGGCGATGGTCCTGACCTTTGCCCTGGCCTGCGGCGGATTTTACGCGTACAGCCGGGCGGGCCTAGACCATGTGTCTGTGGAGACGGCGGGAAAGGTCGCCCTTCCCTCGCCGCGGGAATCCGACCCGGCGCCCGGCCTTCTGGAAGGGGAGCGCATCAACATCAACACTGCCCCGGCGGAGGA
>CAKUEI010000111.1 GCA_934646175.1 uncultured Oscillospiraceae bacterium
CGCCTATCCTCAGGCCAAGGGCCTGCACGAGGCAGGCATTCCCGTGGATGTGATTGTGGGCTTCCGCAATAAGGACATCGTCATTCTGGAAGAGGAATTCCGCGCCGCCTGCGACGAGCTTTATATCACCACCGACGACGGAAGCTATGGGGAAAAGGGCTTCGTCACCAATAAACTGCAATCCCTGATCGAGGGCGGGGCCGGATATGACTTGGTCATCGCCATCGGGCCGGTGCCCATGATGAAGTTCGTCTCCAAGACGACGGAGCCCTTCGGTATCAAAACCCTGGTATCCCTCAACCCCATCATGGTGGACGGCACTGGCATGTGCGGCGGCTGCCGGGTCAGCGTGGGCGGCGAGACGAAGTTTGCCTGCGTGGATGGGCCTGACTTCGACGGGCATCAGGTGGATTATGATGAGCTGATGAACCGCAACACTATTTACCGTGAAAAAGAGCAGCATTACTGCCGCATGACCGGGGAGGTGCGCTGAAATGGCAAACATGAGTCTTACAAAGCTGCCCATGCCCTCCCAGGACCCGGATGTGCGCAGCCACAACTTTAGCGAGGTGGCTCTGGGCTACACCGCCGAAATGGCCGTGGAAGAGGCCAAGCGCTGCCTGGGCTGCAAAAAGCCTGCCTGCGTCCCCGGCTGTCCGGTGGAGATCGACATTCCCGGCTTTATCCAGAAGGTGGCCGACGGCGATTTCATGGCCGCCTATGAGATCATTTCCAACACCAACGTGCTGCCCGGCATCAGCGGGCGAGTCTGCCCGCAGGAGAGCCAGTGCGAAAAAACCTGCATTCGCGGCATCAAAGGAGATCCGGTGGCCATCGGCCGGTTAGAGCGCTTTGTGGCAGACTGGCACCGTGAGCACAGCAATAAAATGCCGGAAAAGCCCGCCTGCAACGGCCACCGGGTGGCAGTGGTGGGCAGCGGCCCCGCCGGATTGACCTGCGCCAGCGATTTGGCCAAGGCAGGCTGCGCCGTCACGCTGTTCGAGGCATTCCAGACCCCCGGCGGTGTGCTGGTTTACGGTATTCCCGAGTTCCGTCTGCCCAAAAGTGTGGTGGCCAATGAGGTGCAGAAGCTGGAGGCACTGGGCGTGACCATTCAGACCGACACGGTGGTGGGCCGCACCATCACAGTGGATGAACTGTTTGAAGAAGGATTTGAAGCCGTGTTCATCGGCACCGGCGCCGGCCTGCCCATGTTCATGCACATTCCCGGCGAAAACTTGGTGGGTGTTTATTCCGCCAACGAATACCTGACCCGTATCAACCTGATGAAAGCCTATCTGCCCGGGTATGACACCCCCATTCAACACAGCAAGACGGTAGCCGTGGTAGGTGCCGGCAACGTAGCCATGGACGCAGCCCGCTGTGCCAAGCGTATGGGGGCTGATGTATGCATCGTCTACCGGCGCAGCGAAAAAGAGATGCCCGCCCGAGCCGAAGAAATTGAACACGCTAAGGAAGAAGGCATTGCCTTCCACCTGCTGTGCAACCCTGTGCGCATTCTGGGGGAGGACGGCAAGGTCACCGGCATGGAGTGCATCCGCATGGAACTGGGCGAGCCGGACGATTCCGGCCGCCGCCGCCCCGTCCCCGTGGAGGGCAGCGAGTTCACCCTGCCGGTAGACGCGGTGATCATGGCCCTGGGCACCAGCCCCAACCCCCTGATCCGCTCCACCACCCCCGGGCTGGACACCACCCGCAAGGGCTGCCTGGTCGTCGGTGAGGACGAGGTCTCCACCAGCCGGGAGGGCGTGTTCGCCGGCGGCGACGCCGTCACCGGCGCGGCCACAGTGATCTTGGCCATGGGCGCCGGCAAGAAAGCCGCAGGCGCCATCGTAAACTATCTGGAGTCGAAATAACGCCGGAAGAACTTCATACGTAGAATAGGACGGGTGCTCCCTTGGGGAGGCCCGTCCTGTTTCTTTTTCAGTGATACGATATTCTCGTATCCGCAAGGTATTTTCTCTTGACAAATCCGAGAATTTTGAATATCATGAGGCTATGCAATCCGGAAAACTCGTATTGGAGGTGAAGGCATGAGCGCGCCGAACTATGACTGGTGGTATGCGTGGAAGGCGGAGGTGCGGCGGTACCCCGCGCTGAAAAGCTGGTACGACGTACTGCCGAAATACACGTTCATCCTGCCGTGGAGCGACCGGCTGACCTACGCCGCCGTGACCAAAGCGCTGGAGGACACCGGGAAGCGCATCAGCGGGCCGGAGCGGCTGAAGTTTCTGAAGCTTGCCCTGTGGCAGGGGTACACCATCGCCCAAGCTGCGGCAGCGATCCCCTGTTCCCTGCCCACCGGGCAGCGGTGGCATCACGATTTCCTGCTGCTGGCGGCGCGGTACCGGGGCCTTCCGGCGGGGCCGGAGGAAGAAAGGAGCACAGAGGAATGAGCACGAAGAAAAAAGTTTGTCTGGACGCGGGGCACGATGCGTCCAACCTGTGGAATGCCTCTCCGGACGGGACCTATTACGAGCATGAATTTGCCCTGGACATGGCCGTTCGCATGGAGGCCATCCTGACCCGCAGCGGCGTGGAGGTGCATCTGACCCGGAATAACGGAAAAGCGGTCAGTCTGGAAGCGCGGGCATCGGCGGCCAACGCCATTTCGGACCTTGACCTGTTCGTCAGCCTGCACTCCAACGCCGTGGGCGGCGGCGAATGGTCGGACGCCAGCGGCTGGAGCATCTACACCTCCGCCGCCGGGGAGGACGCGGAGCGGAACAAGGCGGCAAACGCCATCCTGCAGGCGGTGCGGAATGCCGGGATAGCCGTACGGAAAGAGGCATTGGTCCACCGGGGATTTTACGTCCTGCGGCGCACCGCGGCCCCTGCCGTGCTGATCGAGCACGGGTTTCACACCAACCGCGGCGACGTGCAGCTGCTGAAGGACGCTGCCTACCGCGATACTCTGGCCCGTGCGCAGTGCCGCGGAATTCTGGCCTACCTGGGCCTTGCTGAGGTGCCGGAAAAGGCGGCGGAACCGGAACCGCAGCCCTCCGCCTGGGCGCAGGACGCCTGGGACAAGGCGGTAACGGCGGGCATTCTGGATGGGACCGCGCCGCAGCAGCCGGTGACGCGGGAGCAGCTGGCCGCCGTGCTGGACCGGCTCAAGCTGCTTTAATCAAACACACAATCGAGAGAGGAAGAAAGGAGGCCCGGAAAGGGGGCGCTTTCCGGGGAGGATATGGAATTTGGTTTGACAAGTGTAACGGCGATCACCGCCATCTGTTATTTTCTGGCGCAGATCATCAAGGCGACGGAGGTGGACAACAAGTGGCTGCCCATTCTCTGCGGGCTGGCGGGCGGTTTTCTGGGCATTCTGGGTTTCAGTCTGATGCCCGGTTTTCCCGCGGAGGACTATCTCACCGCCATCGCCGTGGGCATGGCCTCCGGCTTCGCGGCCACGGGCATCCACCAGAGCTACCGGCAGCTGTCCGGTGGGGATCAGGGTGAGTCATGAATGGAATGGGTCACGGTAACAGTGCTGATCGCCCTGGTGGGGCTGTTCATCACGCTGGCAAAGCCCATCATTTCCCTGACGCGGTCCATCACGGAGCTTACTGTGGTGGTGAAAAATCTAAAGGCGGACATGAAAGGGCTTACGGAAAAAAATGCCCAGTGCCATACCCGCCTGTGGGAGATGAGCCGTCAGCTGGATCAGCGGCTGGACGATCACGAGATGCGCATCCGGGACATGGAGCACGGAAAGAATTAAAAAAGAGAAGAAGGGGACTCTAAGGCACCCCCGCGCAGGGGTATCAACCCAATACCGTTCATGAGCAGAAAGCGAGGACGCCGAAAATCCGGCGTCC
>CAKUEI010000112.1 GCA_934646175.1 uncultured Oscillospiraceae bacterium
CCACGGAGACGTCCAGCGTGGGGACGCGCATGGACATGCCGGTCAGCTTACCGTTCAGTTCGGGGATGACCTTGCCCACGGCCTTGGCCGCACCGGTAGAAGAGGGGATGATGTTGCCGCTGGCCGCACGGCCGCCGCGCCAATCCTTCTTGGAGGGGCCGTCCACGGTCTTCTGGGTAGCCGTGGCGGAGTGTACGGTGGTCATCAGGCCCTCGGAAATGCCCCAGTGCTCATGCAGCACCTTGGCGATGGGGGCCAGGCAGTTGGTGGTGCAGGAGGCGTTGGAAACAACGTCCATGCTGGTGTCATAGGTTGTGTTGTTCACACCCATGACGAACATGGGAGCGTCAGAGGAGGGGGCGGAGATAACGACCTTTTTGGCACCCGCCTGCAGATGGGCGGAAGCCTTCTCCTTGGCGGTGAACAGGCCCGTAGATTCCACCACGTACTCGGCGCCGATCTCACCCCAGGGGATCTCAGCAGGGTTCATCTTGGCAAACACCTTGATGGTCTTGCCGTTCACGGTGATGCTGTCTTCGGTATAGCTGATCTCGCCCTCGAACTGGCCGTGCATGGTGTCATAGCGCAGCATGTACGCCATGTAGTCGGGGGTCATTCCGGGGTCATTGATGCCAACGAACTGGATATCTTCGCGCGCCATACCGGCACGGAAAACCAGTCGGCCGATGCGGCCAAACCCGTTGATGCCAACCTGGATGCTCATAGTTTCCAACTCCTTATCATGAATAGATCAATGCCGGGTGATTGATACTTTGGTTATTATACCGTGATTCCCTCTGTTTGGAAAGAGCTTTTCCTGATAAAATTTCCGGAGCATTTTCAGCTTTTTCCCTCTATTTTGACATTTTCCCTTGTTGTATTTCGTTTTTTTTGCTATACTGGTCTCAAGTTTCCAGATATTAGGATTCGTTGGAAGGAGGGCAGCTCATGAACGCAAAGCAAACCGCCGAGACTGCGCTTTTAAACGCACTGCCCCAACCGGCCCTCCTGGTGAAAGGCGGGGGCGTACTCGCCCTGAATCCCCCGGCGCAGCAGCTGTTTCCCCGGCTTCTCCCCGGTGATCCGCTTCCCCCGGTCTTCCCGTCGGAGCTGACCGCTGGAGAAAACGGTCAGATCGCCCTGCTGGGCTCTCATTATAATATTCAGGTCTCCGCCGCAGCATCGGAAAAGCTGCTGGTCACTCTCTCCCCCGCGCCCCTTTCCGGCCCGCTGGCCGTGCCGGAGCGGTGGAGCGCCCTAGCTGAACAGCTGCGGCTTCAGCTTTCCGACCTCACCGTCGCCTCCCAGACCTTATCGCCCTTCCTCACGGAGGAGGGGGACCCTGCGGCAGACCGTGCCATGGAGCTTTTGGAGCGGGCGCTGTACCGTACCTTGCGCCTGACCCGCCATCTTGAGCTTGCCATGCAGCCCGACATGGACTACCGCCCCGCGGCATTTGATCTGGCGGGCTTCTGCTCCCATTTCTGCGGACAGGCCGCACCCCTTCTGAAGGCGGCGCAGGTCTCCCTGCAATATGATTCCGATCTCGTCACCCTGCTCATCCACGGGGACAGGCAGCTTCTGCAGTTCGTCCTGCTCACTCTCCTTTCCAATGGCGTTAAGGCAGCAGGACCAGGCGGCCGGGTGTCCCTGTCCCTCTCCCGCTCCGGCCCCCACGCCGTCCTCCGGATGGAGGACAGCGGGAACGGGCTTCCGCCCGCTGCCCTCGCCGGGCTTTTTGACGCGCAGACGGCCCTTTCCCCCTCTCCGGGCAAGGGCATGGGTCTCGGCCTGTATCTGGCCCGTAAGGCTGTTTCCCTTCACGGCGGCAGCATGATGGCGGAAAGCCGCCCCGGGCACGGGCTGTGCCTTGTGATCTCTCTCCCCCTCAAGCCGGGGGGCGCCCTTCCGGTCGCCACCCCGCTGCCGGACCGGCAGGGCGGATTTTCTCCCCTTCTGGTGGAGCTTTCCGATGCACTTCCCGCCTCCGCCTTCTCTCCCCTTGACGTGGAATGACCGGCGCCCCGGCTCTATCCGGGCGTGCCGGTTCCCTTTTGTCTCTCTTTTGCCGGAAAGTTTCTGCTTTTCTCCCGTTCTTTCTCCCTCTTTTGCCTTGACGAACCGCCGGAAGACAGGTAAAATGATTTGATGTTTGAATTATGAGATCAGGGGGTAATCCTGCATGGCAGTGAAGTATATTTTTGTCACCGGCGGCGTTGTTTCCGGACTGGGCAAGGGGATCACGGCCGCCTCTCTCGGGCGGCTTCTGAAGCAGCGCGGCTTCAAGGTCACCCTCCAGAAGTTCGATCCCTACCTGAACGTGGATCCCGGCACCATGAGCCCGTATCAGCACGGTGAGGTCTTCGTCACCGACGACGGCGCCGAGACCGATCTGGACCTGGGCCATTACGAGCGCTTCACCGACGAAAAGCTGACCGTGAACTCCAGTGTCACCTCCGGCAAGGTGTACTGGTCCGTCTTAAACCGTGAGCGCAACGGTGACTATCTGGGCGGCACCATTCAAGTCATCCCCCATATCACCAACGAGATCAAGGAGCGCATTTACCGCGTGGGCAAGGACGGCACCACCGACATCGTCATCACCGAGATCGGCGGCACCGTGGGCGACATCGAGTCCCAGCCCTTTTTGGAGGCCATCCGTCAGGTGGGGCAGGAGGTCGGCAAGCAGGACGTGATGTATATCCACGTCTCCCTCATTGTCTCCATCCCCGGCTCCAACGAACTGAAAAGCAAGCCCACCCAGCATTCCGCCAAAGAGCTGCTGGCCCTCGGCATCCAGCCGGACGTGATCGTCTGCCGCTCCGAGTACGAGGTACCCGACGATATCCGCAGCAAGATCTCTCTCTTCTGCAACATTCCGCCGGAAAATGTCATTCCCAACCTGACGGCCCCCATCCTCTATGAGGTGCCCCTGATGCTGGAGGACGAAGGACTTGCCAACGTAGTGGTCAAGCGCCTGGGCCTTCCGGAAAATCAGCCGGACCTTGCCGAATGGAAGGCCATGGTCACCCGGGCCAAAAGTGCCAATGAGACGGTGAAGATCGCATTGGTGGGTAAATACGTCGCCCTGCATGACGCGTACCTCTCCGTGGTAGAGGCTCTGACCCATGGTGGCATCGAGAACGACGTCAAGGTAGACATTGAGTGGGTGGACTCCGAGCTGGTGGACGATTCCAACGCTTCGGAATTCCTCGCTGGGTGCAACGGCATCCTGGTGCCCGGCGGCTTCGGCGACCGCGGCATCGAAGGCAAGATCTCCGCTATCCGCTACGCCCGCGAACATAAGATCCCCTTCTTCGGCATCTGCCTCGGGATGCAGATGGCCGTGGTGGAATTTGCCCGCCATGTGGCCGGTCTTTCCGACGCCCACTCCAGCGAGCTTTCCGCCACCACCCAAAACCCGGTGATCGACCTGATGCCCGAGCAGCGCGACATTACGGAAAAGGGCGGCACCATGCGTCTGGGTGCCTACCCCTGCCGCCTGTCTCAGGAGGACAGCAACGTCTACCGCGCCTATCAGGACGAGGTGATCTACGAGCGGCACCGTCATCGCTATGAATTCAATAATGCCTATCGGGACACCCTGACCAAGTGCGGCCTGCGCCTCACCGGTCTTTCCCCCAACGAGCGTTTGGTGGAGATCGTAGAGATCGCCGACCATCCCTGGTTCGTGGGCGTTCAGTTCCACCCGGAATTCAAGAGCCGCCCCAACAAGGCGCACCCCCTGTTCCGCGACTTCATCAAGGCCGCCAAGGAGCAGTGCGGCAAATAAATTCCTTTTCCTTACGTCCAAAGAAGGGCGGGACATGTGCC
>CAKUEI010000113.1 GCA_934646175.1 uncultured Oscillospiraceae bacterium
GAGCAGGCCCGGGTGGTGGACGCGCTGATTTTGGAGCTGGGTGCGGCGGAGACCCCGCGCATTGAGGTGTTCAACAAATGCGACCGCTGCCCCAGTGACATCCTGCCCCACGGGGAGGACCGCATCTCCATCTCGGCAAAGACTGGGGAGGGCCTTCCGGAGCTGCTGAGCATGATCGGGAAGCGGCTGGACAGCGGGGCGCACCGGGTGGTGCTGCATCTTCCCTATGACCGAGGCGGCGTATTGGACACCCTGTACCGGGTGGCCAAGGTGGAAAACGTGGAGTACGGCGAGACCATTGAGGTGACCGCCGTGTGTACGCCGAAAATTCTGGGACAGGTGGAGGAATTCATTTGGAACGGATCGAAACAAAGCGACTGATCCTGCGACCCTGGGAGCGGACGGAGAAGGATGCGCAGGACCTTTATGCCTACGCCAAAGATCCACGAGTGGGCCCGGCGGCTGGCTGGGTGCCCCACAAAAGCGTGGAGGAGAGCCGGGAGATCGTGAACCTATTTGCCGCCGGGGACGAGGAACTGGCGCTGGTGGACAAAGAAAGCGGCCGGGTCATCGGCTCCATCAGCATGTTCCGCAGGTTTCCGGACGAGAGTGATAAAAGCGAGGACCAGCGGGAGATCGGCTATTGCCTCAGCCCGGAATTCTGGGGCCGGAGACTGATGCCGGAGGCGGTTCGGGCCTGCATCCGCCATGGGTTTGAGCGGATGAGCCTCCAAACGATCTGGTGCGGCCACTATGACGGAAACGAAAAGTCCAGACGGGTGATCGAAAAGTGCGGATTTGCCTTCGCCTTTTTGAAGGAAGGGGCAGTGGACCGAATGGGCATCGTTCATCCGGAGCATTTTTACAAGCTGACGAAGGAGGAGTATCCCGCATGGGTGAAGCGGTACGGCGATTCCTGACGGCTGCGGGAAGCGGGGAGTCAGAGGTCGTGGAAAAGCGCTCCCGCTTTCTGGGGCGGGTGATCCCCGTTTCCACCGAGGAGGAGGCCCGGGCCTTTGTGGAGCAGATCAAAAAGCAGCATTACGATGCCCGGCACAACTGTTGGTGCTATCTGCTGAAGGACGGCCCCGAGCGCTATTCCGACGACGGGGAACCCCAGGGCACGGCGGGACAGCCCATGCTGGAGGTGTTCCGCCGGGAAGGGGTGACCAACGCCTGCTGCGTGGTGACCCGGTATTTCGGCGGGGTGCTGCTGGGTGCGGGCGGACTGCTGCGGGCCTACACCAAAGCGGCGAAGGAGGCGCTGGACAGTGCCGGGATCGCCGAGGTGCGGCCCTGGACCCGGGCGGCGGTGGAATGTCCCTACGGGATGCTGGAGCGGGTGAACAAGCTGTGCGAAAGCTGCGGCGGCACCGTGGAGGATACGGCATATACCGACAGCGTCACCCTGACCGTTCTGCTGCCGGAAGGGGGCACGGAGCGCTTTGCCGACGCCCTGCGGGAACTGAGCGCCGGAAAGCTTCAACCGGTGATTTTGGGCGAAGTGGAAAAAAGTGCGCCAAAATAAAAGGGTTTTTCCTGCGGAGCGTCGTATCATTCTGATAGAGACGAGGTGAGGACATGACCGTAAGAGAACGCACGGAGGAGCAGGAGAACCGGACCCTGTCCCCGCAGGCGTGCCGCGCCTCCGAAAGCAGGGGAAGAGCGCGGGAGGCGGAGCCCTGCCCCATGCGTACCTGCTTTCAGCGGGATATTGACCGGGTGGTCCACTGCAAGGCGTTCCGGCGCTTAAAGCACAAGACACAGGTGTTTTTGCAGCCAGAGGGGGACCATTACCGCACCCGGATGACCCATACGCTGGAGGTGAGCCGCATTGCCCGCACCATTGCCCGGGGCCTGCGGCTGAATGAGGATCTGACAGAGGCCATCGCCTTGGGCCACGATCTGGGGCACACGCCCTTCGGCCATGCGGGCGAGCGGGCGCTGGACGAGCTGGTAGAGGGCGGATTTCGCCATAACGAGCAGTCCCTGCGTGTGGTGGAACGGCTGGAGCAGGACGGCGACGGGCTGAACCTTACATACGAAGTGCGGCGGGGCATCCTCTGCCACACGGGGCCGGACATAGCCGAGACCCTGGAGGGGCAGGTGGTGCGCCTGGCGGACAAGATCGCCTATATCAACCACGATATCGACGATGCTATCCGCGGAGGCATCATCGGACCCATGGACATTCCCATCGAGCTTTCCAACCAGCTGGGCTTTACCCATTCCGACCGGATCGACATGCTTGTGAGCGATGTGGTGCAGGCAAGCGACGGGCAGGAGAAGATCTGCCAGTCGGAGGAGATCGGCGCCGCCATGCGCGAGCTGCGGGAGTTCATGTTCGAGGCGGTATACCGCAATCCGGTGGCCAAGGGGGAGGAAGGCAAGGCGGAGGAAATGCTCAAGCGCATGTTCGATGCCTACCGCCGGAACCCGGACCGTCTGCCGCCGGAATTTCAGGATATCCGCGCCCGGGAGGGCGTGGAGCGGGCGGTGTGCGACTACATCGCCGGAATGACGGATAAGTTCGCCGTGGAAATGTATGGAAAGCTGTTTATACCCATGTCCTGGAGCGTGAAATAAGAAGCGTGAGCATAGCCGCACCGGCTTATTTTACCGCTGCGGCGGCAGGACGGGGAAACGCCGCCTGAGGGCGGCGGAGGAACGTGCCCTACTCGGGCGGCGTCCCCTTTCTTCCCAAAGAAAGAGGGAAAAGAAGGGGGTACGCAACGGCATCGACGCAGAGCGCCTCGCCGGAACGGGGACACATATGTCCTCTGCGGATAGCATAAAAACCGCTCTAAACGGCTAAAATAGGGCTTGTTTTGACGGAAAAACTGCGGAAAAGGGAAAGAGAGGTGGAACGATGGCGCTTCCGGAACGGTTTGTGGACGAGGTGATCGCCCGGAATGAGATTTCCGAAGTGGTGGCGGACTATGTGCCGCTGACCAAGAAGGGAAACAGTCTGTGGGGCTGCTGCCCGTTCCACAGCGAAAAAACGCCGTCCTTTCACGTGGTGCCTGACCGGCAGATCTACAAGTGCTTCGGCTGCGGCAAGGGCGGCGGCGTGATCAACTTTGTCATGGAGATGGAGAACCTTTCGTTTCTCGAGGCGGTAGCTTTCCTCGCTAAGCGGGCTGGGATGCAGATGCCGGAAAACACCGGGGAGAGCGCGGCCTACCGCCAGCGGCGGCAGCGTCTGTTGGAGCTGAACCGGGAGGCGGCCCGCTTCTTCCACAAGTGCCTTTACGAGCCGGGGGGCAAAGTGGGCCTTGCCTATCTCACCGGACGGGGCCTTTCCAAGGGAACGCTGACCCGGTTCGGCTTGGGCTACGCCCCGGACAGCTGGGACGGGCTGATCCGCGCCATGGCGGAAAAGGGCTATGACAAGGGCGACCTTCTGGAGGGCGGCCTTGTGGTGCGCAATCAAAGCGGCCGGGTCTATGATCGGTTCCGCAACCGGGTGATGTTCCCCATCATCGACGTGCGGGGCGAGGTGATCGGCTTCGGCGGCCGGGTGCTGGACGATTCCACGCCCAAATACCTCAACTCGCCGGATACGCCGGTATACAACAAAAGTCGGAACCTGTTCGCCCTGAACATTGCGAAGAAATCCAAGCTGGGGCAGCTCATTCTGACGGAAGGGTATATGGACACCATCGCCCTTCATCAGGCGGGGTTTGACTGTGCAGTGGCCAGTCTGGGCACCGCTCTGACG
>CAKUEI010000114.1 GCA_934646175.1 uncultured Oscillospiraceae bacterium
CAGGCGGTGGTGAAGATCTCCAACGCGGCCTGCGCCTCTTTCTCAGTGACGTTTTCACCATAGAAGATGGAGATGAACTCCGCCTGCTGCTGGGGGTCCGCCACCGCAAGGCGGGCCAGCAGGGCCGAAATGTCCTGATCGGTGCCGAAGAGCTGATGCTCCGCCAAGGCCAGATAGTCGCCCTCTTTGATGGCAAAGCCGTCAAAGTCGGAATCCCGGGCGGCATAGGTGATCTCGGAGGTGTGCACGTTTCCGGCGGCCTCCTGCATGGCGGCGAGGTTTGCTTCCTCGTCCTGATCGGGGTCCATGGCCAGCATGGCGGCGATGCCCTGGGGCACCGTGGCGGTGGGGACCACCACTACACGCTTGCCCTCGGCCAGAGGGATGCACTGCTGGGCCGCCATGGTGATGTTCTTGTTGTTGGGCAGGATGTAGACCACTTCCGCGGGGGTGCGGTCCACTTCCTTCAGAATGTCCTCGGTGGAGGGGTTCATGGTCTGACCGCCGCCGACCACGCCGTCGGCACCCAGATCGCGGAACACGGCAGCCAAGCCGTCGCCCGCGCAGACGGTGACGAAGCCGTAAGGCTTTTCCGGAGCGGCGATGGTGCGCTTCTGCTCGACGGCCTCATTCACATCCTCCAGGATCTCGGTGTGCTGCTCGCGCATGTTTTCGATCTTGACGGTGAGGAGGGAACCGTAGGTCAGCGCCTCCTCCAGCACCTTGCCGGGATGGTTGGTGTGGACGTGGACCTTGATAATCTCATCATCGTCCACCAGCACAAGACTGTCGCCCAGACCGGTGAGGAAGCCGCGCAGCTGCTCGGGGTCCTTTTTCGTATCACGGGAACAGATGAATTCCGTACAGTAGCCAAAGGTGATGGCACCGGTCTCAAAGGAACCGAAATCCGCCTTGTCCTTGGCGGCGGGCTTGCCTTCCTCCGCCGTGCCCTCCGGAACGGGAAGGCCGCGCATGGAGTCCAGCATCCCTTGCAGGATGATGAGGAAGCCCTTGCCGCCGGCGTCCACAACGCCGGCCTTTTTCAGCACGGGGTTCTGATTGATGGTGTTGTCCAGCGCCTTATGCCCCTCGGCAATGGCGGCTTCCAGCACGGCCTCCACCGAAGGGTCCTGCCGCGCGGTCTCCGCCGCACGGGCGGCGGCGAGACGGGAGACGGTGAGGATAGTGCCCTCCGCCGGCTTCATGACCGCCTTATAGGCGGCGGCCACACCGAAGTCCAGCGCGATGGCGAAGTCCTTGCCATCGATGGTTTCTTTCTCCTTCACGGCCTTGGCAAAGCCGCGGAAGAGGAGGGAGAGAATGACACCGGAGTTGCCCCGGGCGCCGCGCAGCAGGGCGCCGGCCGTGGTGGACGCAGCCTCGCCCACGGTGCGGGTCTCTTTTTTCTTCAGCTCCGCGGCGGCGGTGCCGATGGTGAGGGACATGTTGGTGCCGGTATCTCCGTCCGGCACGGGGAAGACGTTCAGATCGTTGATGTGCTGCTTCTGCATATTGATAGCGGCCGCGGCGTGGATGACCATCTGCCGGAAATCGGCCCCGTCAATGGTAACTCGCATTTCGATGTTCCTTTCTGCTTTGCTGACTGCCCTGTGGGCGCGCAGAGGGTCAGACGACCATAGAGTCGACGAAGACGTCCACGTTGCGGACCTCCACGCCGGTGGCGTTGGTGACGATATATTTCACTTCACTCATGATGGAACGGCAGACAGCCATCAGGTTGATGCCGTTATCCACGATGATGTGCAGCTCGATCGACACGGTGTTGTCGTCACTGTTATTGGTGACCTTCACGCCCTTGGCCATGGATTCCCGGCGCAGCAGATGCACCAGACCGTCCGTGGCGGAGCGGACCGCCATGCCCTTGACGCCGTAACAGCTGGTCGCGGCAAGCCCGGTGATGGTGGTGAAGACATCGCTGCTGATGCGAATCTCGCCCTGTTCGTTTTGCAGCTTCATAAAACCATTCCTTTCCGTTGGGACTAAGGCATGAAAACGCTTTCGTTTCGTATGAGATATTATAGTCCAGTTTGCCGTTCTTTACAAGAAAAATATCTGCGCGGCGCGTTACAGCTGCGCGGCGCGCTCTTTCAGGAAGGAACGCATCCAGTCCCCGGTATCGGGCTGAGCCAGGGCAAAGTCCACCGTTGCCTCCAGAAAACCCTTCAGATTCCCGGTGTCATAGCGGCGGCCCTCAAAGTCCACGGCCATCATCTTTCCCTGATGGGCCAGCACCTTCAGCCCGTCGGTGAGCTGGATCTCACCGCCGTAGCCGGGGGCCAGATTTTCCAGAATGGGGAAGATGTCCGGCGTCAGCACATAGCGGCCAAGAATGGCGTAGTTGGACAGCATCTGCTCCTGTGTGGGCTTTTCGTTCATGTCGGAGACGGAAAAGACCCGGTCCTCCAGCGGGGAGACCTTCACGGAGGAGTACTTGGAGATGGCGCTGCTCTCCACATACTGCACGCCCACGCAGGAGCGGTTGTACTTTTCCGATGCGTCGATCAGCTGGCGGATGACCGGCTTCTCGGCACGCATGATGTCATCGCCCAGCAGAACGGCGAAGGGCTCGTCCCCTACGAAACGCTTGGCGCGGCTGATGGCGTGGCCCAAACCCTTGGTCTCCTTCTGGCGGACGTAGAAGATATTGGCAAGGTCGGCGGAGCGGCGGACCTCCTCCAGCTCTTTTTCCTTGCCGGCGCGCTGCAGTCGTTCCTCCAGCTCGGGGTAATAGTCGAAATAATCGTCCATTGCGGATTTGGCACGGTTGGTGACGATCAGGATATCCTCGATCCCGGCGGCGACCGCCTCTTCGATGATATACTGGATGACCGGCTTGTCCACCAGAGGGAGCATTTCCTTTGGTACGGTTTTTGTTGCGGGGAGCATTCTCGTCCCCAGACCGGCGGCAGGGATGACGGCTTTACGCACTTTCATGAGAAAGAACCTCCTGTTTTATGATGCTTTTGGCCGCTGCGCCAGGCGGCTTTGCGGGATCATGGCGCGGAAATATTTCACTTTCGGGAATGCCTTCAGCAAAATGGTGCCCAGCACATAGCAGGCAGCCGCCTCACCGACGGCAAAGGTGACGGCATTGAAGCCGCAGGCCGCCCAGAAGGCGGAATTCACTGCCCCCACCTCGGCCCAGGACCACATGGGGGGCAGGATGAGCATGTTCACGATGATGGGGGGCAGGGCCGCCAGATACCAGCGGGGGCATTTGGACGTCAGAAAGGCGGCGATGGCGGTGGCCAGGGTGCCGAAGATGATGTCCATAGGCCCATAGGGGGAGAGCAGGTTGGTGATGAGGCAGCCGATGACCAGCCCCGGTGCCGTGGCCGGGAATAGGAAGGGCAGTACCGCCAGCGCCTCGGCAAACCGGATCTGCACGGCGCCGAAGGTCAGACCGAAAATGCTGCCGAAATAGCTGAGCACGGCGTAGATAGCCGCCACCATGGCGGAGAGAACAAGCTCGCGGGTAGTAAATTTACGCATGACAAATAGACCTCCATTTTCGTCTTTAGAGTGCGGGTGCGTTCCGCACAGCGCCGGAAGTCCCTTTCCCCGGCAGCGCGCACCTTGTGCTGCCGGACGGCATTCTTTCCAGCGGTTGGACCGGATTGGAAACCAGTCGGGGGCATTATAACACAGTTTGCCGAAAAAGGGTAGA
>CAKUEI010000115.1 GCA_934646175.1 uncultured Oscillospiraceae bacterium
GTGTGGAGCGGGGGAAAACCTGGAGATAGTATCAAAGGGTTACCTATCGCTATTTATCTCATGGGTCATCAATCATTCCGGCTGGAACGTGGGACGGCTGGGGGCGCAGGGCCTATACAACATCTGCACCCCTGTTTCCAGTTCGCAGGCTAAGCCCGGCGACCTTGTGTTTTTTGTTGGCACTTATGACACCCCCGGCGTGTCCCACGTCGGCCTGTATGTGGGCAATTCGGTCATGTTGCATTGCGGCGACCCCATTTCCTACACAAATCTCAATTCAAATTATTGGCAATCCCATTTTTACAGTTTCGGGCGTCTGCCCTGACGTCAGAAAGGAGTTTTGACTATGGCAAGTAAACTTGACCGCATCGAAAAGGATATCCAGAAAACCAAGTCCAAGATCGCGGAGTATCAGAAGCAGCTTCGGGAGCTGGAAGCGCAGAAAACCGAACAGGAGAATTTGCAGATCATCCAGCTTGTGCGCGGCATGAACATGAAGCCGGAGGAATTTGCCGCATTTCTGCGTTCCGGCGCAATGCAGACCGCCCCTGCTGTCACAGCGTACCATGAACAGGAGGACAGTGCCCATGAAGAATAAAACCAGACGAATTTCCCGGATTCTGCCCGCAATTCTGGCCGTGATGCTCTGCGTCACGGTCTTTCCTGTTACCGCCTTTGCAGGCGGCATCGACCCGGCCCCGGAGCCTTTGTCGGAAGCTGCCACCGAAGCAACCGGCGGCGTGGAGCCTGACACAGACAATCACTCCAAGACTGAAACCGCATCCGCAGGCAAAACGGAGGATGATAAAAGCAAGAGCTTGACCGGCAAGGAGGCCGCCGACCTGCTTTCCTCTCTGTTCGGTTCCAAGGTAAACATCACCGCTACGGACGATGGCATCCAGATCACCACCAGCGGCACGGAGGAAACCACACAGACCGGCACCGTGACTACAAACGGTGGAAAGCTGAACGTCCGCACCGGGGCGGGGCTTGATAAGACCGCGTTCACCCAGCTCCCCAACGGAACGCAGGTGGAAGTGATCGGCACAGACGGCGACTGGGTGAAAATTCTTCTGCCGGAGCGCATCGGCTATGTCCATTCCGACTACCTGACCGTCAGTGACACCAAGACAGAAAGTACCGGCGCGGGCAGCTTCTCCCTCTCCCTTGATGAAGAAGAACTTGCCGCCCTGCTGGGGTTGTTCACCGGCAGCCAGACCGGCGGTGGCAGCGCCGCCCTGACCCCGGACGGGAGCCTGACGCTGATTGACGACATCGGCCGCACCACCCAAAGAGGCAAGCAGTTTATCACCGTGGAAACCAAGACCGGCAATGTCTTTTACCTGATTATTGACCGGGACGACGAGGGAAAAGAAACCGTCCATTTCTTAAATCAGGTGGATGAAGCCGACCTGCTGGCGCTGATGGAGGACGACCAGACAGGAAGTACCGCTTCTGTCTGCACCTGTACCACCAAATGCAAGGCTGGGGCCGTCAATACGAATTGCCCGGTTTGTAAAAATAACATGAGCGAGTGTACCGGGCCGGAGCCGCAGGAAACCCAGCCGCAGGAAACCGAGGCCCCGCAGGAGGAACCGAAGAACAGCGGTTCCGGCGTTGGCGGTCTGATCGTGTTTCTTGTGGTAGCACTGGCTGGCGGCGGCGCGGCCCTGTATTACTTCAAGTTCAAAAAGCCCAAGGCAGACACCAAGGGCAGCGACGATTTAGACGAGTATGATTTTGGCGACGACGAGGATTTTGAGGACGAAGCGCCGGAAGTTGAAAATGAACAGGAGGACGAGGAATGAGTTATCAGTTGGTAATTGCAGAAAAACCGAGTGTCGCCCGCAGCATTGCAGGCGTGATCGGGGCCACGGAGAAACACGACGGGTATTTGCAGGGAAACGGCTATCTGGTGAGCTGGTGCATCGGGCATCTGGTGTCCTTTGCCGACGCTGGCCGCTATGACGAGCGTTTCAAGAAATGGCGCTATGAGGATTTGCCCATCCTCCCGGAAACGTGGCAGTACATCATCCCCGACGAGAAAAAGCAGCAGTTTGACATTCTGCGCTCTCTGATGGAACGTCCCGACGTGACCGGCCTTGTGTGCGCCACCGATGCCGGGCGCGAGGGAGAACTCATTTTCCGTTTTGTCTATCAGATGGCAGGCTGTGAAAAGCCGTTCAAGCGCCTCTGGATTTCCAGTATGGAGGACAGCGCCATCAGATCTGAAACCGGGAACAGACTACGACCCGCTGTATCAATCGGCCCTGTGCCGGGCAAAGGCCGACTGGCTGATCGGCATTAACGCCACCCGGCTTTTCTCTGTCCTGTACCACAAGACCCTGACCGTGGGCCGCGTCCAAACACCGACGCTGAAAATGCTGGTGGACAGGGACGCCAAGATCACCGATTTCAAGAAAGAGAAATATCACATCGTCCATATCGCGGCAGGCGGCGCGGACGCGGTAAGCAGCCGTTTTTCCGATGCTGCCGAGGCAAACACCGTCAAGGCGACCTGTGCTGGAGCGCAGGCCGTTTGTGCTTCCGTGGCGCGGGAGAAAAAGACGGAGCAGCCGCCCAAGCTCTATGACCTCACCACCTTGCAGCGGGAGGCAAACCGGCTCTTTGGATTCACCGCCAAGCAGACCCTTGACTATGCCCAAACGCTGTATGAAAAGAAGCTGCTGACCTATCCGAGAACGGACAGCCAATACCTCACCGACGATATGCTGCCCACCGTGGAAAGCCTTGTGTCCGGCCTGTGGGATAAGGTGCCGTTTGCCAAGGGCCTGAATCTTTCCCCGCAGTTTGACCGCATCTTAAACAGCAAAAAGGTGTCCGACCACCACGCCATCATCCCCACCGCTGAATTTGTGAAACAGGGCTTTGACGGACTGGCCGAGAGCGAAAGAAAGCTGCTGTCCCTGATCTGCTGTAAGCTCCTGTGTGCTGTGGCCGGGCCGCATATCTATGAGGCCGTCACCGCCACATTCACCTGTGCCGGGAAAGAGTTTACCGCCAAGGGCAAGACCGTTCTTTCCCCCGGCTGGAAAGAGATTGACCGCCGTTTCCGTTCCTCCCTGAAAACGGATTCCGACGAGGAAGCCGAGGCCGTGCGGGAGCTGCCGGAGCTTAAAGAGGGCCAGACCTTTGCGGATGTGGCTGCATCCGTCACGGAGCATTTCACCACGCCGCCCAAGCCCTACACCGAAGATACGCTGCTGTCCGCTATGGAACGAGCCGGGGCCGAGGATATGCCGGAGGACGCCGAGCGCAAGGGGCTGGGAACCACGGCCACCCGCGCCGCTATTTTGGAAAAGCTGGTGCAGATGACCTTTGTCCAGAGAAAGGGCAAGCAGCTCATTCCCACCAAGGACGGCATCAATTTGGCCGTGGTGCTGCCGGAGGCTTTGACATCTCCCCAGCTTACCGCTGAATGGGAAAGCTGTCTGACCGAAATCGCCAAGGGGCAGGCTGACCCGGACGAGTTTATGGCCGGTATTGAGGCTATGATGCAGGAATTGGTAAAGACCTATTCCTGCATTAGTGAGGATAAGCAGAAATTGTTTCAGACCGAGCGTATTGCAATCGGGACGTGTCCCCGCTGCGGCGAGGCCGTCTACGAGGGCAGGAAAAACTACTACTGCGGAAACCGGGCCTG
>CAKUEI010000116.1 GCA_934646175.1 uncultured Oscillospiraceae bacterium
TGCCTATACCGGCGGCTTTAATCTGCAGATCGCCTGGTCTACCGGAACGGCCGCCGGGATCCACGCGGCCTTATTTTGCAGGGAGTGACGAACATGGAATATAAGAGCATTGCCATAGACGGTCCGTCCGGCGCAGGAAAATCCACCCTGGCGAGAAGTCTTGCCCAGGAGCTTCGTTTCCTCTATGTGGACACCGGCGCGATTTATCGCACGGTAGGCCTGATGGCCCTGCGCTCCGGTGTGGAGCCTACGGACCATGACGCGGTGGTGGCCCTGCTGCCCCGGCTGAACATTCGGGTGGTCTACGGCGAGGACGGACTGCAGCACATGCTGTTGAACGGGGAGGACGTGACGGCGGACATCCGGAAAAACGAGGTATCGCACTATGCCTCCTGCGTGTCTGCCATTCCGGAGGTGCGTACCTTCCTGCTGGAGCTGCAGCGGAAAAGCGCCCGGGAAAATAACGTGATCATGGACGGGCGTGACATCGGCACCGTGGTCCAGCCCAAAGCCGACGAGAAGATCTTCCTCACTGCCAGCCCTGAAGACCGGGCCCGGCGGCGGCATCTGGAGCTTCTGGAGCGGGGCGAACAAGTAGATTACGAGACCGTTCTTTCCGACATGGTGGAGCGGGACCGGAACGACGAAAGCCGCGCTGCTGCACCGCTCAGGAAGGCAGAGGACGCCATCGTGG
Organism: uncultured Oscillospiraceae bacterium; assembly: GCA_934646175.1. Lineage (GTDB taxonomy): Bacteria > Bacillota > Clostridia > Oscillospirales > Oscillospiraceae > CAKUEI01. Next base: position 695 of record CAKUEI010000116.1, read on the forward strand.
TGGATACCACGGGGAATCTGCTGGAGGAGAGCCTGAAAATTCTGCGGGAAACAGTAAAGGAGCGCTTACAGGCATGAAAAAGCGAAAACTGAACGTGGTCTACATCATTGCGTTTATCATTTTATGGCCGGTGTACCGGCTTTTGATGCCGGCAGTGTGCATCAATCCGGGGAATCGGCCTACGGGCGGCGCGCTGCTCTGTCCCAATCACACCAGAATGAGCGACCCGTTTTTTGTGGCCTTCGCCCTGGGCTGGCCTTACCAGATCCACGTTATGGCCAAGGAAGAGGTCATGCAGATCCCAGTGATCGGCTGGATTTTGAAAAAGGGCGGCATTTTCGGCGTAAAGCGCGGACAGGCGGACATCGGCGCTATCAAGACCGCCATGAAGTATCTGAAAAATGACGAGCTGCTGCTCATGTTCCCGGAGGGGACCCGGCATCAGGATGGCGAAATGGGGGACGCGAAGACCGGCGTGGCCATGCTGGCTATGCGCACCGGCGTTCCTATCATCCCCATTTACGTTCCGGCGGAGAAGCGCTGGTTCCGGAAAAACCCCGTGGTGTTCGGCGAGCCATTTTATCCCAAGGCGGAGAGCGGAAAGCGCCCCACGCCGGAGGATTATCGCCGCACGGCCGACGAGCTGATGCAGCGGATCGAGGCCCTGCGGCCGCAGGCGGGCCGATGAAGCTGATCCTTGCAAAATCCGCCGGGTTCTGCTATGGGGTCAAGCGGGCGGTGGAGCTGGCGGAGCAGGCGGCGGAGCATTCCGGAAACTGCGTGATGCTGGGGCACCTGATCCATAATGACCATGTGATCGCTCATTTCCAAAGCCTTGGCATCCGGACGGTGGAGAAGCCGGAGGAGACCCCCGTGGGCGCGGACGTGATCATCCGTTCCCACGGAGAGGGAAGAGCCACCTATGAGACTTTGAAGGCGCGGAAGGCGAAGGTGATCGATGCCACCTGCCCCAATGTGACGCAGATTCACAAGATCGTGTCCCAGGCGGAGAAGGACGGCCGCATTCCCGTGATCATCGGCACCCCGGACCATCCGGAGGTGCGCGCCATCGCAGGATGGTGCAGTCATCCAGTGGTGCTGCGGGATGCGGAGGCACTGGACGCCTGGCTCCGGGAGGACGAATCCCGCCGAAATGAGGAGCTGACCATCGTCTCTCAGACCACGGCGGCGCGGGCCGCATGGGAAGCCTGCCGAGAAAAAGCAAAAAAAGAGTGTACAAACGCAAAAATATTTGATACAATATGTGGAGCGACTGATATGCGTCAGCAGGAGGCACTGCGCCTTGCGGAAAAAGCTGACGCCATGATCGTGGTCGGTGACCGCAAAAGTTCCAACACAAAGCGGCTTGCCGAATTATGCGCCGCCCATGGCACCCCGGTCTTCTGGGTGGAACGGGCGGACGAGCTGCAGCCGGAAAAACTGCGCGGCTGCGGTCTGGTTGGAATCACGGCTGGCGCCTCGACGCCTGCGTGGATTATAAAGGAGGTCTATGACAAAATGAGCGACGAAATTATGGAGATCGAAGAATCCTTCGCCGATCTGCTGGAGAAATCGATCAAAACTTTAAATACGGGGGAGAAGGTTACCGGCGTAGTAGTCAATATTACGCCGACGGAGATCCAGGTCGACCTGGGCACCAAGCACGCGGGCTACATCCCGCTGTCCGAGCTGTCTGACGATCCCAGCGTGAAGCCGGAGGATGTGGTCAAGGTCGGCGACGAGATCGAAACCTATGTCATGCGCGTCAACGATCAGGAGGGCGTTGTCACCCTGTCCAAGAAGCGCCTTGACACCGTGAAGAGTTGGGAAGACATCGAGACCGCTCGCGAGGAGAAGACTCCTGTGGAGGGTATCGTCACCGAAGAGAACAAGGGCGGCGTGGTCGTTTCCGTGAAGGGCGTCCGCGTGTTTGTTCCCGCTTCTCAGACTGGTCTGCCCCGCGAGACTCCCATGAGCGAGCTGCTGAAGAAGCGCGTGCGTCTGCGCATCACCGAGGTGAACCGTGCCCGCCGCCGCGTGGTGGGTTCCATCCGCGCCCTGCAGTATGAAGAGCGTGCCGCTGCCGCCGAGAAGGTGTGGGCCGACATCGAGGTTGGCAAGCATTACACCGGCACGGTGAAATCTCTGACTTCCTACGGCGCTTTCGTGGACATCGGCGGCGTGGACGGTATGGTCCATATCTCCGAGCTGTCCTGGAGCCGCATCAAGCACCCCTCCGAGGTCGTCAGTGTCGGCGACACTGTGGACGTGTATGTTATCTCCTTCGACCCCGAGAAGAAGATTTCTCTGGGCATGAAGGATCACTCCCAGGATCCCTGGACCGTGTTCACCACCAAGTACTCTGTGGGCGACACCGCCAACGTGAAGGTGGTCAAGCTGATGACCTTCGGCGCCTTCGCCGAGATCGTCCCCGGCGTGGACGGCCTGATCCATATCTCCCAGATCGCCGATCATCGCATCGAGAAGCCCGGCGACGTGCTGTCCGAAGGCCAGATGGTCGACGTGAAGATTACGGACATCGACATGGAGAACAAGAAGGTCTCCCTGTCCATCCGCGCTCTGCTGGAGGCTGCTCCCGCGGAGGAGACCGAGGAAGACGGCGAATAATTCATTCCTAAAGTAAAATAAGGGCGGGCTTTTGCGCAC
>CAKUEI010000117.1 GCA_934646175.1 uncultured Oscillospiraceae bacterium
GCGTCAAGATCGCCCAACGGAATCTGAACGCGGCGCTTTCCGTCCTGCACCGCTCAGGCGCGGGCACGCCGGAGATCTATCTCACGGAAGGGGATGGAAGCTACCGTGAGGTGGCCTTATGATCTATCTGGATTCTGCCGCCACCACCATGGAAAAGCCGCCCTCGGTGCTCCGGGCCTCGGCATGGGCCATGTCCCATACTGCAAGCCCCGGCCGGGGGAGTCATCCGGCGGCCATGGCCGCGGCGAACGTGGTCTTCGCCTGCCGGGAAACGGCGGCAGCGCTGTTCTGCGTCAGCGGCCCGGAGCAGGTCGTCCTGACCTTTCACGCCACCCATGCCCTGAACCTTGCCATCCGCACCCTGGTAAAGTCGGGGGACACGGTGCTGATCTCCGGCTATGAGCACAACGCCGTGACCCGCACCCTTCACGCCATCCCGGAGGTGAAGGTCAAGGTCGCCGCCGCACCCCTTTTTGAGCCGGAACAAATGCTGAATGCTTTCCGGACGGGATTGACACCGGAGGTAAGCTGCGTGATCTGCAATCACGTCTCCAACGTGTTCGGCATGATCCAGCCGGTGGAGGAGATCGCGGCGCTCTGTCGGGAGCGCGGCGTTCCGTTCCTGCTGGATGCGTCCCAGTCCGCGGGCGTTCTTCCGGTGCACATGGATGAACTGGGGGCGGCCTTCGCAGCCATGCCGGGCCACAAGGGGCTTTACGGCCCCCAGGGCACCGGACTGCTCCTGTGCGGGCGGGAGGTCGAGCCGCTGCTGTTCGGCGGCACAGGCAGCAATTCCCTCCTGCAGGAGATGCCGGATTTCCTGCCAGATCGGCTGGAGCCGGGTACCCTGAACGTCCCCGGTGCGGCGGGCCTGGCGGCCGGGATGCATTTCGTGCAGAAAACAGGCACGGACGCCATCCTGCGCCACGAGCGGATACTGCTGCGTCAGGCAGCGGAGGGACTGAAAAAAATCCCCGGAATCCGCTGCTTTGCCGCCGGGGACATCAAAAGGCAGACCGGCGTGCTGTCCTTCTGCGCCGAGGGCACTGACTGCGAGGTGCTGGGAGAGCGGTTAGGGGCAAAGGGCATCGCGGTGCGGGCGGGCCTTCACTGCTCGCCGCTAGCCCATCAGACGGCCGGAACGCTGGAGAGCGGGACAGTGCGGTTGAGCTTTTCCGTCTTCAACGATGCACGGCAGGTGGAACGGTTCCTGAAGGTCCTGCCTGCGTGCCTTTCCGGATGAATACACCCGAAAAGAAAAAGCCCGCCTGGGAATGTCTTCCGGCGGGCTTTTCTATGCGCTGTTTCCCTGAAAAACCGGGAACGTTCACAGCATGTTCACAGAATTCTCATGGAAATTTAATCCCGCTTTCTGTTGCTATTTCAAGGGGAATCCGGTATAATATTTCTAAACTTTTCCGGGTCCGGGCCGTATTGCGCCCGGAATGAGACCCTGACATACCAAAGGGGTGAGGAGCCGATGGAAATTCTGGCCGATACCATCCAGAAAGCGCTGGAATTTATCAAAATGATCCGCGTGACCGACGTGATCGACATTGCCGTGATGGCATTCCTGATCTATAAGATCCTGATGATGGTGCGCAGAAGCAATTCCGGCCGCGTGGTAAAGGGCATCATCCTTGTTTTTGTTGCGCTGGGACTTTCCTCCATCTTCCATCTATACGGGATCAACTTCATTTTGAGCCGTCTGGTGGAATGGGGCGTTCTGGCGCTTGTTATTTTGTTCCAACCGGAGATTCGTCGCTTTTTGGAGCGCATGGGCGGAAGCTGGTTCGGGAACGCCATCAGCCACGGACTTCTGGGCCGCCAGGAGGAAAGCGACGAGCTGGACCGCGCCATTTCCCAGACGGTGGAGGCGTACACCGCTCTTTCCAAAGACAAGGTGGGCGCGCTGATGGTGTTCGAGCGGAACAATCTGCTGGACGACGCCATCAAAACCGGCACCCCGCTGGACTGCTCGGTCTCGGCGGAGCTTCTGAAGAACTTGTTTTGGAACAAGGCGCCCCTGCATGACGGCGCCGTGATCGTCCGCGGCGGGCGGATCGTGGGAGCGGGCTGTATGCTGCCCCTATCCGGAAATGTGAACCTCAGCCGGGACCTCGGTATGCGTCACCGGGCCGGCATCGGCATCAGTGAGCACTCGGATGCCGTAGTCGCCATCGTCTCGGAGGAGACTGGCTCCATCTCGGTGGCTATTGACGGGATGCTGAAGCGGCACCTGGCACCTGAGACGCTGGACCGCCTGCTGCGGAAGGAACTGATGCCCGTGCCGGAGGATACGCCGAAAACACCGAAGGACCGCCTTGCCGAACTGTTCAAGACCAAAAGGGGAGAGGAAACCAATGGGAAAGCTTAAGGAAAAACGTTGGCCCTTTATTGTCCTGTCCATCCTGCTGGCCTTCATCCTCTGGTTTTATGTCCGGGCCCAGGGAAATACGGACGGTTCCAAGACCTTCAGCTCTGTCCCTGTTGTATTCAGCGGGGAGGAAAATCTGCAAAGCCGCGGCCTGATGGTCTCGTCCGACACGGAGAAGACGGTGCGCGTCCGGGTGCAGGGTCAGTGGACCACCATGAACCAGGTCACCAAAGAGACTGTTTATGCCACGGTGGACCTTTCCCGTATCACCGCCGCCGGGGAGTACAAGCTGCCTGTGGAGATCAGCTTTTCCGACAGCATCATCTCCGCCGGGCTGACCGTGACGGAACGGCTGCCCAGTCAGATCACAGTCACCGTCTCGGAATTTGCGGAAAAGGATATTCCCGTGCAGGCGTCCTTTAGCGGCAGCGTGGCTGACGGGTTCCAGACCGGCAAGATCGTCATCAGTCCGGAGACGCTGCATATCAGCGGCATTGCCGCCGCGGTGGATCAGGTGGACCACGCGCAGGTCACCGTGACCGGCGAAAACCTTTCCAAAACCGTAACGGGGGAGTACCCCTTTGAACTGATGGATGCGGCGGGGAATGTGATCGACGAGACACTCACCTGCAGCGCCAAAACCATTTTTGTCACCATGCCGGTGGTAACGGGGAAGGACGTTCCCCTGACGCTGGAGCTGCTGCCCGGCGGCGGCGCCACGAAGGACAACATCACCTGCACCATCAGCCCCTCGGTCATTTCCGTGGCGGGGGAGCCGGATGACATCGCGGACGTGACCTCCATCTCCCTTGGGAGCCTCGACCTTTCCAAGGTGACGGGGAACCAGTCCTTTACCTACAGCATTGTCCTGCCCAGCGGGCTGACCAATGTCAGCGAGGTGACCACCGCCACGGTGACGGTGGAGATCAACGGCCTTGCCACCAGTGAGGTGAGCACCAACCAGATCGAACTC
>CAKUEI010000118.1 GCA_934646175.1 uncultured Oscillospiraceae bacterium
CTATCCGGATTATAATTACTGGGAGGGGTTACTCGTTGACAAGGTCAATGAATATATTGAATTATAGGAAGGATGCCAGACAATTACGAGAATGAACAGCGCACCCTTATGAATAAGGTGGCGGAGGAGGAAAAGAAACTCGCTTGCATTGAACGGACGAGCCTTGACTTGAAAACCTCATTGAAAGTTCTGCGAAACAGTACATCCTTTGAAGAATTGACGCCAACCCTTGTGAATTCTTTGATCCGCAGGATTGAGGTTCACAACAATGACAAAGCAAGCGGGCACTGTTATGTGAAGGTGGACATCTACTTCACAGCTATCGGACTGATTGACATTCCGATAGAGGGTGAAATCAAAAGTCTTATGGCTAAAATCAAAAAAATCTGCTTAAAAAGAGAAAACGGTGCAACCCCAGTTGTGGGGTTACACCGTATCCCTGCCAAAAACATCCTTATGGGGCTTTGGCTAAAGGGCCGGCCCGCTTTTTTATTGCTTTGTTTCCGCAATGCGCCGGGCGAGAAACTGTGCCGCGGACAGGGCGGAGAGAGGGCTGAACGCGGAAAAGCCGAGGGCATAGAACTGGTTGCAGGAATCGCCCGGCAGCCAATGCAGGGCGGGGAGAGACCGGAGCGGCGCAGGGCAGGACCAGTGGGCACGGGGGACAGCGTTCGGCCAGAGATGTCCGGCAGTGCGCAGAAGGCGCGCCATACCCATACGGGAAGTGAGAAGAACGCCGCGCTCCGTGGGAGAAAGGGTGAGGGCGTCCGGCGCGAGGGAGCGCAGAATGCCCGTTGGCATGGACGCGGAATCGAGGGCGAGACAGTGGGTGCGCAGGAGAGACGGCTGAGACACAAGGGGCGCGGTGAACACCACATGCTTTGCGTATACGCGGCCCTGAGGGGTGTGGAGTACGCCGTTCCGGAAAGCGAGGACCGGGGAATGGATAAACAGCTGAAGATGGGGCAGAAGACCGTGGAGGAACCGCATGGGGTGCAGCTGCCCCTGCTTCGGAAGACAGAGCAGCCGCCCGTCCGCAAAGGTGTACTCGGGTATCAGAGCACGGAGGGTGGCCGTCTCCCGGTCGCGCTGTCGTTCTGAGGAAAACGCGAGAAAAAGAGGCAGGCGGCGGAAAGAGCAGGACAGGGCGAGACGTTTGATAAGCGCTTCATAATCGCAGAGCGCCTGACGCTGACGAGAAAGAAAACGCCGGGCGCGCTGGGGCCCCAGCACGGTGAGCAGATGCGAAAAGGTGGTTGCGCCCGTCAGGGTGAGCAGTCCGGAGGAGGCACCCAACGCCCCGCAGCCGGGGAGGCCGGCCTCCAGCACCACAGTGTGAACGCCCTTTTCCCGCAGGAAAAAGGCAGTGAGGAGCCCAGTAAAGCCGCCGCCCACCACGGCGGCTTCGCAGACCAGATCGCCGCAGAGGACAGGCAGCAGGGGAAGCGCAGGCAGGTCGTCCTGCCAACAGTTTTTTTGCATGTCATTCACCTCTTGCAAACAGGATGCCCTTTTCACAGAAAAATCGGACTGGAAAATCATAAACGTGGACAACCGGTCATAGGATGCTTCAGAAACAAAAGAGGGGGACGAGGATCATGAAGCATCGCACGGCGGGAAGCCGGTTTGACGAGGCGGCGTTGGTGCTGCCACCTGAAATAAGGGAAAAAGTATATTGCTTTACAGATACTGAGCGGAAGGAAGCAGAGGAATTCCGCCTGCGGGCGGGGCGGCCTGCCTCCTGCGTTTTTCCCACAGGGGAACGGTTTATCGGGGACGGGCAGAGCGTAACGCCACAGCAGCTGGCCCGGGTGCTGGAGATCGCCAGCGAGGCATCCTTTCACACGGTGGCAGACAAGGTGAAAAACGGATTTGTGACCATGCGGGGCGGACACCGCATCGGCCTGTGCGGCAGCGTTGCGGTGAAGGACGGCGAGATTGTGAACATTCGGCAGCTGTCTTCGGTCTGCATCCGAATTGCAAAGGAAATCCCCGGGGCGGCAAAACCGCTTTTGGCGCGCCTTGCGCCGGAGGGGAAGCTGCGGAGCACACTGATCCTGGCACCGCCAGGCATGGGAAAGACCACCCTGCTGCGGGATATGATCCGCACTCTTTCGGACGGGGACGGCTTGGCGCCGTGTCGGGTGGGGGTGGCCGACGAGCGCGGTGAACTGGCCGCCCTGTATCACGGCGTTCCGCAGATGGACGTGGGGGTGCGGACAGACATCGTGGACGGCTGCCCCAAGGCGGCGGGGCTGCTGATGCTGCTGCGGGGGATGCGGCCCGAGGTGTTGGCAGCGGACGAGATCACGGCGCCGGAGGATATCGAGGCCCTGACCAAGGCGGCGGGGTGCGGCGCACAGCTTCTGGTCACGGCCCACGGGGATTCCTGCGAAGACCTGCGGCTGCGGCCCCTGTATCGGAAGATGATGGAACTAAAGCTCTTTCGCCATGTGGTGCTCATCCATGTGGAGGGCGGGGTGCGGCGGTATGAAACGGTTGATGGAAGGACGATCCTGTGATACGCGCACTGGGTGGCGCCATGCTGCTTCTGGGCGGAACGCTCATGGGGCATTTGGCGGCGGCGCAGCTGAGCGCCCGTGGAAAGACCATCGGCGAAATGTGCGCGGCGGTGCAGACCGCCCGGCGGGAGATCGCCTTTTCCCTGCTGCCGGTGCCGGAGCTGATGAAACGAATGGAGCAGGAAAGCGGAAAGCCGCTGAGAGATTTTTTTGCCCACTGCGGTGAGGCACTTTCCCGGCTGGAGCAGCAGAGTTTGGAGGAGATCTGGCGGGAGACGCTGGCGCAGACAGACCTTCCCGTCCGGCATTCGGAGAAGGAACTGTTTGCCTCGCTGGGAGCCGTTTTGGGCCGGTACGATCAGCCGGGGCAGGAGGAAGCGCTGGGCTTTCTCCAGAAAGAACTGGAAAAAAGCCGGAAAGCAGCAGAAGAGGAGCAGCGGCGGCTCGGGAAGGTCTATCAGGTGCTGGGTATTACAGCGGGGGGATTTCTGCTGGTGTTGCTGCTTTGAATATGGGGAGGAAATGCACGTGGATGTGGATCTGATCTTTAAAATCGCGGCGGTGGGGATCCTGGTCTCGGTGCTCAATCAGGTGCTGTCCCGCTCGGGACGGGACGAGCAGGCGACTATGACCACGCTGGCGGGGCTTGTGGTGGTGCTGATGATGGTGGTGCAGAAAATCAGCAGCCTGTTCGACCTGGTGAAGAACCTCTTTGGGTTTTAGGGATGGACAACATTTTGAAGCTGGCCGCCGTGGCGGTGACGGCGGCGCTGTGCGCCACAGTAG
>CAKUEI010000119.1 GCA_934646175.1 uncultured Oscillospiraceae bacterium
GCGCCGGAGGTGAGCATGGTGCTGGCGCTGGCTGCCGGGGCACTGATCCTCGCATCTTCGTTGGACGCACTGAACGCGGTGGTGGAGACCATGAACGAGCTTTCCGACACGGCAGGGCTTTCCCCGGCGCTTTTATCCCCAGTGCTGAAGACGGCGGGCATTGCAGTGATGATCCGGGTGGCGGGGGAGGTGTGCCGGGACGCGAAAGAGGGCGGACTGGCGGCTTTTCTGGAGATCGCGGGGTCTGCGGCGGCGCTGCTGACAGCGATCCCGCTTTTGAAAACGGTGCTGAGTATGATTACGGGGTTATTGTGAAATGAAGAGGTTGCTGATGGGGCTGCTGGCGATTCTGCTGCTGACGGGGAGCTGCTTTGCGGCGGAGACAGGCCTTTCGACCGTGGAGGAAAGCGCGGCCCGGCAGGCGGAGACACTGGACCTGGACGGGTTGAAAATCGCCGCGGGCGAGGCGGGGGACGGACTGGATGTAAGCGGCGGTACCACGTGGGAGGATGGCTTGAAGGGCCTTTGGGAAAAAGCGTGCGGCTTGCTGGGCGGAATGGTGAAGCGGTCGGCCAGAAGTGCAGTGCTGATGCTGCTCATCGTCCTGTTTGGCTCTTTGGCGGGGCAGCTGTGCGGTTCCTTCGGGGAACGAGAGGTGTCGGTGGTGCAGATCGTCATGGTGCTGGCCCTGACGGCGGTGGCTGTAAGCGACGCCGGGTCGCTCATGAGCGAGGGACGGGACGCCGTGGGGCGGATGCGCACCTTCGGAAATGTCCTTCTGCCCACTATGACGGCGGCCACGGCGGCCATGGGAGCACCGGCGGGCGCGGTGGCGCGGCAGATGGCGGCCCTGCTTTTTTCCGATGTGCTATTGAACCTGATCGACCGGCTGCTGCTGCCACTGGTCTATGCCTATCTGGCGGTGTGCGCGGCCTACGCCGTGGTGGGAAACGAAGGGCTAAAGCGGATCGGAAAGCTCATCAAGGGGACGGTGACGGGAATTTTGACCGGGGTGTTGATTGCGTTCATCGGGTATCTTTCGGTCAGCGGAGCCATTGCGGGCAGCAGCGACGCCTTGACCCTGAAGGCGGCGAAATTTGCCATGACCAGTATGGTGCCCGTGGTGGGGAAGATTCTCTCCGATGCGGCGGAGACCGTGCTGGCTGGGGCGGGGATCCTGCGGGGGACCGTGGGTGTCTTCGGACTATTGGCGGTGATGGGAATCCTGCTTGCGCCCTTTTTGCAGATGGGAGTCCATTATCTGGCCTATAAGCTGTCCGCCGCGGTGAGTGCCACGGTGGCGGAGGGACGAACGGCGGGGATGATCGATGCCATCGGCGATGCCTTCGGGCTGTCCTTGGGTATGACGGGTACCAGCGGCGTGGTGCTGCTGATTTCGATCGTATCCGCGATCACGGTGGTGGTAAGATGATTGCGTTTCTTCGAAGCTGGCTGACAGGGATGATCTGCACGGCAGCCATTGTGGCCATTTCGCAGGCGCTGGCGCCCAAGGGCACAATGAAAAAGATCGGCGCCATGATCGGCGGCCTGGTGCTGATGTGCGCCATGCTGAAGCCGGCACTGGGGTTTGACTTTTCCACGTTTTCTGCCGCAATGAGCCAATACCGGCTGGAGGCGGAGGAGGCAAGCCTTGCCCTGACGGAGGAAAATCTGGAGCAGATGAAGGACATCATAGCCGGGGATGCGGAAGCATATATTGCGGACAAGGCGAAGGAGTTGGGCGCGGCGGCGGAAGGAGAGGTGCGCTGCGAGGTGAATGAAGCGGGCCTTCCTTATCCAGCGGAGGCGACCGTTTGGGGCAGCTTTACCGAAGGGCAGAAGCAGGAGATTCAAAGCGGGTTGGAAGCGGAATTCGGCATTCCGGCGGAACGGCAGAGCTTTCTGCAGGAAAGGAGGGAGACGGGATGAAAGTGCGGTGGCCGGAGGGCTGGAAGGGCAAGCTGGACGGAGTCTGGAAACGGTATAAATTTGTGCTTTTGATCTTATGCGTGGGCGCGGCGATGCTGCTGTGGCCGGGAAGCGGGGAGATGAAAAAGACCGCCCAGACATCGGAGGGGCAGGAGACGAACTTTGATGTGCAGACCCTGGAGCGGGACATGGAGCAAACCCTTTCCAAGATCGAAGGGGCGGGGGACGTGTCGGTGGTGCTGACACTGGAAAGCGGCAGCCGGCGCATTCTGGCGGAGGATACCCGCACCACGGAAAGCGAGGAAAGCGCGGAGACCGTGGTGGTGTCCCGGGGCAGCGGAAGTCAGGACGCCCTGCTGCTGGAGGAGATCTATCCCAAGTTCCGGGGGGCTCTGGTGGTATGTACCGGCGGGAAAGACCCGGGGGTGCAGCTTCAGCTTTTAAGGGCGGTCTCCGCTCTCACCGGGCTGAGCAGCGACAGTGTTTCCATTTGTATGGGAGTAAAATGAAGAAAGGTGGGCATGGAGCATGAAGCAGAAGAGCGGAAGAGAGAAGGAAGGCATGAAGCTGTGGAAGCGAAACGCCGTGGTGGCGGCGATCGTCCTGTTCGTGTGCGCGGCGGTGTACTTAAACTGGTCCTACGCCAAGGAGGAGCAGCAGGCGGGCGAGACGGGGAAAAATCTGGGCCAGGCCACACTGGTGGACGGCGCGGGGGACTCTCTCTTGCGGGGAAGCGCCCCACCGGAGGAGACCGGGAGCGCCGGGGAAAAGACTGGTTCCGGCTATTTTGAAAAGGCCCGGCTGAACCGGCAGCAGGCGCGGGATTCCGCCCTGTCCATCCTGAAGGATGCGGCGGCCAATGAAAGCACGGCGGCTTCTGCCCGGGCGGAGGCCGAAAAGGCCATCCAGACCATGGCGGGCTATACGGCCTCTGAGGCGCAGATCGAAAATCTGGTCATGGCCAAAGGGTACGCTGACTGCGTGGCTTTCATCAGCGACGGCAGCGTCAGTGTGGTGGTGCCCGCCGCGGAGGACGGCCTGACCGGCACGGACACGGCGCGGATCACGGACAGATGCGAACGGCAGATTCGGCGATACAAGCGGGAGATTGAGAAAGAGGAAAAGGCGGAGGGATGAGAAAAATATGCGGGCGGACGAATGGGAGA
>CAKUEI010000120.1 GCA_934646175.1 uncultured Oscillospiraceae bacterium
AGCCCCCCGGCTGGTGATGAAGTGGCAGGGGAATACCATTGCGGACCTGAGCCGGGCCTTCCTGAACACCAACGGCGCGTCCAAGCACACCGCCGTTTCCGTTCCCGCCCCGGCAGAGGAGAAGGAGCCCCCCCATCGCCACGGCGACGGTTCCTGCGCCGGAAAGCCCATTGCCCAGCGGTTCAAGGAGCTGGCGGAGGACCTGAACATCTGCTCCCAGCGGGGACTTGTCGAACGGTTTGACAACAGTGTAGGCGCGGCCAGCGTGCTGATGCCCTTCGGCGGGGCCTACCAGACCACGCCTACCCAGACCATGGCCGCCCTGTTGCCGGTAGCGCCGGGCAGCGTGACCGACACCTGCTCCGTCATGGCCAATGGCTTTGATCCCTATCTTTCGGAAAAGGACCCCTTCGCCGGGGCCTCCGCTGCGGTGATCCATTCCGTGGCCCAGCTGGTGGCCTCCGGCTGTGACCGGAAGAACGCCTACCTCTCCCTGCAGGAGTATTTCGAAAAACTGCGGGAGGACCCTGCCCGCTGGGGCAAGCCCTTTGCCGCGCTGCTGGGTGCGTTCGAGGCGCAGATGGGCCTTGAGGTGGCTGCCATCGGCGGCAAGGACTCCATGTCCGGCAGCTTCCTCGATCTGGATGTGCCTCCCACCCTCATTTCCTTTGCCATCGCCTCCGCAAAGCTGGGGGATGTCATCTCCCCGGAATTTAAGGCGGCAGGAGACCCCGTTTACCTCTTCTTCCCGGAGGAGGAGAGCTATGACGCCCTCAAAAAGCTGTGGGACGAGTTCCATGGCTTTTGTCAGAACGGTAATGTGAAGGCCGCCTGGGCCGTAGGGAACGGCGGCGCGGCGGAGGGCATCATGAAAATGTCCTTCGGCAACCGCATCGGCTTCCGCGACGACGGGGCCATGACCTTCGACGCCCTGTTCTCCCCGGTGTACGGCGCCATTGTGGCGGAGTGCGAGGGGGAGGTGCCCGGCGGCGTGCTGCTGGGCCATACCCAGGAGAAATTTGCCCTCACCTTCCCGGAGGACGAGGTGGACCTTGCTTCCCTTCAGAGCGACTGGGAGACCGTGCTGGAAGAGATCTATCCCACTCGGGTACCTCAGGCGGGTGAGCTGAGCGCATTTACCTGTGAAAAGCGCCCGGCCTATGTGGCCAAGCACGCGGTGGCCCGGCCCCATGTGGTCATCCCCGCGTTCCCGGGCACCAACAGCGAGTACGATTCCGCCGCTGCCTGCTGCAAGGCGGGGCTGGAGCCAGAGATCTTCGTAGTGCGCAACCTGACGCCCCAGTGGCTGCAGGAGTCGGTGGAGGGCCTCAGCGCCGCCATCGCCCGCAGTCAGGTCATGTTCATCCCCGGCGGCTTCTCCGGCGGCGACGAGCCGGACGGCAGTGCAAAATTCATCTGCTCCTTCCTGCGCAATCCTAAGCTGACGGACGCGGTGCACGACATGCTCCACAACCGCGACGGCCTGATGCTGGGCATCTGCAACGGCTTCCAGGCCCTCATCAAGCTGGGATTGATCGAGAACGGCCATATCACCGAGCCAACGGCGGACAGCCCTACCCTGACCTTCAACACCATCGGCCGGCACCAGAGCCGGTACGTTACCACCGTGGTCTCCTCCGTCCAGTCCCCCTGGATGCTGAAGTCCCAGGTGGGGGATACCTACACCATCCCCATCTCACACGGTGAGGGCCGCTTTGTGGCCCCCCGGCCTGTGCTGGACAAGATGATCGCCGCCGGGCAGATTGCCACCCGCTACGTGGACCTTTCTGGCGCACCCACCATGGACATTTCCGGCAACCCCAACGGCTCTATGGAGGCCATTGAGGGCGCCTTCTCGCCGGACGGCCGCGTCTTCGGCAAAATGGGCCATTCCGAGCGCTGCGCCCAGCGTCTGGTGAAGAATATCTCCGGCAATAAGCAGCAGCCCCTGTGGGACAGCTGCGCAGAGTATTACCGCTGATCTTACCCCGCCGGAGAAATGGTATTCCGCAGACCGTTTCCCGGCGGGATAGAATATAGAGGAAAGAGGCGTATTTGTGTATGGGTAAAAACGGTTTTCTGCACCCTGATTACAGTGCACTGGACCGGCTGGAGCTGAAAGAGGTCCCCATGGGGGTGAAGTTCGAGTTCTTTCGACCGGAGGGCCTGCCGCCCCTGGAGAAGGACGCCCATATGTCCCTGTGCGAAATGTTCCGCATGTCTCAGCGTGAGCACCGTCCCTTTTACTTCTCCCGGGAAAATGACGAGACCTGTGTGGGCAAGATCTTCCTCGGCATGGAGGACATGGCCCCGCTGGCGGAAAGCGGCCAGATCGGCGCCCGGCTGAAAGTATTTCAGGAGGCTCGCGCCAACCAGCATATCTATCAGCACATCACCATGCTGCAGCGGGACTCGGTGAATTACGTATCCTTTGCGCCGGTGGACCAGATGCCCTTTGAGCCGGACGTGCTGGTGATCTCCGGCACGTCCAAGCAAGCGGAGCTGGTGCTGCGTGCTGCGGCCTATGCCACCGGCATGATGTACGAATCCAAGTGTACCCCCGTCATGGGCTGCACCTGGTTCCTGCTGTACCCCTACAAGACGGGCAAGATCAATTTTGTGGTGCCCGATCTGGTCCACGGCCCCACGGGACGGGAGCTTTATGAGCCGGGCACCTTCCTGGTGGCGATCCCGTATCAGTGGATCCCCACGGTAATGGCCAGCCTGGACGAGATGACCCTGCATCTGGAGGGGCACCGCTGCAAGCAGGCTTATTATGACGAATTTGAGGGGATCCTGAAGGACCTGGGCGAGCGCGCACAGAACCCGTAAGAGAAAAATCGCGCCGCCATGACGGAAAGCCATAAAAAAGTAAAATTTATGGTTGACAAACCGGGGGCGATTAGATATACTAAATAATGCCCTGTCGAGGTCCGTTATGGCGGCGTAGCTCAGTTGGCTAGAGC
>CAKUEI010000121.1 GCA_934646175.1 uncultured Oscillospiraceae bacterium
CGTGGAGATCGGGATCCGGACAGAGGTAAGTCCGAAGCATCCGGAAAAAGCACGCAGACCGATGCGCCGAAGATGCTGCGGCAGAATATCCAGCACGGTCTTCTGCCGTTTATCCTCCGTTGCGGAGAGAAGGCCCGCCGGCTTATGCATCATCAGGTACTGAAACCGCACCAGCTGCAAAGGCTCTCCATCCACCGCCACACTGTCCGGTGTGCATTTCTCCTCCGGCTTTTCCACCCGAAGGCCGCCGCTGGTCACCCGTCCGGCGCGCACCAGCTCCCGCGCCTCTTTCCGAGACCAGCGGCCCGTATTGGCCAGCAGCTTGTCGATCCGCTCCATCACGTTCCACTCCCCTTCCCGTATCGTTTTTATTATAGCATATCCGGTCAATTCCCCGCATAAGTTTCCTACTGCATCGAGCCATTGGGAAGGGGCGTGTTATTCTTGTTTATCATCACCGCGAAAGTGGACCGGAAAAAACTTCTCATCGGGGCGACCCTCTTTCTGCTGTGCGGCGCGCTTTCCGCCGGACACTTCGTCCTCCACAGGGAAGTGCAGACGACCGCATCCGTTTCCCTGACCGGCGAACGGAAGGGTATCCGCACCAACGAGGACCGCATCCGCTATCTGGAGGAGTTTGGCTGGACCGTGGGGGAAACGGCCGCGGAAACGGAGGAGCTGCAATTCCCCGATCGCTTTGACGATCCGGTCTATGAGGAATTCCTCGCCCTGCAGCAGTCGCAGGGCTTTGACCCCGAGCGGTACACCGGCAAGCGCGTCCGCCGCTATACCTACGCCATCACCAACTATCCCGGCAATGAGGAAGAGGTCTTTGCTGACCTGTACCTTTACCGGCACAAAGTGATCGGCGGCGAGGTGTTCTCCCCCAAAGCGGAAGGTTTTTTGCACGGTCTTGCGCGCCCTGAGTAAAACTTATCATTTTTATCCCTTTCCTGTTGCATTTTTTGTCTATTTGTGATAATCTGTTTCCAGTGTATGGAAAGGGAGGTTACTCTTATGCTCACTCAGAAAGCGAAAGATCTTTTTGCAAAGCTGGACATGGAATTCCCCGCCGTTGCCGTCAAGTACTGCTTTGCAAAGCCGGAGACTGTGCCCCACACGGACCAAAAGCTGACCTTCTGTCAGTATGTCAAGGAGGCACAGGTCACCGGAAAGGCGTTCTACATCACCAAGGAGGATGACACCTGCTTCGGCAAAATGGTGCTTGGCATGATCCCCAAGCCTCCGCTGGAGGCAAGTGGTCAGGCCGGGTACGATTTCGGTGTTTTCCGCACTCAGGGCGCTAACGCCCGGCTGTACAACACCTTCCCCACGCTGGTGCCCGGCTCGGTGAATTACGTGATCTTCTCCCCGGTGGCTGTGTGCGATTTCGACCCTGATCTGGTCATCTGTGTGGCCAACACCGACCAGGCCGACATCATCATGCGCGCCACCAGCTATATTTCCGGCGACCTGTGGGAATCCAAAAGTTCTCACGTGTTGAGCTGCGCCTGGATGTACGTATACCCCTACCTGTCCGGCAAGGTGAATTTCTGCATCACCGGGATGCACCACGGCATGAAGCGCCGCAAGATGTATCCCCAGGGGCGGCATATCATCGCCATTCCCTACGAAAAGCTGGACGAGGTGGTCACCGCTCTGGGCGAGATGGACTGGACCCTGATCGCCATGCGGGAGGACCCGGAAAGCAAGGCTCTGCTGAAGGCCAAGATGGATCATTGGAAGGAAATGGACACCAACGCCATCATGAAAGAGTAATCATTCTCAAACGAAACCCGCTTCGCTGGGCTTTCGTTTGAGTGAGCTACGGCCTGCGGCAGCTCACTTATAGTACGCCCTTGGCGTACCATTCACACCTTTACAGACCGAGAAGGATTTTCGGCGACGTACACGCCGCTGCCAAAAATGGGCTAAATTTGATTTGCGTCTGCAGGCGCAAATTCTGTGAGTCTCTTTCGACAAGCAAAAGCGGTTCTGCACTTTGTGCAGAACCGCTTTTCTTTATTCCTTTTCCAGATGCACCTTCAGGTGCGGATAGCTCATTTCGATCCCATTGCGTTCAAAGCTGCGCTTGACCTCTTCCAACAGGTCGGACTGCAGGCTCCAATAGTCCTCCGCCCTGCACCAGAAAAACATGAGGTACTCAATGCTGCTGTCGCCGAACTGAGAGATCTTTGCGATGGGCTCGTCCGGCTCGCGCAGGATGGCCGGAAGGTTCCCCATGGCCTCCTGCAACGCACGCTTCACCTCGTCCACCGGCGCTTCATAGGCTGCGCAGACGTTCACCCGCATCCGAAGCTTGCCGTCCCAGGAGTAGTTGATTACGCGGGTGGAGGACATTTCGCTGTTGGGGATCAAGATCTGCCGGTTATCCCGGGTCTTCAGCCGGGTGTAGACCAGATTGATCTCGGTCACAAAGCCGCTGCTGCTGCCAATCTCCACATAATCGCCCACCAGAAAGGGCTTCGCCGCCAGCAGCATAATGCCCCCTGCCAGATTGGAAAGGGTCCCCTGCAGGGCCAGCGAAAGGGCAAGCCCCACGATACTGAACAGCGCCACCAGTGAGGTCACATCGATGCCCAGCGAGCCGACAGTAATCAAAATGGTGAGAAAATAGAGCAGGATTTTGACCAGCGACCGGATGAAGCTGTGCAGGGTCTTTTCGATTTTAGAGCGTTTC
>CAKUEI010000122.1 GCA_934646175.1 uncultured Oscillospiraceae bacterium
TTTGGCGGGAAGTAATCTGTTCCATATGCATCAGAGCTTCTGGATGCGCTTGATGGAATCCATCCGGCCCACCACCACGATGTGGTCGCCGCTGCGCAGGGAAAAGTCGCCGCCGGGGGCAATGGTCAGGTCCTCCTCCCCCTGATGGCGGACGGCCATGATGTTAACCCCGAATTCCACCCGGACGTTCAGGTCTTTCAAGTATTTCCCCGTCCAGCTTTCCGGCGCGGGAATTTCCATCAGGCCGTAATCCCGGGAAAGCTCCAAGAAGTTAATGACGTCGGTTCCCACCAGATTGTGGGCCAGCTTCAGGCCCATCTCGTGTTCGGGGAACACCACCTGATCGGCGCCGATCTTTTCCAGCACCCGGCGGTGTATGTGGCTCTGGGCCTTGCAGATAACGCGGGGCACGCCCATTTCCTTCAAATTCAGCGTGACCAGCGTAGAGGTGCCCAGGTCGTTGCCCACAGAGACGATAGCGCAGTCATAGTTCCGGATGCCAAGGCCCGCCAGTGCCGTGGCGCTGCGGGCATCGCAGATCACCGCATGGGTCACCTTTTCCGCGATCTCCTGCACGGGGCCTTCCGCGACGTCCACCGCGAGGACCTCGTGCCCCAGTTCGCAAAGTTCTTCCGCCACGGCGGTGCCGAAGCGGCCCAGACCGATCACAACAAATGTCTTCATATCGTTTGCTCCTTTATTTCAGCCGTTCGTCCCCGCTCAGCCCACCATGATATTGACGGCGGGATGCCGGATCTCCTGTTGGCTCATACTCTTTTTCTTGGTCTGAAGGGCGAAGGAGATGGACAGAACGCCCAGCCGTCCGGCATACATGCAGACGATCAAGATCACCTTCGACATTGGGCCGAGGAAGGCCGTGATGCCGGTGGTCACGCCCACGGTACCCACGGCGGAGGCTACTTCAAACAGCGCGTCCATATAGGTCACGCGGTCCACCAGCGCCAGCGCCACCGACCCGCATAGGAGAATTCCCAGGACCAGGAAGGTGATAGTCACCGCGTCAAAGGCTTTCCGCCAGGCGATCGAGCGGCCGCACACCGTGATCTCTTCCCGGCCGCTCAGGCCCGCCCGCACGGCCATCAGGACGACGAACGCCGTCACCGTTTTGATGCCGCCGGCAGTAGATCCGGAGGAGCCGCCGATGAGCATGAAGAGGCAGGAGATCATCTTGGAAACGTCATAAAGCCCCCCCTGATCAAAAGAGGCAAAGCCCGCCGTCCGCAGGGTGACGGACTGAAAGGCGGCGTTCAGGATTTTTTTTCCCAGGGGCATCATCCCCAGCGTCCGGGGATTATCAAATTCCACGATCAGGAAATAGGCCGTTCCTGCGGCCAGCAGGCCGATGGTCAGTACAATGACCATTTTACTGTAAAGAGACAGCTTGCGCCAGCAGCGGCTGCGGTAAATATCCTCCCAGACAAAAAATCCGGCCCCGCCGATGACGATCAGCGCCATCAGAGTACACAAAATAATCGGGTCGCCGTTTACGCCCTCCACACTGGCGAACGCGCCGTACTCCCTGCCCAGAATGTCAAATCCGGCGTTGCAGAAGGCAGAGACCGCGTGGAATATCCCCCGCCAGATGCCGCCCAGAATGCCGAATTGCGGGATCATCCGAATGGAGAGGACGATCGCCCCGATTCCCTCGAACAGTAAAGTCCCGTTGATAGCATGGCGCACCAGACGCACCACGCCGTCCACATCGTTTAAGTTAAAGGCCGAGCTCATGAGCAGCCGCTCGGAAAGAGAAATGCGCCGGTGCAGGGCAAAGGAGGCCATGGCGAACAGCGTCATGAACCCAAGACCGCCCAGCTGGATCATACACAGGATCACGATCTGGCCGAACAAGCTCCAGTGGATCCCGGTGTCCACCACCACAAGGCCGGTCACGCAGGTGGCGGAGGTGGCGGTGAACAGTGCGCTCAGCGGGTCAGTATAGTTATGGGAGGCGCTGGAGACCGGCAGGCTGAGCAGCAGCGCGCCCACCAATATCACGATCAGGAACCCGAATACAACGATGCGGGTCGGGTGGAAATTCCGCCGTCCCAGCACGCGGCTGCGCCAGGTTCCTTGCTTTTTCTCTTCGTTCAAGCAGGAGTCACGTCCTTTTCTTTTTTCAAACGCACGAAAGGCATACCAAGGACACCATCGCCTCAGTATGCCATCATTTCAAGCAGGGATACGGGAAAATGCAGCGCACCCGCGCAGCCCTTTTCCGTCCGCGCGGCCGTCTTTTCTTTTAACCCTTTTGCCACGCGCTTCACCTCACTGCGCCGCCTGTTCCGATCATCCGGCCCCACAAAGTCTGCGTGACCCGGCCTTCTCCGGCCAGGTCTTCGCGACCTTCAGCCCTCGGCGGCTTGGTTGCTACATTATAATATAGAAAAATAGGATTTGCAAGTACAAGCGGCAATTTTACGTGTTCCATACTGTTTTCCGCTTTCTCCCTTTCCGAAATAACGTTTCTCCGCCTCGGAAAGGAAAAGGGAGCGGCCGTTTAGGCTGCTCCCTTCGAAAGTCTTTTAATAGAGTTTTGCGCCTGCCGGAATGTGAGGATCGACCATCAGTAAATGCAGCTTTTCCTCGCCGTTTTCGTGATGCACAGCGGAGATCAGCATACCGCAAGAGTCAATGCCCATCATCGCTCTCGG
>CAKUEI010000123.1 GCA_934646175.1 uncultured Oscillospiraceae bacterium
CGATCAGCCGGTCGGACAGGGTGGACTTGCCATGGTCGATATGGGCGATGATGGAGAAATTGCGGATCTTGGATTGATCTGTCATTAGATAAAAACCTCCTTGGGCCGATTTGCCCGCCCCGAACGGGGGCTATGGGTCATTCCGCTGCGTCCAGCTCCTTCTGGAGACGGGAATTGGTGTCGTGCAGTCCCTGCAGCAGGGAGCGGTACAGGCCGGGATAGGCGCGGTCCAGTGCCTCGCTGCTCATGTCAGGCAGGGCGCCCTTGTTGTGCAGATGCTCGGAAAGCGCCTCCTTCAGCCGCAGCTCGGAATACACCATGTCCGCCCGGCAGACGCCGGTGAGGAATGCTTTGTCCGGAACGGAGAAAAAGTCCTCCGATACGCCGCGGTCGCTGCGGTGCAGATGGCGGAACACGGTGTAAAGCGCGGTGCTCACGTGGTCGTAGGCGGCCTTGACCGCCGGGCGGCAGCCGGTTTTGCCCAGCAGGTCGAACAGCAGACCCATGGAGTTCACCAGCAGCTTTTTGTAAAGAGCGGCCGCCGCGCTGCCCCGCAGGATATTGTCCTTCTCCTGACTGTAGTCGTAAAGCTCTTCCGCCGTGATGGTGGTGCCCTCACGATCCATGGTGCGGCCCAGCAGGAAGTCAGCGGACACACCATAATAGTCACAGGCGCGGATGACGAAATTCAGTCCCGGCTCCCGTACGCCGTTTTCATAATGGGAAAGCAGCGCTTGGGAAATGCCCAGCTCGCCGGCGGCCTGCCGCTGGCTGACGCCTTTCTCCTGCCGCAGGCAGGCAAGGTTGCGCGAAAAAGTAGTCTCCATGGAGCGTTCCTTCTCTCTGTCTTTTTACGTAGTGTATAGTATATAGAAAAGAATACGAATTGTAAAGAATGACGAAAGGAAAATTCCGAATTCTCTTTCCCTGTGGGGGAAAAAATGGTAAAATAAACCCATGGTATTTGCCTCAAGTATACAGAAAAGGTTGGGATCGGAATGGAACCGCTGAAAATTATGATCGAAGGCTCCGGCCGCCATGTACACCTGAGCCGGCAGGATGTGGACATCTTGTTCGGGCAGGGATTTGAACTGGAAGTGAAGAAACCGCTGTCCCAGCCGGGGCAGTATGCGACCCCCCACAAGGTGGACGTGACCGGCCCGAAGGGCACCCTGAAGGGCGTGACGGTCCTGGGTCCCTGCCGGAAGGAGAGCCAGGTGGAGGTCAGCCTGACCGATGCCCGGGCTCTGGGCGTCACCCCTCAGATCCGGGAGTCCGGCGTGCTGGACGGGACGGACGGCTGCGTCCTCACCGGCCCTGCGGGGCAGGTCACGCTGGAAAAGGGCCTCATCGCGGCCAAGCGCCACATCCACATGACGCCGGAGACGGCGGAACAGTACGGCATTGCCGACAAGGAAATTCTGCAGGTGCGCATTGAAGGGGAGCGCGCCATGATTATGGACGAGGTGGTGGCCCGGGTAAGCCCCTCATATGCCGATGCCATGCACATTGACTATGACGAGATGAATGCGGCGGCCCTGTCCGGCACCACATATGGTGTTGTGCTGAAGAAATAATACATAGTATATAAGAAAATGGAAATTTCCCTTTACAGGCGGGAAAAACTGTGATATAGTCTCCCTGCATGTGAACGTGCAAAGATTCCATGTGCCTCGTTTCGGGACAACAGAACCGGTTTTCCGGCGGCCACCACCCGCTACGCAGCGCATCGGAGAAAAAGAAGAAAGGTGGAATCCCACATGATCCGTAAGGACGAAAAGACGGCCGTGATCGAGGCCAACCGCACCCATGAGACCGACACCGGTTCCCCCGAGGTGCAGATCGCGATCCTGACTGCCCGCATTCAGGAACTGACCGAGCATCTGAAGGTGCACATCCATGACAACCACAGCCGCCGCGGCCTGCTGAAGATGGTCGGTAAGCGCCGCAAGATGCTGGATTACCTGGCCAAGAAGGACATTGAGCGTTACCGCGCCGTTATCGCAAAGCTGGGCATCCGCAAGTAAGAATGAAAAAAGGAGCGGTGCGTTTTGCGCACCGCTCCTTTTTCCAGGATATTGCGCGGGAGGTATACAGCTTTTTTAGCAGTTGAATCAGCGCCCGGTTTGATGCGGACCCTGATTCAAGTGCTAAAAGGTTGTCCCTCCCGCAGAAGAAAAAGGAGGAATATTATGTCAACCATTATTACGCACAAGCAGTTCCCCAACCACAAGATCTACAAGATGGACGTGGCGGGCCGCGAGCTGTCCATCGAGGTGGGCAAGGTGGCGGAGCTTGCCAACGCTTCCGCCATGGTCCGTTACGGCGACACCACCGTGATGGTGGCCGTCACCGTGTCCCCCCGCCCCCGGGACGGCGTGGATTTCTTCCCCCTGAGCGTGGATTTTGAGGAGAAGCTGTACGCCGTGGGCCGCATTCCCGGCAGCTTTATGCGCCGTGAGGGCCGCCCCTCTCTGCCCGCCGTTCTGGCCTCCCGCCTGATCGACCGGCCCATCCGCCCCCTGTTCCCCTACGACTTCCGCAACGACGTGGTGGTCACCTGCACCGTCATGAGCGTGGACTATGAC
>CAKUEI010000124.1 GCA_934646175.1 uncultured Oscillospiraceae bacterium
ACCATGCGCTCGAAGCCCAGGCCGAACCCTGCATGACGGCAGGAGCCGTAGCGCCGCAGATCGCAGTACCACCAGTAATCCTCCGGCTTCATGCCCAGCTCTTTGATGCGGTTTTCCAGAACATCGATGCGCTCTTCGCGCTGGCTGCCGCCGATGATCTCGCCGATGCCGGGCACCAGGCAGTCCGCCGCGGCCACGGTCTTCCCGTCGTCGTTCAGGCGCATGTAGAACGCCTTGATCTCCTTGGGATAATCCGTCACGAATACCGGCTTTTTATACACCTGCTCGGTGAGAAAGCGCTCGTGCTCAGTCTGCAGGTCGCAGCCCCACTCCACCTTGTACTCGAACTTGTCGTTGTGCTTTTTCAGGATCTCCACGGCCTCGGTGTAGCTCACCCGGCCGAAATCGGAGCTTGCCACATGCTCCAGCCGGTCCTTCAGGCCCTTGTCCACAAAGGATGAGAAGAAGGTCATCTCATCGGGGCACTTTTCCATCACCATGCGGATGATGTACTTGATCATGGCCTCCGCCGTGTCCATATAATCGTTCAGATCGGCAAAGGCCATCTCCGGCTCGATCATCCAGAATTCGGCGGCGTGTCGGGCGGTGTTGGAGTTCTCCGCCCGGAAGGTGGGGCCGAAGGTATAGACATTGCCGAAGGCCATGGCGAAATTCTCGCAGTTGAGCTGGCCGGACACGGTCAGGTTGGCCCGCTTGCCGAAGAAGTCCTTCGTATAGTCCACGCTTCCGTCCTCATTCTTTGGGACATTGGCAAGGTCCAGCGTGGTCACCTGGAACATCTCGCCCGCGCCCTCACAGTCGCTGGCGGTGATGATGGGGGTGTGGACATAGACAAAGCCCCGGTCCTGAAAGAAACAGTGGATGGCATGGGCCGCCACACTGCGCACCCGGAAGGCCGCGGAGAACAGATTCGTCCGGGGGCGGAGGTGCTGAATGGTGCGCAGAAATTCCACGCTGTGGCGCTTTTTCTGCAGGGGGTACTCGGGAGCGGAAGGCCCTTCCACCGCGATGGCGGAGGCCTTGACCTCCAGCGGCTGCTTAGCCTCCGGCGTCAGCACCACCTGACCGGTGACGATCAGCGCCGCGCCCACGTTCTGCCCCGCGATCTCCTTATAATTCTCCAGCGTGCCCGCATCCATGACCACCTGAAGGTTTTTGAAGCAGGAGCCGTCGTTCAGTTCGATAAAGCCGAAGGTTTTCATATCCCGGATCGTCCGGGCCCATCCGCAGACCGTAACTTCCTTCCCTCCGAAGGTGTTCTGGTCCGCAAAAATCTGAGCAATCATTATACGTTTCACACAAATCCCTCGCAATTCTTGCTTTCATCTTTTTGTATTATATCCGCTTTAGGTTTCCATTGCAAGAACCACTTGAACGTGCTATGATAGAAAGCACTTCAAAGACGTCTGCGGCCCTGCCGCAGACCGACCTCTCGAAAGGAGCTGTACCCCCTTTATGTCCCCCTCTTACATCGTCGTCTGCGGTGGGGCCAATCTGGACATCGGCGGTATCCCCTTTGAGCCGCTGGTCCCGCGGGATTCCAACCCCGGCCATGTGATCGTCTCCGCCGGCGGCGTGGGCCGCAATATTGCAGCCAGCATCGCCCGGCTGGACATTCCCGTCCTCATGCTCACCGCCCTGGGGCAGGACAGCGCCGCTGCCACTGTCCGCAGCGGAAGTCCCGGCGTTGATTTTTCCCACGCGCTGGTCCTTCCCGACATCGCCACGTCCACCTATCTGTACCTCGCGGATGAGACCGGCGACATGGTGCTGGCCCTCAGCGATATGGAGATTATGAGCGCCCTCACCCCCGCCTATTTTTCCACCAAGCTGAATGTGATGAACGGCGCGGACGCCGTGGTGCTGGATGCCAACCTCTCCGAGGAATCCCTCACCTATTTGGCCGAGCATGTGACGGCCCCGCTTTTTGCCGACCCGGTGTCCACCGCCAAGGGCAAAAAACTGCTGCCCCTCATGTCCCGGCTGCACACCATCAAGCCTAACCGGCTGGAAGCGGAATTTCTCACCGGCTGTTCTGACCCGAAAGAGGCTGTTCAGGCCCTCCTCGATCAGGGCCTGCAGCAGGTGTTCCTCTCCATGGGCGCCCAGGGCGTCTGCTGCGGTGACAAGGACGGCGTGCGCATGATCCCGGTCTCCGGCATCCCTGCAGCCAATACCACCGGCGCGGGCGATGCGTTCACCGGCGCACTGACCGTGGCCTTTGCCCGCGGCTTTGGCCTGGAAGAATCCGCAAAATTTGCAATGGATACTGTCGTAAACAAACTGAAAACGGAGGCAATCTAATCATGAACTACAGTGCTTATCTCGATGTCGCGCCCGAAGTGGCGCAGGCTCTGGCGGAAAACCGCCCTGTGGTGGCCCTGGAATCCACCATCATCTCCCACGGCATGCCCTATCCCCAGAATGTGGAGACCGCTCTGAACGTGGAGAAGATCATCCGCGACAACGGTGC
>CAKUEI010000125.1 GCA_934646175.1 uncultured Oscillospiraceae bacterium
AATCCGTACAGCCCGGCGATCTGGCAGGGGGTTCCGGAGAAGAGGACCGTCCGACCGCCCTCCAGCGCCGCCCGGGCCTCTTCATAGGCACGGCCGATCCGGCTCTGTACGTATTTGGAGCCCTGCAACAACGGCAGCTGGGAAAGGAAGGAGATGGAACGGTGAACCGGCTCCAGCGATTCGTCCAGCGCCGCGCCGAACGCCAAACCGCCCTCGGATAGGACGACGGTGGCGAAGGCCGCGAACATGCCGCCGGAGGTGGAACGCTTCCGTTGCTCCGCGTCCCGCTCCGCTGCGGCATAGACCGCAAGGGGCACGTTGGAGACAGGCCGCATCATGCCGCATTGTGCGCGGCAGGCGCCGCACTGCGTGCATTTTTCCTCCTCGCAGACGGGGTAGAGAAAACCGTCTTCATCCTCCTGAAGGGAAAGCGCCCCGGCGGGGCAGACGGAGACACAGGCGCCGCAGCCGCAGCACCGGGACGGATGCGTATAGGGAAGCATATGCAAAACTCCTTTCCAGAACAGAAATCCATACTATTTTTAGTATAACACAGCCAGATGGGGGACGGCCAGCGGGATTTATGCAGAAAAGGAAAAGTCAGATTGCCTAAACGGAATGGCGGCTTGGTTGACGCCTTTGGGGAAATACGATAAAATACAGACAAAGAAAGGAGCTGTTTTCCATGATCACATCCATGAAAGACGCATTTTCCCTGAAGGGCAAGACGGCGATCGTCACCGGAGGTGCGCGGGGACTGGGAAAAGGCATTTCCCTTGCGCTTGCGGAGCAGGGCGCCAATATCGCTATTTTCTGCCGCGGCATGAAGGCGGCGGAGGAGACGCTGAAAGAGCTTACCGCCATCGGGGGTACCCATCGGGCCTACCGCACGGACGTGACGGATTTTGCAAACTGCAAGGAATCGGTGGAGCAGGCCATCAAGGATTTCGGCCGCATCGACATTCTGGTGAACAATTCCGGCGTCGCCTGGGTGGGCGAAATTCTGGACATGGACGAGGACCTTGCCGGGTGGTATCAGGTCATGAACGTCGATTTGAACGGCGCATTCACCATGAGCTATCTGGTGGGCAAACATATGCGCGAAATGGGCGGCGGCCGCGTGATTAACATCAGCTCCAACTCAGGCGAAATGGTCAATAAGCCGCAGAAAATGGCCCCCTACAATGTGGCGAAGGCCGGCCTGAACCGCCTGACCAAGTGCCTTGCTTACGAGTGGGCGCCCTATCACATTCAGGTGAACGCCATCGCCCCCGGCTATACGGACAGTGACCTCACCAATCTGATGACGCCGGAAGAGCAGCGGGAGGTCCACGCCAAGATCCCGGCGGGCCGCTTCGGGAACCCGGCGGAGATCGGCGCGCTGGCGGTCTACCTCGCCTCCCCGGCATCGGAGCAGATGACGGGTGCCGTGCTGACCATCGACGGCGGCTACAGCCTTGCCATTTAAGAACGAAATACGCGTTTCGGGAGCACCCTTCGCAGAGCAGGCGAAGGGTGCTTTTTTTATTTTTGAAAAGTCCATCGAACGCTGACGCACAAGAAAAAATAAGCCGGACAAAGCGCCGTATGAAACCCTTTCGGCCGGAGATACTGTAGACACAACAGTAGGAAAGGGTCTGGCAATATGCAGAACAAGGTGTCCATCTGCGGCGTGAATACCGCCAAGCTGAAGGTGCTGAAAAACGACGAAATGGAGGAGCTTCTGCGGCGGACAAAGGCGGGAGACCAAAAGGCGCGGGAAGAACTGATCTCCGGCAATCTGCGCCTGGTGCTGTCCGTGATCCAGAAATTTATCGGCCGGGGCGAGAATGTGGACGATTTGTTTCAGGTGGGCTGCATCGGGCTCATCAAGGCCATCGACAATTTTAATGTAGACCTGAACGTCCGCTTTTCCACCTATGGCGTTCCCATGATTGTGGGGGAGATCCGCCGCTATCTGCGGGATAACAGCGCCATGCGGGTCTCGCGCTCCATGCGGGATACGGCCTACAAGGTGCTGCAGGCCAAGGAAAAGCTGCTGGCGAAAAGCCAGAAGGAACCGACGGTGGATGAAATCGCAAAGGAGTTGGGCATCCCGCGGGAGGAGGTCGTTTTCGCTCTGGATGCCATTCTCGACCCGGTGTCCCTTTACGAGCCGGTCTATTCGGACAGCGAAGACACGGTGTGCGTTATGGATCAGGTGAAGGACACCCGGAACACGGACGAGCGCTGGCTGGAGCATATCGCTTTAAATGAGGCCATCTGCCGCCTTTCAGAGCGGGAACGGCGCATTCTGAATCTGCGCTTTTTCGAGGGGAAGACGCAGATGGAGGTGTCCGGCGAGGTGGGCATCTCACAGGCACAGGTCTCCCGGCTGGAGAAAAGCGCCATCAACCAGATCCGAAAAAATTTCTGACCCTGTGGACTGGGACGGCCCTGAGGGCGCATAGGAATAGAGAAAGGGGGTGCAGGGGCATGGAGCTGT
>CAKUEI010000126.1 GCA_934646175.1 uncultured Oscillospiraceae bacterium
TGAAGGGCATCAACTGCCTGAATGCGCCGGAGGGGGAGGTCCGCGCCCCGGCGTTCGTCCAGCGGCTTGACTATGAAGGGGAGCTGGCACTGGTGGTCGGCAAGAAGGCCAAGGACCTGACACCGGAGAATGCCATGGAGTACGTGCTCGGCTTCACCTGCATGAACGATGTGACCGCGCGGGACATTCAGAAGGGCGACGGCCAGTGGACCCGGGGCAAGAGCATGGACGGCTTTGCCCCTCTTGGCCCTGTGCTGACGGACGAGGTGGACGGGGGAAACCTGAAGATCGAAACACGGCTGAACGGGACCGTGGTGCAGTCGGGCCACACCTCGCAGTTTATGACAAAGATCCCGGAACTTTTGGCGTTTATCACGGTGGCCATGACGCTGGAGCCGGGGGACGTGGTGGCCACAGGCACCCCAGCGGGCATCGGTCCCATGAAATCGGGGGACACGGTGGAGGTCGAGATCGAGGGGATCGGCACCCTGCGCAGCCATGTGTGTTAAGGGGAAGACTTGTTTTTCGGGTGGGAATTTGGTATACTGAAGTTCCATTCCAGAAGGAGGCCTTTTCTTGGTTTCTGTCACAGATTTCTTTCAGCATTTTAATATTGCAAAGCTGATCATGATGCTGGTCGCCGCTGCGGCGTCCCTGTTCTGTATCACCTTTCACGAATTATCCCACGGCCTGATCGCCTACCGGCTGGGGGATCCGACGGCGAAAAACGCCGGAAGGCTGACCCTGAACCCGGTAAAGCACATCGACTGGCTAGGCTTTCTCATGATGATCACTATCCACGTGGGCTGGGCCAAGCCGGTGCCGGTGAATATGAGCTATTTCAAGCACCCAAAGCGGGATATGGCCCTGACGGCGCTGGCCGGGCCGGTCTCCAACCTTATTTTGACTTTTTTCGCCCTGCTGATCGCCAATGGGATCCTTCATTTTGCGGGAAGCACGGTGGGGGGCGCGTATGCGGTGGTATTTTTCCTTTACATCGCCGTACTGAGCGTGGGCCTGGCCGTTTTTAACCTGATCCCGGTGTCGCCGCTGGACGGCTCAAAGGTGCTGCTGGCGCTGCTGCCGGAGCGTGCCTACTACACCGTGCTGCGGTATGAACGCATCGGGATGCTGATCATTGTGATCCTGACGTGGACGGGCGTTTTGAACGTTCCCCTCTCCGTTTTGATGGAGTGGGCCATAAAGGGCCTGTGCGTCCTCAGCCGGTTCCCATTTGCCGTAGTGCAGGAACTGTTTTTCTGAATACGCGGCAGCTTGGAAGGAAAGAGGTGAGCGGATGGAGGCGCCGGTTTATCATCTGGAAAACGTGATAAAGGCCAAGACGGAGGAATTGGACGATTTCGTTGGCCCCCTTGACCTGATCCTGCATCTGCTTTCCAAAAACAAAATGGAGATCAAGGACATCCAGATCTCCCTCATTCTGGACCAGTATATGGACTGGATGCGCCAGCGGCAGGAGATGGATCTGGACGTTGCCAGTGAATTTGTCACCATGGCGGCGCACCTTGTTTATATCAAGACCCGAATGCTGCTGTCCATTCACGATGACGAGCCGCTTTCCGAAATGGAGCAGCTCATCGCCTCGCTGGAAGAGCATCAGCGCAGCGAAAGCTATGGAAAGATCAAAACGGTGGTGCCGGAGCTTGCCGACCGATTCGCTCTGGGCAGCGATTACCTGACCAAAGTCCCGGAACCGCTGAAAACGGACAACCGTTATCGCTACGTCCACGAAAAGTCAGAGCTGCAGAAGGCCATGGCCCGTGTTCTGGAGCGGAGCGACCACAAGCTCCCACCGCCGGTCAGCGCCTTCAGCGGGATCGTGGGGCGGGAACCGTACCCCGTCTCTGATAAGGCCACGGAAATTCTGGAGCGGCTTAGCCGCTTCGGTGTGACCCGCTTTCAGGCTCTGTTCCGGGATAACCGCAGCAGGTCCGAGGTGGTGGCCACCTTCCTTGCTGTGCTGGAGCTTTGTAAGGCGCGGCGGCTGCGCCTTGCCGGAACGGAGACCGACTGCACCGTCACTGGTACCGATGAGGGAAATACGGAGCTGAACATCACCACCGACACCTATTGAGGAGGGGAACACCTTGGAACTGAAAGAGCTGGAAGCCGCGCTGGAGGGCATTCTCTTTGCCTCCGGCGAGCCGGTGCATATCGACCGCATCTGTCTGGCGCTGGAGCTGGACAGAGCCACGGCGGAGCTGGTGCTGCAGAAGCTGGGGGACTATTATAGCTATGAGCGCAGGGGCATACGCCTGGTGCGCATGGAGGACTCCTGGCAGCTGTGCTCGGCGCCGGAATATGCCGACAGCATCCGCAAGGCCTTTGAAATACGAAAGCCGGCCAAGCTCTCCCAGCCTGCGCTGGAGGTGCTGACCATCATCGCCTACTATCAGCCCACCACCCGCGCCTACATCGACCAGATCCGCGGCGTGGACAGCTC
>CAKUEI010000127.1 GCA_934646175.1 uncultured Oscillospiraceae bacterium
GCAGAAGGGCATTAAGAAGGAGCTGCGCGTGCAGAACATGCCCTGGCAGGTGGCAACGGTCATCACCCAGACCATCGTGGACAAGAACGACCCCGCATTCCAGAACCCCACCAAGCCCATCGGCGGCTTCTATACGGAAGACCGCGTGCCCGAGGTGCAGGCCGAGCATCCCGACTGGGTGCTGAAAGAGGACGCAGGCCGCGGCTGGCGCCGGGTGGTCCCCTCTCC
This sequence comes from uncultured Oscillospiraceae bacterium, assembly GCA_934646175.1. Taxonomy (GTDB): domain Bacteria; phylum Bacillota; class Clostridia; order Oscillospirales; family Oscillospiraceae; genus CAKUEI01. The sequence continues at coordinate 229 of CAKUEI010000127.1, forward strand.
CCATCCCGTTGAGATCGTGGAGCGCAAGTCCATTCTGAACCTGCTGGACAACGAGTATATCGTCATCGCCTCCGGCGGCGGCGGCATCCCCGTGGTGGAGGACGAGAACGGTGATCTGGTAGGCGTGGCCGCCGTCATCGACAAGGACTTCGCCGCTGCCAAACTGGCGGAGGCCGTGGGCGCCGACTATCTCTTCATCCTGACCGCGGTGGACCGCGTCTGCGTCAACTTCGGCAAGCCCGACCAGCGTGAGCTGGAGACCATGACCGTGGGCGAGGCCGAGAAGTATATCGAAGAAAAGCAGTTCGCCCCCGGCTCCATGCTGCCGAAGGTGCAGGCCGCGCTGGAATTCGTCAAGTCCGGCTGGGGCAAGCGCGCTGTCATCGCCTCTCTGGAAAAGGCTCCGCTGGCCATGCGCGGTGAGAGCGGCACCATGATCACCCTGTAAGATTTTTCGCAAAGGATTTATGATTTTCCGGACAAACCCGGAAAATCATAAATCCGCTCATTTTTGTCTTGACAAGTCAATTTTGGGTTGCTATTATGTAAGATTAGTGTGGATATGCAAAGGCGCGTACTCCCCCGCCGCTGCATGGGCCAAAGGGCCGCCACAAAACAAGCGGGAGTGAGAAAAGGACGGTGTACTTACGTGAGACATTTGTTAAGTCCTCTGGATCTGTCCGTGGAGGAGATCGACCGGCTGATCGCCACGGCGGAACACATTCAGGCCGACCCGAAAGCCTTTGCCCATGTTGCCGACGGCAAAAAATTGGCCACCTGTTTTTATGAGCCCAGTACCCGCACCCGGTTGAGTTTTGAAGCAGCAATGCTGAATCTGGGCGGCGGTGTTCTGGGCTTTTCTTCTGCCCAGTCCAGCTCCGCCTCCAAGGGCGAGAGCGTGGCCGACACGGTGCGCACCGTTGGCTGCTATGCCGACATCATCGCCATGCGCCACCCGAAAGAGGGCGCACCCATGGTGGCTGCCATGAAATCCCCCGTCCCTATCATCAACGCCGGTGACGGCGGCCATCAGCACCCCACCCAGACCCTGACCGACCTTCTGACCATTCACTCGGAGAAGGGCCGCCTGAAGGACCTGACCATCGGTCTGTGCGGCGATCTGAAGTTCGGCCGCACGGTCCACTCCCTCATCACCGCGCTGGTGCGCTATCCGGGCATCCGCTTTGTGCTCATCTCTCCGGAAGAGCTGCGCATCCCCGATTTCGTCCGGGAGGACGTGCTGAAGCGCAACGGCGTTCCCTTTGAAGAGGTAGACCGTCTGGAGCCGGTGCTGCCCCAGCTGGACATCCTCTACATGACCCGCGTGCAGCGTGAGCGCTTCTTCAACGAAGAGGACTATATCCGTCTGAAGGACCGCTTCATCCTGACCGAGGAGAAAATGAGCATTGCAAACCCCGGCATGATCGTGATGCATCCCCTGCCCCGCGTCAACGAGATCGCCGTGGAGGTGGACGACGATCCCCGGGCTGTCTACTTCAAACAGGCGCAGTACGGCGTGTACATCCGCATGGCGCTTATTATGAAACTTCTTGGACTGGAGGAACCGACATGCTGAACATCAGTGGAATCGACGCCGGTTACGTCATCGACCACATCAAGGCCGGCACCTGCATGCGCATTTACAATGCCCTGAACCTGGACAAGTGCGAGGGCGAGGTCGCCATCATCCGCAACGCCCGCAGTAAGAAGTACGGCAAGAAGGACATCATCAAGATCGAGGGCCTCGTGGACCTGGACCTGGACCTTCTTGGCTTTCTGGACGACCAGATCACGGTGAACGTGATTCAGGGCGACCGAATCATTGAAAAGAAGGAGCTGGTGCTCCCCGACGAGGTGACCGACGTGGCCATGTGCAAGAACCCCCGCTGCATCACCTCCATCGAGCAGGGCCTGCACCAGATCTTCGTCCTGACCGACCGGGATAAGCGCGTATACCGCTGCAAGTACTGCGAAGAGAAGCTCCAGCTGGATCGCTGAACCTCCCGCACATGAAAAATCCCCTGCTGCCAAAAGTTACCTACGCATAAGGACAACATTTCAAATTACCGTTCAAGTAGCATTGAAAAAGCCACTGACTCTGAATT
>CAKUEI010000128.1 GCA_934646175.1 uncultured Oscillospiraceae bacterium
CAAGTATACTTCGCGTTTTCCATTTGTCAAGCGCGATTTTAATATTTTTATTGATTTTAGCTGGGTGCCCAAATTTGAAAAGCCTGCTTTTGGAATTTTCGGTCAAATAGTTGGAGCATATTTTTCTCCCGGCATCTTCGATTTTGCAATTATATTTTTTGAATCCTGCATTTTTTGAAACATTGCAAATTCCACTTCCCTGCGGTACAATAAAGGAAAAGGAGGTGAGGTGCTTGGTCAAACTGTACGGAATGGCCGGGATCACCCGGAAGGAACAGGCACAAAACGAGCTGCTGCCCCGGGCGGTGTCAGAATTCTGGGGGCTTTCCGAGCTGCCCGCCGTGACCAAGCTGGCGCTGGGCAAGCCGGTGTTTCAAAGCGCGCCGGAGCTGCATTTCAACCTTTCCCACAGCGGTACTTTCTCCCTGTGCGCCCTTTCCGAACAGCCGGTGGGCGTGGACATCGAGGTGCTCCGCCCCCGCAGGGAGCATCTCGCCGAGCAAATCCTCTCCCCCGGCGAGTTGGATTGGTACCAAAAAAACGGTGCAGACCTGGCTGCTCTTTTGACCCTGTGGACCCGGAAAGAGGCCTGGTGCAAAAAAAGTGGGCAGGGCCTCACCTTCCCGGTGCGTGAGATCACGCCCCCGCTCCCCGGCGATGGGGATGAAAAAATCATGCGCAGCTATGCGGGAGAGGGCTGGCGTGCCGCCGTCTGCGGTGCATGGCCCTACGCCGCAGAGATCATCTGGCTGACCCCGCAGTGAATTTCAGGAGGGATAAGGAAATGGAAGTATTGTTGTTAAACGGAAGTCCCCGCAAAAACGGAAGCACCACGGAAATGATGAAGATCGTCAGCAGCACGCTGGAGGAAGACGGAGTCCGCACCCGTTCCATCTGGCTGGGCACCGGTCCCGCGCAGGACTGCGTAGCCTGCCGCAGCTGTATGCGCAAGGGGGATGAGCGCTGCGTCTTTGACGACGAGGCAAACCGCATCATTGAGGCCATGGAGGAATGCGACGGGCTGATCGTGGGCTGCCCCGTATACTTCGCCCACCCCACCGGCCGCATCCTGTCCGTGCTGGACCGGGCCTTCTACGCTGGCGGCTCCTGCTATCGCCATAAGCCCGCCGCCGCCATCACCGTGGCCCGCCGGGCAGGCACCACCGCCACGGTGGACGTGCTGAACAAGTATTTCTCCATCGCGGAGATGCCCATCGTCTCCTCCTGCTACTGGAACATGGCCCACGGAAGCTGCGGCGAGGAGATCTACAAGGACGAAGAGGGCGTCCGCATTCTGAAAACCCTCTCCCACAACATGGCGTGGATGCTGCGCTGCATCGAGGCAGGCAAAGCATCCGGTGTTCCCCTCCCCACGCCGGAACCGCCGGCGCACACCAACTTCATCCGCTGAAAAGCGCAAAAAGCTCCCCCGTTCCAACGGAACGGGGGAGCTTTTCTTTGCTGCTCTTTTTTGATCAGCCGATGGTGCAGTACATGAAGTACTTGTAGCCCAGGGGGTTGGAATAGAAGCCATGGACATTGCTGTCCAGCATGTAGATATCGGTGTAGAAGTACAGCGGGGTGATGCAGCCGGAGGCCATCAGCATGTCCTCGGCCATGTGCATCATCTCATAACGGGCATCGTTGTCGGTGCAGCCCTTGATGGTGCTGATCAGCACATCATAGGTCTCGGCCCAGGTGCCATTCTTCACGTTGATGTCATAGCCCAGACCGGTCAGGTCCAGATCGTACATCTTCAGGTTGGCGTGGTCGCCCTTGCCGTACTGAACGTCGTTGTTGCCGGAAGCAGTGACCCACATATCCAGGAAGCAGATGGGATCATTGTAGTCCGCCAGCCAGCCATTGCGGGCGATGTTGTAGTCGCCGTTCTTACGGGTGTTCAGGAAGGTGTTCCACTCCTGGTTCTCCAGCTGCATGTTGATGCCGACAGCGGCCAGTGCGCCCTGCAGGTACTCCGCGATCGCCTTGTGGCTGTCGTTGGTGTTGTACAGGTAGGTCATGGTCGGGAAGTCAGTGAACTTCTGAGAAGCTTCATCATAGGTGTAGTACTTCTTCAGGGTCTCGATAGCGGAAGCGTAGTTGGAAGCGTAAGCGTCCGCAGAGACGTCATAGTAGCCGGTGATGCTGTCGTCGTGGCCGGCAGTCTCATAGAACTGAGAGCCGTCGGGGTTGGTCATGCCCATGGCCACGAAGGAGGAGGCGGGCACCTGGCCGGCCTGGGTGATCTGATCCACGATGTAGTTGCGGTCGAACAGCAGGGAGACGGCGTTGCGGATCTCGGCCTCAGCC
>CAKUEI010000129.1 GCA_934646175.1 uncultured Oscillospiraceae bacterium
TGCTCGCTGTAGGTGCGGGAATACTCATGCTTATTGGTGGTGGGATTGAGCACGTAATAGTAATAGCTGGTGGTGGCGGGGTGAATGGCGGCGTAGAGGGACACCATACCGGGGTTGGAGATGGGTCCGGCGGGCAGCCCCTTGTAAAGATAGGTGTTGTAGGGGGAATCCAGCTGTTTGTCCGCCTCGGTCAGCTGTTCTTTCCGCTCAGGCAGGGCGTACTGCAGGGTGGCGTCGATCTGCAGGAAGCCGGCGGTGCCGCCGCTGGTATTTTTCAGTCGATTATAGATGACGGAAGCCACCTGGGTCTGGTCCTCGCCGTCGGTCTCCTTTTCGATCATGGAGGCGATGATGACCACATCGTGGATGGAGTAGCCGGAGTTTGCAATCTCGGTCCGAAGTTCGTCCGTCAGCTTGGCGTCGAAGTTCACCAGCATTTTGTTGATCACGCGGACGGGGTCTTGACCGATATAGAACTCATAGGTGTCCGGGAACAAATACCCCTCCAGCCGGTGATAGTCGCCCAGAGGAAGCTCCTTCAGGAAGGAGAAGTTATAATCGTGATTGGCCGCCGTATCCTGCAGCTTCTGCACAGTGGAGACATTGTTCTGCTCCAGCAGGGTGAAGATTTGGTCCACGGTATAACCCTCCGGAATGGTGACCGTGGTCTTCTGCCGGGCGGGGGAGGAGGCACTGATGTTGGTGATGATAGCACGGTAGTCCATGTCCGTGTTCAGCTCGTAAGAGCCGGGCGCGATCTTGCTCTTGGCGCCGGTCAGGCCGACGAACAGGCGGAAGACCATCTTGTGGTCGATGATCTTGTTCTCCTTCAGGGTGTTGATGACGTCGCCGAGGCTGTCGCCCTCCTGAATTTCGACAACGGCGGTGTGCTCCGGCTTGTTCAGGGCCAGAATGTCGTTGGCCCACACCCAGCCCACGGCGGCCAGAATGACAGAGACGGCGATGACGAAAAGAAGATAGGTGGCGACGGGCGGGAAACCGCCCTTCCGTTTTCTGGTGCGGCTGCGGCTGGGCTGTTCTGCGCTGCGGCGCGGCTCCTGTTCAGGCATAGTAGACAACTCCTAACGAATAGACGTTTGCGTTTCTTTTGGTATGCCCCCGGAAAACGGGGGGGAATGGGTATGGGGCGGAAGGCCCCTTTTTATTTCGGTAAGGCTTCGACGAGCAGGCGCTGCACCGGAAGGTCGAAGGCATCTCTCGGAAGCCGCTCTTCCAGGAGGGCGCGGCGGCAAAGACCGACGGTAAGCCCCCGGCAGCGGGAAAGGTAGCGGTCATAGTACCCGCCGCCGTACCCCAAACGGTACCCTTCCTTGTCAAAGGAAAGGCCGGGCACTAAGATCAGATCCAACTGCTCCGGGGGGCAAAGGGGGAAGTCCTCCCCCGGCTCCAGCATTCCGTAGGGATGCTGGATGAGGGGGGCAGAGCCGTCCCAGAGCCGCACTTCCATCTCATGATGGGGAAGACAGCGGGGCAGGGCAACGCGCTTTCCCTGTTGAAGCAGAGTACGGATCAACTCCCAGGTGGACACCTCCCGCCCCATGCTGCCGTAGACGAAAAGGACCCCGGCATCCCGAAGCTCAGGAAGGGCGAGGAACTGCTCAAGCAGCGAACGGCTGCCTGCTTCCAGTTCGGCGGGGGAGAGGGAATTCAGAATGGCCTTTTTCTCGCACCGCAGGGCGGCCTTCCTGTCAGCGGCGGAAACAGGCATCTTGCGCGACCTTATCCGCAGTTTTTTTGCCGCACAGGGCCTCTACCAGGGCAAGGCCGAAGGGGAACGCGGCCCCGGGGCCTTCGCCGGTGATAAGACGCCCGTCCCACACGGTCTGTTCACCGGGGCAGGGGACGCCGCCGGTAAGGCCGGACTCCATGCCGGGATAGCAGACGGCTCTCCTGCCCTGCAGCAGGTCCAGCTTGCCCAGCAGGGTGGGGGCGGCGCAGATGGCGGCCAGCCAGAATTCATCCTTGTTTGCCCGGCGGATGAGGGAGACGGCCGCTTCGCTTTTGCTAAGGCCGTTCACGCCGCCCATGCCGCCTGGCAGCATCACCAGATCGCCGGGGGAAAGCTGCACTTTGTCCGCGGCGCAGTCAAGGGCCACCGTAATGCCGTGGCCGCCAGTGACTAAGGTCTGCCCGGGGCAGGCGGCGGTGAGGAAAACGGTTTCGCCC
>CAKUEI010000130.1 GCA_934646175.1 uncultured Oscillospiraceae bacterium
TCGTAGCCAAACACTCTATCCAGCTGAGCTACAGCCGCATACTGTACGGACGATTTCCGTACCGACAGCTTAATTATAATAGCACAGCCGGTTCCGATTTGCAACCCCTAATTTGACTTTTTTTGAATTTTCTTTTACGTCTCCAGCAGACCAAGGGACTGCTTCCATCGCAGCACCCGGCGCACGGACTGATCGATGCGCTCCTCGCTGATCTTTCCCTTCTGCACCGCTTTCAGCACCGCGGGCAGCTGCTGCTGAAAATCCGTGCAGCACAAAAGGTCGTTCCCCGCCTCCACGGCCAGCACTGCGGCGCTTTCGCCGTCGGTGAACTGCCCGATGGCATCCATGGCCAGATCATCGGTGATGATCACGCCGTCAAACCCCAGCTCACTGCGCAGAATTTCATGCACCTTCGGCGACAGGGACGCCGGCAGATCCTCATCCATGGCGTAAACGATGTTGTGCGCCACCAGAACGGCGTCTGCTCCGGCCTCCATGGCCATCTGAAAGGGAACAAAGTCCCGGGTCCGGAACGTCTCCATGCTCCGCTTGTCATAGGCGATCCCCGTGTGGGTGTCCGCATTGTTCCCGTAGCCCGGGAAATGCTTCAAAACACTGCCGAGTCCGTGCTCCTTCATGGTGCGGGTAATGGCGGATACGCCCTCCCCTACAGTTTCCGGGTCGCCGCCCATGGCACGGGAATAGATAAAGTCGGATGGGTCGTCGGAAAGGTCGCATACCGGTGCAAGGTTCACGTTGATGCCCAGGGAAAGCAACAGTTCCGCCTTCTCCGTGGTATCCGCTTCCAGGCCCGCGATCCCGTCCCTGTCATAAATCGTTCGGGGTGACTCAAAAGGCGTGCTGCGGTAGGCCGCATACCGGCTGACGCGGTTCACGTCGCCGCCCTCCTCATCCACCGCGATGAGCATGGGCACCTTGGATGCCGCCTGATAGGATGCGATGTTCCGGGAGACGCTCTCCGGCGTTTCGCCCTTGAAGTCACGGCTGAACAGCACATAGCCGCCCAGAGCGTACTCCCCGGCCAGCTGTGCCGCATTCTCTTCCGGGCAGCGAGCCAGAAAAAGCTGCCCCACCTTTTCCTCTATCGTCATGCCGCTGAGCAGTTCTTCGATCTGCTGTGCCTTCCGTTCCTCTTCCGACGGTGTCTCCGTTGCCTCCGGCGGAAGAGTTTCCGTCTCCCCTGCCGAGGGGGACGGAGTAAAAGAAGGACTTTCCTCCGGTTTTTCGCCACAGGACGCAAGGCAGAACAGCAAACACGCCGCCAAGATCGCGGCCGGTATCTTTCGTTTCATGCAGATCCCTCCCTGTTGGGGCCAGCATATCATATTCCACGCGAAAAAGCAAGGCGGGCGGGAAAATTCCCGCCCGCCCTATGTGCTTTCGTTCAGCAGCAGTCGTTGCAGCCGCAGCCACCGCAGTTATTGCCGCAGCCACCGCCGCAGCTGTTCCCGCAGCCGCCCCAGCTCCCGCCGCAGCAGCAGATGAGGATAATGATAAGGATGATCCACAGACAGCTGTTTCCGCCCCAACCATTGTTACAACACATAATCGAAACCTCCCCGATAAAATGGAAGCCGTTTCGTCCGGCCTCAATTCATCGTATGCATCAGGGAGATTTGTGTGCCTCAGCCCAGAAGGAGGGAAAAACGCTGCAGCATAGCCGCCACCTCCGCCCGGTTCGCGTTCCCGGTGGGGTTCAGCTTCTGGCCGGAACCCTGAATGATCTTCGCGCCCACCGCCCATTGCATGGCGCTCTTCGCGTAAGCGGACACCTTGTTTCCGTCGGAAAAACTGCTCAGGGAAGCAGACGTATCGGTCTGCAGTCCGGCGAACTGCCCGGCGTAGCGGTACAGCATGGCGGCCATCTGTTCCCGCGTGACCGGTGCATCAGGGGCAAACTTTGCGGCGGAAACGCCGGTGACGATCCCCCGCTCCGATGCCCAGGCCACCGCCTTCGCGTAATAGGCACTTGCCGCCACATCCTGAAATGCGGCGGTCTTCTTCGGCTCCGGACTTCCGGCCAGACGATAGAGCACCGTTGCCAGCATCCCGCGGTTCATCTGCGCCGTGGGGGACAATTGGG
>CAKUEI010000131.1 GCA_934646175.1 uncultured Oscillospiraceae bacterium
TTCAGGAATCGGTCCAGGACCGCGGTCAGCACCCGAGTGACCACCAGACAGGCCGCCAAAATCACCACGGTGACCAGCACCTTGTTCCAGGTGAGATTTTTGAGCACACCCGGACTGATGGCATCCACTACGTCCTGCACGCTGTCCTGAACGTCCGCGCTGGGCATTCCCCTCACCTGTCCTTTCCGTCAACGCTGCAGCTCACTTCAGTTCAAAGGGCAGCTCGCCGGTCTCCTCCTGCACCTTCATGCAGACGATGGCCTGCGCGCCGAAGCCAATGTGGCAGCTGATGCTCAGAGCCAGCGGATCTACAGAGACCGTATGGTCCGGGAACCGGGCCGCGATGATCTGCCGCCACTGCTCCGCCGTAGCGTCATCGCAGGTGTAGGCGCCCTTGATCTGCATCTTGCAGCCGGCAAAGCGTTCCTTCATGTCTTTTTCCACAGCCTGCAGCATTTTCTCCTGCGCCTGTTTCATGCCGCGCACCTTAGCGTAAGCGTCCAGCTTTTCGCCCTGGATCTGCAGAATGGGCTTGATGTTCAAAAGAGAGCCGAGAGCCGCACCCGCCGCTGTCACCCGGCCGCCTTTTTTCAGGTATTTCAGTGTATCCACCGCAATATAGATGCTGGCGTCATAGGCGTGCAGCATCAGGAAATCGCGGATGGCTTTTGCATCCCATCCCATTTCCGCCAGGGCCTTCGCCTCCAACACGGATTGCTTCATGGTGCAGGAGATGCGGTGGTTATCCACCACCTGCACGCGGCCGTCGTAATCCTCGGCAAGGACCAGCGCCGTCTGGACCGAGCCGCTCAGTCCACCGGACATTGGGATGTACACCACACCTTCATACGTTTCCAGCAGGCGGTCCCACAGAGTGGTCAGCGCCTCCGGGCTAGGCTGGGATGTCTGCACATCCGCATCCTGCTCCAGACGCCGGAAAAACTCCTCACGGGTGATGGAGATATCTTCAAAAAACTCTTCTCCGTCGATCAGGCAGGGCATGGGGATCACGCTGATCCCGTTATGTTCTCCCTGCAGCTGTGTAATCCCGCTATTGCTGTCCGTTGCGACAGCAACGCGGACTTTGCTCTGGGCCTCCTCACTGTGCGGCATATGAAAACCTCCAATAGAATGTCAAACATCAATCATCATCACATAACGCTGTTATTCTACCAAACCGACACGCAGATTGCAATGGTTCTCCGGTAAAAAAAGCGGAAAAAGAGAAAAAAAGCGAGCCTCCGAAGAGGCTCGCTTTTTAGGCTTTGCAGAGATTACTCGTTGATCTCGATAACAACGCCGGAACCCACGGTGCGGCCACCCTCACGGATAGCGAAACGCAGGCCCTTCTCGATAGCGATCGGGGTGATCAGCTCAACGTTCATGTCGACGTTATCGCCGGGCATGCACATCTCGGTGCCCTCGGGCAGGGAGATGACGCCGGTCACGTCGGTGGTACGGAAATAGAACTGAGGACGATAGTTGTTGAAGAACGGGGTGTGACGGCCGCCTTCATCCTTGGTCAGAACGTAAACCTGGCCCTTGAACTTGGTGTGGGGATGAATGGAACCGGGAGCAGCCAGAACCTGACCTCTCTCGACCTCTTTCTTGTCGATACCACGCAGCAGGGTGCCGATGTTGTCGCCGGCCTCAGCATAATCCAGCAGCTTGCGGAACATCTCGATGCCGGTGATGGTGGTCTCCTTCTTCTCGTCCTTCAGGCCAACGATCTCGACCTTGTCGCCCATGTTGACCTTACCGCGCTCAACACGGCCGGTGGCAACGGTGCCGCGGCCGGTGATGGTGAAGACGTCCTCGACGGGCATCAGGAAGGGCAGATCGTCGTTGCGGGCGGGAGTGGGGATATAGGTGTCAACAGCGTCCATCAGCTCCTTGATGCAGGCGAAGTCGGGATCGTCAACGCCGCCCTCGCAGGTCAGAGCGTTCAGAGCGGAACCCTTGATGATGGGCACTTCGTCGCCGGGGAAGTCATAGGTGGACAGCAGCTCGCGCACTTCCATCTCGACCAGCTCCAGCAGCTCCTCGTCGTCGACCTGATCGCACTTGTTCAGGAACACGACCATGGCGGG
>CAKUEI010000132.1 GCA_934646175.1 uncultured Oscillospiraceae bacterium
ATGCCGTGCAGGGACTTTTTACTTTAGGCTTATTACACGGTATGCTTTCGAAAAAAGGACGCCACAATGGCCCCGGGGCCAACGTGGGTGCCGATGACACTGCACACCAGCGCGGCGTCCAGATCGTCTGCCTGCCCCTGCCACAGGTCGCGGCTGTCCTCCACGTACTTTTTCAGCAGTACGTCGGTCAGCCCGGTGTAGCCCAGCATGATGGGCATGGAGAAATCCACGCCGCCGGTCTCCCGGATTTTCTCCACCAGCAGATTGTTCCCCTGACGGGAACCTCTGGCCTTTCCAACCACCACGACCTCGCCGTCATTCAGCGAGACCACCGGCTTGATGTTCAGAAGGCCGCCCGCAAAGGCCGCCGCCTTGGAAATACGTCCGCCCTTCTTCAGGTATTCCAGCGTGTCCAGCATGGCGATAAGGCAGATATCCTGCCGCTTTTCCTCCAGATGCTTCGCAAGAGCCGCGCCGTCCATTCCCCGTTCAGCGCAGTCCACCGCATATTCCACCAAGATCCCGGTCCCCGTGGTGGCGGACAGGCTGTCCACCACATAAACGTCTGGGAAGTCCTCCGCCGCCAGACAGGCGCTCTGATAGGTGCCGGACAGCTTGGAGGAGATGGTGATCACCACGGCACTCTCCCCTGCCGCCGATGCTTTTTCGTAAAGGGCGCGGAAGGTCTCCGGCGCGGCCTGACTGGTGGTGGGCAGCGTGTCGCACTCTATCAGCTTTTCATAAAAGGTGCGGCGGTCCAGCGTGACGCCGTCCTCATATTCCTCGTCCCCGAACCGGACCGTCAGCGGGGCGACGGTCACTTTTTTCTGATACCGTTCCGCCATGTCCGCGGTGGAATCGGTGATGATTCTTACTTTTTTCATGCTTAAACTCCTTGCTGTTCTGAAATGTGCTCCAGATTTTCGCAGATCGCGGTCAGTCCGCGGTACATGATCTCCCGCTCCCCTTCACTTAAGTCTGCGCTGGCCTCCCGGACGATGCGGCTGATCTTTACGGCAACGGCCTGAGCCACCTGTCTCCCTTCCGGGGTCAGGTGCAGCGGACTTTTATAGCGCCGCTGTCCATGCACTTCGCAAGTCAGGTAGCCGCGCTCCTCCAGATAGTCGAGAGAGCGGGAAATGGCGGCCTTGTCTTCTTCACAGCGCTCACACAGCCGTGCCGCCGTGCAGCCGTCCTCCCAAAGCAGATAGTAAAGGCAGGATACATGAGGGCCCTTCAGCCCGAATTCCGCCATCTCATCCCCTTTGATGCGCTTGATGCTGCGGCTCAGCCGGGTGATTAGAACCGTAAAGGTCTGAAAACGCTCGTCCAAGGAAAAGCCTCCTTTTCACATGTTGATTTATCAACATGTGAAAAGTATACCAGTCTTTTGTTGATTTGTCAACAAAAGACTCCGAAATGAATGTTATGGTTTTTGAGCTATATCTGAAACCGGGGAACGGTATTAGACAAGTGCATAAAGAATAGTTATAATGAAGATAGCCAAATAAAATACGGCATTTAGCCGCGAGGAGGATTTGTATGTACCAGTTCAAACCCGTGACCGAGCGTGTACAGAAATATCGTGATCAGATCCGTGACCGCGTTCTGATCTACGATACCGATCGCATGAAGATCGTGACCGACGCCTACAAAAAGTACTGGAAAATGGCTCCGGTGCTCCTGAAGGCAAAAGCTCAGTACGAGTATTGCGAGAAGGGCTATTGCTTTGTGGGCGACGAGGAGTTGATCGTCGGCGGCAAGGGCAAGACCATGTTCGCCGGTACTCAGTACCCCGAATGGGGCGTTGCCATGTGGATCGTGGACGAAGTGGAATCCGGTCGATGGCATATGGAAGATGACGGTCTGTGGCATAACCCCACGGAAGACACCGAGATGCAGGCCATCTCCCCCGAGGACGTGGAGTACACCAAGTCCGTGGCCGCATTCTGGGCCGACCATCATGCCGGCCAGATGGCCGAGGCATGGCAGCCCGCTTTCTTCGAGGAATTCAAGCGCCTGAACGTCTCAAGCTATGTGGACGGCCCCGGCC
>CAKUEI010000133.1 GCA_934646175.1 uncultured Oscillospiraceae bacterium
AGAGGGCGGCGGGTATCACCCACCGCGGAGAACACGGCGTTGCCAAAGTTATAGACCGCCAGCGCGGGCATACCCAGGCAGTAGATGCGCAGGTACAGCACGGCGCCGTCCATCAGCTCCGGTTTGGTGTTCAGTGCTCTGAGAATACCACCTGCAAAGCCGCAGCCGATCCCCAACAGCACCAGTCCCGCCGCCGCACAGGTCAGCGCCGCCGAGTGAACGGTGTCTGAGAGGTTCTTTTGATCGTCGGCTCCGAAATGGTGCGCCACCAGTACGTTGACGCCGCTGGACAGTCCGATGAGGAAGCCGGTAAACAGGGACACGAAAATGGTGGTGGAGCCAACCGCCCCCAACGCTGTGGAGCCCGCGAACCGGCCGACCACAGCCACGTCCGCCATATTGAATAACACCTGTAACAGGTTGGAGAAGATCAGAGGAATGCTGAATCGGAAGATCTGCTTCCCCAGCGGGCCAGTTGTGAGGTCCGCCTGTGCCGTTTTCATGTCTCCCGCCTCCTTTTCATGGTTGCGCCGCCAAGTGTAACATAGTCAGCGAACCATTTCAACTGTGAAAGCGAAACAATCAGCATCGACCTTTTGCAAGATCATTCATTGACTTTCTACAAGGTGATCTATTGTAATGATAACGCGCTTTCGTAGAAATCGATTACGTGTCAAGAGGAACCGTTTTATGAAAACCCCCGGTGCCGAAGCCAAGTTCGCCACCCCCCTATGATCCGGATGGTCGTCTCCCCCTTCGACAGGCGATCCCTCTGGGCTTGCAACACGTTCTGGCCATGTTCGTAGGCAATCTGTCCCTCCTCTTTTGATCCGGATGGCCGTCTGCGGCATCACGGTAGACGCTGGCTATGAAGCCCTGCGGGTCTCCCTGCTGCAAAACGCCATGCTCATCGCCGGTATCGTTACCTTCCTTCAGCTTCATCCCCTCGGTCCCATCGGCGGGCGGCTGCCCATCGTCATGGGCACCTCCTCCGGCTTCATCGGCGTCAACAAGGCCATCGCCGTCAGCATGATGGCGGGCATCATCGCCGGGGCCATCACCACCAATCTGGAGGCCGGTATTTACGCCTACGGCGCGGTGATGGGCGCGTCCCTCATCGGCGGCGTGTGGGAAATGGTGCTGGGCTTCCTCATCAAGCCCCTGCGCCGGTTCTTCCCACCGGTGGTCACCGGCGTAGTGGTGACGGCTATCGGCCTGAGCCTGATCCCTGGGGGCATCGGCTTCTTCGGTGGCTCCGGCATCGTCCCCGCCGCTCTGCTGGCCATTCTCCTGAACATTGTGCTGCCGCAGGATAAAGACTGAGCTTCCCATAAACCGACAAGCAACAGGCTCGGACAAATGCTGTCCGAGCCTGTTGTTATAAAGAAATCGGTGCGGTTAGAGGGCCGTACTCATAGAGCATCGTCTTTTTTGGCTGCCAAGCGAAACAGGTACATGACCAGCAGCCACACCCACGAAACCATTTCCGCATAAGCGATGGTCATATTTCCAAAATGCGGAGCCATTGCGTAGGAGGCGATGATGCGGATAGCCAGAGAGACCAGTCCCGCAACGCTGGAGTACACCAGGTCTCCCCTGCCCTCCAGATAGCCGCGGAATGCCGTGGTCAGACCGAAAATCGGATAGAAGAATGCAATGCGGTGGAAAAAGGCGCTTCCGATCGCCACCGCAGCGGTCCCGGCGCCGAAAAGCGCAATGATCTTTCCGCCTGTCGGGATCACGAGACCCGTCAGGAACGCAGACACCACCAGAGTCAGTATTGTGCCGGCAGAGAGGGTTTTGCGGGTGCGTATCGTATCTCCTGCGCCATGACTATGAGCCGTGACCGTGGAAATACCGGAACCGAGGTTCACGATGGGCAGCAGGATCAGCGTGTCGATGCGGTAGGCCGTTGTGATGGCGGTAACGGTATCCGTTCCGAAGCGGTTCATGAAGTCCTGCAACACCAGACTGCCCAAGGCGCTGATGCTGGACTGCACCATGGGCGGCAGGCCGTAGCGCAAACCGTCCCGCACCACGGC
>CAKUEI010000134.1 GCA_934646175.1 uncultured Oscillospiraceae bacterium
GCTGACGGTGACCGCCGTAAAGCGAAAGACCGGACTGGAGACGGAGTGGTTCCGCTGGGCGGCGGCGCCGGGGCTTTCTGCGGCACTATCGGGGCTTACGGTGAACCTACTGTTCAAAGTCCTGCCTGGGTACGGCCTGAGCGCCGGGCGATCGGCGGCAGCATGCGCGGGGTTTGGCGTGGTTCTTTATCTGGGAGCCATGGCGGCGCTGGGCGTGGTGCCCGCGCCGGGACGGAAAAAGAAACCCGGCCGCCTGCCATAAGGCAGACGGCCGGGAAAATTGCGGAGAGGTGCGCCGCTTATTCGGCGGGGAAGGCGATGGCGGTGTCCAGAGCGACCTCCATCATCTTGGTGAAGGCCACGCGGGCTTCGTAGGGGACGTCCTCGCCGGTGAGGACGTGGTCGGAAATGGTGAGGATGGCCAGAGCGCGCTTCCCGGCCACGGCGGCGTTGGTGTACAGACCGGCGGCTTCCATCTCCAGACACATGGCACCCATACCCTGCCACTTGCGGGCGTTGGAGTGCTGCTCATAGAACGCGTCGGAGGTGACGCAGTTGCCCACGTGATAGGAGTAACCGCGCGCCTCAGCGGCCTCGACGGCCTTGCGCAGCAGTTCGAAGCTGCAGGTGGGGGCATAGTGACCGTTCAGTTCCAGATGATAGGCATAGTTGGAGGCAGTGTTGGCACCGATGGCGAAGCACAGGTCGCCCACATGGATATCGTCCTGAATGGAACCGGCAGTGCCGATGCGGATGATGTTGTCCACGTCGTAGAAGTTATACAGCTCGTGGGTGTAAAGGCAGATGGAGGGGACACCCATGCCGCTACCCATGACGGAAACACGGACACCCTTATAATAGCCGGTGTAGCCGTACATCCCGCGGATATCGTTGAAGAGGACTGCGTCGGTGAGGAAATGCTCCGCCACGTATTTGGCGCGGAGGGGATCGCCGGGCATGAGGACGGTCTTGGCAATGTCGCCTTTCTTTGCCGCGTTATGAGGGGTGGGGGTAAGATCTGCCATTTTTGATTCGCTCCTTTATGATTGATCAATATCGCTTCCCGGGGAAAACCGCGGGAGAGGGGGGATCCGTTGGCCGCCAAAGGCGGCGATTTCTCCTTATTATATCATTCCGGTATCAGAAAAGGCAAGGGGAGGTTTCACGGAATCTCTGCGGAGTGGGACGACGGATAGACCAGTTTAAATTTCTCCAGTACGCAGAAGGGCCATGCTTCATAGGGAGTGGAAGAGTCTGTGCCCGAATGAATACAGAAAAGATGCCATAACTCCGAATGTGTCATGATGCCACCTTACAGCAGTACAATCAGTTTCAGCATCGTATCATAGATAAAGGGAAGATTCAAGAAAGAACATGGAAAATGCGCGGCCAAACCGACCGCGCATTTTCTTATGAAAAGGAGAAGGAGAGCAGTTTATTTAGTACGAAATTCCCTGCCAGAGCATGGCATCGGCCACTTTGAGGAAACCGGCGATGTTGGCACCGGCCACCAGGTTGCCCTCCATGCCGTACTGCTTGGCGGCGGAGGCGCAGTTATGGTAGATGTTCTTCATGATGTCATGCAGCTTGGCGTCCACCTCTTCAAAGGTCCAGGAGAGGCGCTGACTGTTCTGACTCATTTCCAGACCGGAGGTGGCGACGCCGCCTGCGTTGGCCGCCTTGGCGGGGCCGAAGAGGACGCCCGCCTTCTGGAAAGCGGCAATGGCCTCCGGCGTGGAGGGCATGTTGGCGCCCTCCGCCACGGCAAAGCAGCCGTTTTTGATCAGGGCTTCCGCGCTTTCGCCGTCCAACTCATTCTGGGTGGCGCAGGGCAGGGC
>CAKUEI010000135.1 GCA_934646175.1 uncultured Oscillospiraceae bacterium
GCGCTGGTGTTGTCGACAGTATTGTGCAGAAAAAAGTAAACGGCGTTGTCCGGGATTATTACATCCTGAAGCTTCCGGTAGGCTCCATGTTGGTCATGATCCCTGTAGAGAGCAGCCGGGAGATCGGCGTGCGCGCCGTCATCAACCGGGAAGAGGCGGAAAAGATCATCGCCGCCATTCCCTCCATCGAGGTGGAGGTGGACCAGAATTGGAACCGCCGCTACCGCGAAAATATGGCCCGCATCAAAAGCGGCGATCTGATCGAGGTCGCCCGGGTGGTCAAAAGCCTGATGAAGCGCGACTTCTCCCGAGGCTTGTCCACCGGCGAGCGGAAAATGCTGCACTCTGCCAAGCAGATCCTGATCTCCGAACTGGTCCTTTCGGAAAGCAGCAGCTATGAGGTGATGGAGGACCGCATCAACAAGGCTTTGGCCTGAAAAGACGCAGAAAGGAGCCGAAAGGCTCCTTTTTTGAGGAGGAACGACGCATTATGGCCGGTTTACTGAGCAATTTGCTTCACGGAAAGGGCGGCACAAAGGGAAATTGCTCCGTGGTCGTGGCGGCCGCCGGCAGCTCGACCCGGATGGAGGGGGCGGACAAGATCCTGCTGCCCCTGGGGAAGGCTCCCGTTCTGGTGCATACTCTGACCGCGTTGTCCGCCTGCCCCCGGGTGAACGAGATCATCGTGGTGACCCGGGAAGATCTTCTGACCACCGTCAGCCAGCTGTGCCGGGACTTTGGGCTGGAAAAGGTCCGCAAGGTCATCCGCGGCGGCAAGAGCCGGACGGAGTCTGTTTATTTCGGGGTGCGTGAGGTGGACCCTGAGGCGAAGTTCATCGCCGTTCACGACGGGGCACGGCCCTTCGTGACACCGGAACTGGTGGAGACGGTGCTGGACGCCGCCATCGAAAAGGGCGCGGCTGCACCGGCGGTCCCGGTCAAGGATACCATCAAGCGGGCGGTGAACGGCATCGTCACAGAAACGCCGAACCGCGCGGAGCTGTTCGCCGTCCAGACGCCGCAGATCTTCGATGGGGACTTGCTTCGCGGCGCGCTGCAAAAGGCGCAGGAGGATAAGGCATCCATTACGGACGACTGCTCTGCCGTGGAGCGGCTGGGGGCTACCGTCTGTCTGGTGCCGGGGGACGACTGCAACATCAAGATTACCACACCGGCCGACCTTTTACTGGCGGACGGCATTTTGCAGGGGAGGGCATAACATGAGGATCGGACACGGCTATGACGTACACCGGCTGGCCCCAGGCAGAGCGCTGATCTTAGGCGGCGTGATCGTTCCTTTTGACCGAGGACTGCTGGGGCATTCCGATGCCGATGTGCTCACCCACGCGGTGATGGACGCCCTGCTGGGCGCCGCCGGGCTGGGGGACATCGGGAAATGGTTCCCGGATACGGACGAGGCTTACGCCGGTGCGTCCAGCATGAAGCTGCTGGGCGCGGTGATGGAGCAGCTTCACAAGCGGAGCTTCACCGTTGGCAATGTGGACGCCACCATTCTGGCTCAAAAGCCGAAGCTGGCCGGTTTCATCCCGGAAATGCGGCGGAACCTTGCCCTTGCCATGGGCGTCCCGCAGGAGCGGGTCAACATCAAAGCCACCACGGAAGAGGGCCTCGGCTTCACCGGCCGGGGCGAGGGCATGGCGGCCCATGCGGTCTGCCTGCTGGAAGAGAAATAAATAAGCAAACACTCCCCTTGTGCATAGGATGGCACGAGGGGAGTGTTTTCCTTATGACCTATTATCTGATCCTATGCCGGTCGCTGACCTATGCCCAGAGGACGGC
>CAKUEI010000136.1 GCA_934646175.1 uncultured Oscillospiraceae bacterium
ATTTACAAAAGCACAATTTTGTAAATGTGTCTCCTGCCCCCTGCATGATCGGTGCAAAACAACGCCGATTCTGGTGCGGTGGGAGGTATTTTTATGGTGTCGGACGAGACCAAGCGGCCGGATGACGCAGCAATGCGGCGTATTCTGGAGCGGTATTCGAATAGCCCGGAGGGCATGATCCTCCGCTTGGCGTGGCTTCATGGTTTGGGCCGTAAAGAGCTGAATGAGCTTACATGGGATCAAGTAGACTTTGAGACCGGAAATCTCATTTTGCCAGATCGAACGGTTCCTATCGAAGAAAGTACAGCAAAGTGTCTTGCGGACCGCTATAAGAATTACAGTGCAGTATCGCCGCGCGTAGTTATTGCGGACCGGGGCAAAAAGCCCATGACATTGGAAAATGTTTCTCGGCTGGCGAAAAATGCCTTAGATAGTGAGGGACAGAATGTAGCATTAAAAGACCTGCGCCGGGACTGGATACTGCAGCAGATAGAAGAAAAAGGCTGGGCCTATGCTGCCAGGGTCAGCGGTATGACTGTATCCAGTTTACGGGCGACCTTTGCCGCGGCCCTGCGGAAGAACAAATCGCAAACGGCTGCAATACCTCAGATGTCAGAGGATGAAACGGAATACACGCTTTGGCGGATCGTGCAGCAGGAGGGAAGTTCTGCGGCTGGCCTTGCCATCTGGATGTGCTGGAAGCTGGGGATGCAGCCGGGGGAAATTGCAGCACTGACATGGGATCAAATCGATATGGAAAAGGGCAGCATCCATCTTCCCGGCCGCAATATAGATATGGGAACCCGGATGCATCGATTGTTGGGAGAAGCTTGGGAGCGTCAGAAATCTCTGAATGAACCGCAGGTGTTTATAGCGCCGACCACGGGCCGCCCGATGGACCAGGCCCGCCTGTCGGTACTGTGCCGTACCGCCATGATCCGTGGTGGGCTAGAGGGATTCAGCCTGCGAATCCTCACCGCGTGGACGCATGCTCGTCAGGTAGACAGCGCGTTGCTGCAGCGAGCGGAGGAGTTGGGTTATCTGGTGCGTGAAGATGTGATCCAGCTCCTGCATGTTTCGGGGAAAACCGCATGGTCCTATCTGGACCGCATGGTGGATGACGGAAAGCTAGTGAAGGTAGGCGTCCGTTATTATCCGCAGGGCAGCGTAGTAGCGCCGGAAAATCAACTGGACACCATACGTGCCTACCTTTCTGAACATGGTATCGGCAGCCGGCAGGACTTTATGCAGCTTCTGCACGTTGCGCCTCATCAGGCAACACATATTCTCCAAGGCATGGTGAAACGCGGGGAGCTTGTCCGGGACGGAAAACGCTATCGGCTGCCTGCGGAAGGCTAAAAATTAAAAAAGTGAAAATCACAACTATTCGTTCATTGATTACACGTTTTTTAACAAAAAACCGGCTATTTTACTCTCTTGTTACAGAATGTCCAAAACCGTTTACAACCACAAAATAGACTGCTAAAGTGGGCCTTGCAAAGCGGGGGACCCGGAAGATACCCCGGTTCAGATATTGGGTAGGCTAGCCACGATATGTAAATCGGGGCCGGAACGGGGAGCCAGCTTTGTAAAATCAACTCCCGCTAAGGGAGAATCTAAAAGGAGGAAACCCCATGAAGAAGTTCCTTTCTCTGGTTCTGGCTCTGGTGATGACCATGTCTCTGGTCACTGTCAGCGCCGGTGCCAAGGACTTCACCGACGCCAGCAAGATCACTTATGATGAAGCTGTCGCCGTGATGTCCGCCGCAAAGGTCATCGA
>CAKUEI010000137.1 GCA_934646175.1 uncultured Oscillospiraceae bacterium
ATCCAGTAGCGCAGGTTTTTTCGGCTTCCGCTCCATTCGTTTTCGTGCAGCCAGAATTCCAGCGTAGGCAGATAAATCTCATCGTTCACGGCACTTAAGCTCCTTTTTCGGTCTCCGAACAGTGTAACCCAGACGGAGGAAAAAGTCAAACCGCCTCAGGCGGTCAAGATCTCCCGCAGGCGGTCCACCGCCCGCCGCTCCAGCCGTGAGATCTGCACCTGCGATACCTTCAGGATGCGGGCGCACTGCTCCTGGGTGAGGGTCTTGTAAAACCGGAGGAGGATGACCTTCCGCTCCCGCTCCGGCAGTTGGTCGATGGCGGCGCGCAGACTCAGCTTTTCCACCACCGCGTCCTCCGGCCCGTCGGTGCCCAGCATCCCCTCCAGTGTAAGTCCCTCCCCCGCCTCCATTTGCAGAGAAAGGGCAGAGGCCCCTGCCCCCTCTGCCGCAGCGATTTCCTCCGGGGAAAGGCCGGTGGCACAGGAAAGCTCGGACAGCACCGGCTCCCGGCCCAATTCGCTTTGCAGCTTCTCTCGGGCCCGGAGCACGGCGCAGGACTGCTCCTTCAGGCCGCGGCTTACCTTCACCGTGCCGTCGTCCCGCAGAAAGCGGCGGATCTCCCCGGCGATCTTGGGCACTGCGTAGGTGGAAAAGCAGGTGCCGTAAGCCGGGTCGTACCCCCGCACCGCCTTCAGAAAGCCCAGGCAGCCCAGCTGGTAAAGGTCGTCCCCGTCCACGCCCCGGCCGTAGTACCGCCGGACGATGCTCCAGATCAATCCCGCGTTTTCCTCTAACACCCGGGCACAGGCATCGTTATCGCCCGCCCGGGCCGCCGCCAGCAGCTCCGCGTTGGAGGCGGCAGTCATGTCTTTGCCCCCAGGCGGCTGGAAATCTTTTTCCGCATGGTCACCGTGGTGCCCTTGCCGGACACGGAGCGTACCTTCAGAGTATCCATAAAGCTCTCCATAATGGTAAAGCCCATGCCGGAGCGCTCCTCATTGCCGGTGGTGAACAACGGCTCCCGGGCCTTTTCCACGTCCGGAATGCCCACGCCCCAGTCCTGCACCGTGATCTCCAGCACCCGGCCCGGATAAAGGCGCAGCTTCATCCGGATGCGGCCCAGCTCCTCCGGATAGGCGTGGACGATGGCGTTGGTCACCGCTTCGGACACCGCCGTTTTCACATCCCCCAGCTCGTCCAACGTGGGGTCCAGCTGGGCGGCGAACAGAGCCGCCGCGTTCCGGGCAAAGCCCTCGTTGCAGGAGCGGCTGAGCAGCTCCACCACGATCGCATTTTCCGCTTTTGCTTTCATCTATGTATCCTCCCCTTTTCCTTATTCCACAAAAGAGAGCAGCTTGTGAAGTCCCGCTGTTTTCAGCACCCGCAGGGCCTGCACCGGCGCACCTTTTACAGCGACGACCCCTCCCAGCGCGCTTACCCGCTTATAGATCCGCAGCAGCACCGCAATGCCGGAGCTGTCCATAAACGTAACGCCGGAGAGGTCCACGGTCACCGCTCTGGGCAGCCGTTCCTCCATCAGGCGGTCGGTCTCTTCCATGATCCGTTTCGCACTGTGGTGATCCACCTCGCCGGTGACGGAAAGGGTCAGCGTTCTCTGTTCTCCCACACAACTCAGCGCCATGGTGGTTCCTCCTTCCGCGGCGATCGCCGCATAAAAAAATCGCAACACCCCCGAAATCGGAGATATTGCGATTATAACCCGTCACCCCGGCGTTTTCTGCCGAAAGAGGACGAGTCCATGCTCCCGAATAT
>CAKUEI010000138.1 GCA_934646175.1 uncultured Oscillospiraceae bacterium
TATGCGCCGCGGCTCACGGGCAAAAAGGGCCGGAACGGGAAGGAAATTGTCCGTTATGGCGAGATCACGTCCGTGAAGGAGATCGTTTCTGACCGTCAGTCCGATTTCTCTGCCAAGGAGGTCTACTATCCTGTCATGCAGACCATGCTGTACTTCACCGAGGAAGACAGCACGGAAAGCCAGATGCAGGATGAGCGGGGCATTCTCATTTTTGCCCATCCCTGCGACATCAACGCCATCCGCCGTCTGGACAATATTTTCCTGAAAAACGGCAACCACGCGGACCTTTACTACAAGCGCCTGCGGGATAAAGTGAAGATGGTGCTGCTGGAGTGCTCGGGAAGCTTTGAGAACTGCTACTGCGTCTCCATGGGCTCCAACAAGGCGGAGGACTACAGCTTCGCCGTTCGGCTGGAGGAGAATGGCTGTAAGGTCGAGGTGAAGGACCCTCTGTTCCTCCCCGCCTTCTCCAAGCTGCCCACCGCCGACTTCACCCCCCGCTTCGTGGAGAAAAACGAACGGGAGGCCCATATCCCTGAGATTCGGGATAGGGAAGAGCTGAAGCTTGCCAGCAATCTCCCCTTCTGGGCGGATTACGACGAGGCGTGCATCAGCTGCGGCGGCTGCAACACCGTGTGCCCCACCTGCGCTTGCTTCGACACGGTGGATGTGATCTATGACGAGATGAGCAAGGATGGCGAACGCCGCAGAGTGTGGTCCTCCTGCATGCTGGACAGCTTCACCCGCACCGCAGGCGGCGCCCGGGCCCGGAAAACGCCGGGGGCCAACATGCGCTTCAAGACCCTCCACAAGGTCTATGACTACAACCAGCGGTTCCAGTGCGGCGAAAACATGTGCGTGGGCTGCGGCCGGTGCATCCAGCGCTGCCCGAAGGAGATCGACTTCCTGCTCACCATCAACCGCTTCCGTGACGAGCTGGAAAAGGCCAAGGCCGGAAAGGAGGACGTGGAATAATGGAAAACATCATGCTTCCCAAGCCCCACAAGGTCCTGCAGATCATGAAGGAGACCAAGGCGGAGTACACCTTCCGCGTGGAGTATACCGGTGAGGTCGCTCATGGCCAGTTCTTTATGCTGTCCATTCCCAAGGTGGGTGAGGCTCCCATCTCTGTCAGCGGTAAGGACGATGACTATGTGGAGTTCACCATCCGGAAGGTGGGCCGCCTGACCGAGGGCATCTTCGGCCTGGCCCCGGGGCAGAACCTGTTCATGCGCGGGCCTTACGGCAACGCCTTCCCCATCGACAAGTTCAAGGGTAAGGATTTGCTGGTGATCTGCGGCGGTACCGGCATGGCGCCTGTGCGTACCACGTTGAATTACTTCTATAACCACCCCGATCAGTGTAAGTCGGTGAACCTGATCGCTGGCTTCAAGGACCCCAGCTGCGTCCTCTTCACCGACGAGCTGGAGAAGTTCCGCACCCGGTTCAACACCTGGTACTGCTTGGA
This sequence comes from uncultured Oscillospiraceae bacterium, assembly GCA_934646175.1. Taxonomy (GTDB): domain Bacteria; phylum Bacillota; class Clostridia; order Oscillospirales; family Oscillospiraceae; genus CAKUEI01. The sequence goes on from CAKUEI010000138.1 coordinate 1,469, forward strand.
CAACACCGAAGCCCCCGGGTTCCACAAGGGCTTTGTAACGGGCTACATCAAGGAAGTACCCATCTCCTCCTTCGAGGACTATAACATCGTCATCGTTGGTCCGCCTCCCATGATGCGCTTCTCGGCGCAGGAGTGCATGAACAACGGCGCGGATATTGAGAAGATCTGGGTGTCCTTCGAGCGGAAAATGTCCTGTGCCGTGGGCAAGTGCGGCCATTGCAAAATCAACGAGACCTACGTCTGCCTGGAAGGCCCGGTCTTTAACTATACCAAGGCGAAAGATTTGCTGGACT
>CAKUEI010000139.1 GCA_934646175.1 uncultured Oscillospiraceae bacterium
AATGTGGCTACCCGCGTGGTAATGGTCACGACCCGCGGCTTTCTGACCTCCGGCATCATCGCGGTCATGATGTTCCTGTTCGACTGGCGCATGGGGCTGATCACGCTGGCAGGTCTGGTATTGTTTTTCGCCGTCAATGCCGCCATGCAGCGAGCGGAGCAGACCCTTGCCCAGCAGAAGTTCAATGCCGATGAGCGGCTTGTGTCCAAGGTGCTGGAATATGTGCAGGGCATTTCCGAGGTCAAGAATTTTGACCTGACCCACGATTCCGCAACGCAGGTCCACAGTGCCGTGGAGGAGGCGAGGAACGCGTCTTTTGCCATGGAAATTCCCTCGGTTCTTTATATGCTGGCGCAGTTCATCGTCAACAAGCTCACCGGCATTGCCGTCTGCGCCGCTGCCATCGTCTTTTACTTCGGCGGCACCATGGAGCTGACAAACTGCCTTTTGATGCTGATCTGCTCGTTCATTCTCTTTGAGCAGCTGGACAGCGCCGGAAGCTTTTCCTCCCTGTTCCGCTCCATTGACATCGGCGTAGACAAGGCGAACGTCATTTTTAACGTAGAACCTATAGACATTGATGGCGAAGACCTGACGCCGGAGCGGTAGGACATTGAACTTCACCATGTAGATTTCTCCTATGGCAGCAAGCCCATCCTGCAGGATATGTCGTTGACCATCCCGGAGAAAACCACTGTGGCCATCGTCGGCCACTCCGGAAGCGGAAAAACAACCCTCTGCAATCTCATAGCACGGCTCTGGGGCGTGCAGTCTGGCAGCGTGAATCTCGGCGGACGGGATGTGCGGGAATATTATTCAACAAAGCCCGTACCAGTTAAACTGATACGGGCTTTGTTATGCTCCGCGTTTATCCGCCTCTTAACGCTGAACGCACAGTGTGTAAGGAGCAGAGAAGCAAATTGCCGCTTCTCTGCTCCTGCGCTTGCTTGCTTATTTATTTTCGGGTATTTTCTTCTTTGTCCAGCAGGTCGGTCATATTCCTCAGACTGATGCCCAGCGTGGACCCATTGTGCAGCAGCGCCGAGGTGGTCGGCGGCAGTACCCCCGCCACGCCCAGTGCGATCAGCGTCAGGTTGAAGCCCACAATGAAGCGGTAGTTGCCGTGGATGCGCTCCATCAGTGCCTCGCTGAGCCTGCGCAGCGTGACCAGCGCAAAGAGATCCTCCGAGGCAACGGTGATGTCGGCGATCTCCCGGGCGATGGCTGCTCCGGTGGAGATGGCGATGCCCGCATCCGCTTCGGAGAGGGCGGGGGAATCGTTCACACCGTCACCCACCATGATAACGGTGTGGCCCTTTCCCTTTTCCTGACGGATAAACGCGGCCTTGTCCTCCGGCAGCACCTCGGCGTACACGGCATCCACGCCCACCTCGGCGGCAACGGCCTCCGCCGTGCGGCGGTTGTCGCCAGTCATCATCACCACATTGGTAAAGCCGCTCTCGTGCAGCGCCCTTACCGCCTCCCGCGCCTCCCTGCGCAGGGGATCGTGGATACAGATGACCGCCGCCAGTTCCCCGGCCATGCAGAGATACAGGCGGGAATACGCAGCGGGCAGCGCGTCAAATTTTGCCTGTTCTCCCTCCGGGATACGGCAGCCCTCGTCTTCAAAGACAAAGTGGGCACTGCCGATGATGACCTTCTTGCCCTCCACCATACTGGAGATGCCGTGGGCCACCACATACTGCACCTGCGAATG
>CAKUEI010000140.1 GCA_934646175.1 uncultured Oscillospiraceae bacterium
TCTTCTGTGGTGGTTGCCTTGATGACATGGGTGTCCATCAGGTTCTCAATCTTTTCCGCATAGGGGCTGAGGAGCAGATCCTTGACGGTGACCACACCCTCCAGCCGGCGGGTGGAATCGGTGACATAGCAGGTGTAGATGGTCTCGGTGTCCACGGCGTGGGTGCGGATGAACTGAAACGCCTGCTCCACCGTCATGGATTTTTTCAGGCTGATATACTCCGCCGTCATGATGCTGCCGGCGGAATTTTCCGGGTACTGCAGGAATTGGTTGATGAGCTGGCGGGTGTCGCTGCCGGCATTTTTCAGCACGCGGCGCACCACGTTGGCGGGCAGTTCTTCCAGCATGTCCACCGCGTCATCCACGTACAGATCGTCGATGATGGCGCCCAACTCTTTATCGGTGATGCTGTTGATGATGACTTGCTGCTGGTCGACTTCCAGACAGGCGAAGACATCGCTGGCCAGATCCTTGGGCAGCAGGCGGAAGACGGCCACCTTGCGCTCTTCATCCAGCTCGGTGAGGAAGGTGGCGATGTCCACCTCATTTTCCTTCACCAGGATCTCCTTCAGTTTGCGGAACTGCTTCTGCTGGGCCAGGTCCAGCAGGTGCTGGGTATCGAATTTTTCCATGGGATTCACTCTCCTTCCAGTTCGGTTTGGCGCACTGGGGAGAAGAAACAAAACACCACAGAGCCTGCCGCATGGAGGATGCGGAGCTTTGTGGTGCGCATGAACGAATTACCGATAAGCGCCGGGATGCGGCGCGATCAGACGCGGAGACGGCCGGTGGCCGTGCTCCGCTGACGTTCATGAACCGGATCGTTTCCCTCCAAGTACGTACTTCGGTCTACCACGGTCGTCTCACATCCTTTTTCGCATAAAATGACGGCAAAGCGGGGGAAAAGACCCGGCCTGCCGCGGGTACAGGCGGCTTGTCCGCACCTGCACCCGATTATTTTAACACGGGAAAACGCAAAAAACAAGGGCAGGCGCGAAGCCTGCCCAAATTTTATGGATTTAGTCGTCGTACCGGCGGAGAACGGCGATGACTTTGCCCAGGATCTGAGCGTTTGTGCCGTCGATGGGCTCATATTCCGGGTTTTCCGGCATGAGCCAGGTGTGGCCGCCCTTGCGGCGGAGGGTCTTCACCGTGGCTTCGTCCTCAAAAAGGGCCACTACGATATCGCCGCTGCGGCAGTCCTGCCGCCGGTGGACCACTACGATGTCGCCGGGGAGAATGCCGGCGTACAGCATGGACTCCCCCCGGACGCGAAGGGCGAAATGCTCACCGGTGAGGCCGCCGGTGTCAAAGGTCAGGTATTCCTCGATGCACTCCTCCGCCAGAATGGGGGAGCCGGCAGCCACGCTGCCCACCAGAGGGACCTTGTCGGCGGGATTGGCCGCCTCCGCCACCGGCCCGCCGGCGACGGTGATGGCGCGGGTCTTGCCTTCCGCCTTGGTGATGAGGCCCTGGGCCTCCAGCCCCTTCAAGTGAAAATGCACGGTGGAGGGGGACTTGAGACCGACGGCTTCGCCAATCTCGCGCACTGAGGGGGGGTACCCATTCCGGGCGGAGAAGGCG
>CAKUEI010000141.1 GCA_934646175.1 uncultured Oscillospiraceae bacterium
GGAGGACGGCGGCAGCATCGCTGCTGCCTCCGGCGGTTCCGGCGCAGACGGGGATGCGCTTTTCCAGCAGGATGGTGAGGGGCTCTTCCGGAATGCCGCTCTCCTTCCAGTAGAACCGAGCTGCCTTCGCGGCCAGATTCCGGTCGTCGGAGGGAAGGTACCGGGCAGCGGTTTTCACCTGAAGGCCCTCCCCAGCAAACTGCAAGGTCAGGGTATCATGAAGAGAGACGGACTGCATGACCATCCGCATGTTGTGATAGCCATCCTCCCGTTTGGACAGCACGTCCAGCGCCAGATTGATCTTGGCGTTGGCATACACAGTCATGGAATCCATATTCTCTCTCCTTTCGTTCAGCGAATTTTCCGCGCCTCCAGATAAAAGCGTTTATCCTGGGCCTGCCCCACAGAAAAGGTCTTTCGCGGCAGCGTTCCGCCCGCGCGGATGGCGGGAAACAGCTGGTATTTATCCAGCGCCGGGAGGAAAAACGCAACGGTGCGGGCACGGCGGGCCAGCCGGCGCGCCGTCTCTTCCCCGTGGATGTAGTCCACCCGCCCGCCGTTTTGGGCCAGATAGTCATCCAGGAAATTCTGGAGTGCCGCCACCGGAAGAACATGGGGCGGCAAAAGCCCGTGCAGGGTGCCCACCGTTTCGCCGAACTGATAAGGAAACGGCGTTCCCTCCCCCTCTTCCACTGGGGGAAGGCTTTCCCGGAACGCCCGCAGCAGCTCTTCCGGCTGCACGTCAAACACCACCCGGTGAATTGGGGCAAACTGCAGCGAATGATCGTGGAGGTTACAGATCTCCGCCAGCGCCCAGCGGGAGGGCAGCTCCGCCCATTTCTCCGGTGGGGTCAGGCGTTTCTGCCGCTCATAGCACTCCTTGGCCGTGGCGAGGGAGTGGTTCCCGTCCCCTACCGCGAAGAGCATGGCGTCCTCCCCCGTCCCCTTCAGGCGGCAGAGGGATGCGGCTACATGGCGCTTCTGCTCCTCGGTAAGCAACCAGCCGGTGAGGTGTCCACTTTCCTCCATGAGATCAAAGTCGTAGAGCTTTTCCATCTGCTCCACCTCGCCGGTGAGATGGGGCAGCAGGCACCCCTCCCGATCGTCAAACAGCAGCATGACATGAGGAAGCTCGATGGGGGCATTTTTCCGCACGGCCACCCGGGGTGGAATGCGGGAGAGCACCGTTCCCTCCGTGGCGCGGATCAGGCCACCGCTTTCCTCTTCATAGTCATATTCCTCCAGATCCACCGCGCCCACAAGGCCGCGGCGGACGGCGCCCCCCGCCAGCGTGCGCTCTACATAAATGAGCGCGTCCGGCAGCGCGCGAAACTGCCCCCCGCGGAGATAGCGGGTCATGGTGGTGTTGATCTCCGTAATGTCGTTTTCCACGTCTGGGCCGTCCAGGCAGCCTTCCGGCAGGACAAGGCGGAGCGAAGACGGCGCAGTGCCCACGAAACGCTCCACCCGCTCCCAATATTCGGGCTGGGAGGTATACTGGTCACAGGCCACCACGGCCCACTTGGTAAGT
>CAKUEI010000142.1 GCA_934646175.1 uncultured Oscillospiraceae bacterium
GCGTGCTCTTCCTGGCAGGCCTCGGTGATGCCCTGCACGATCTCCATATTGTTGACGTTGAACGCGCCGATGGCGTAGCCACCCTCGTATGCCTTTTTGAACATTTCGGTTGATGTGACCAATGGCATGATGTTCGTCTCCTTTACGGTATGATGATATTATGAATTTTACCAGTTGCGATTGATAATTGCAAGCGTCCATGCTATGATATTTCTGAAATTCGTTTCGAATGGAGGATATCCCTAATGAGTGAATTGAAAGGTGCATGTATCATCGGTCAGTCCGGCGGCCCTACGGCGGTCATCAACGCCAGCGCCCTCGGAGTGATCGAAACGGCTCTGCATACCCCCTGCGTGACCCAGGTGCTGGGCGCGGCCCACGGGATCAAGGGCATTCTTGCCGATCAGCTTTATGATATGAGCAAGGAAGACCCCGCAGAGCTGGAGCTTTTGAAGTACACCCCCTCCTCCGCCCTGGGCTCCTGCCGCTATAAGCTGGCGGACCCCGATGTGGACGACACCGACTACCGGCGTATTCTGGAGGTATTTCAGAAGCACAACGTCCGCTATTTCTTCTATAACGGCGGCAACGACTCTATGGACACCTGCAACAAGATCTCCAAGTATATGCAGAAGGTGGGCTATGAATGCCGTATCATGGGCGTTCCCAAGACCATCGACAACGACTTGAACGGCACGGACCACTGCCCCGGATTCCCCTCCGCGGCAAAGTACATTGCCACCACCTGTGCCGAGGTGTGGCAGGACGCGCACGTTTACGATACGGGCATGGTCACCGTGATCGAGATTATGGGCCGTCATGCGGGCTGGCTGGCCGGTTCCGCCGCGCTGGCTTCCCTGACCGGATGCGGGCCCGACCTCATCTATCTGCCGGAGACGGATTTCGACATGGATACCTTCCTGAATGACGTTTCCGCCGTTTACGAAAAGACCGGCAAGTGCATGGTAGCGGTCTCCGAAGGCATCCACTATGCCGACGGCACCTTTGTTTCCGAGGCGAAGGCTTCCGCCACCGACGGGTTCGGCCATGCACAGCTGGGCGGGCTGGCGGTGCGTCTGGCGGACGCCGTGAAGCAGAAGACCGGCGCAAAAGTGCGCGGGATCGAGCTTTCCCTGCTGCAGCGCTGTGGTGCCCATCTGGCCTCCCAAACCGACATTGACGAGGCATATCTGGCCGGCCGCACGGCGGTGGAGCAGGCGGTGCGCGGTGTGACCGACAAGATGGTGGCCTTCTCCTGCACTCGGGAAAACGGCGCTTATGCGTGCAATATGGTGCTGGAGCCCCTGGACATCGTGGCAAACTTTGAAAAGAAAGTGCCGCGGGAGTGGATCAACGAAGCCGGTAACGGCGTGGAGCAGCCCTTTATCGACTATGTGCTGCCCCTCATTCAGGGCGAGCCAGAGCTTCCGAAGGAGCACTCCCTCCCCCGCTTTGCCCATCTGAAAAAGGTCCTGGCGGACTGAGAAAAGCACAGAAAAAGTCCCTGCACGGTTGATGC